>QNBX01000161.1 GCA_003644265.1 Planctomycetota bacterium
GCGCTCTTCGCCAGGCTGCCGGCCGAGCGCACGGGCCTCGACTTCGTGCACCACTTCACGCCGGGCGAGCAGCACACCCACTTGCTGGGGCACTCGGTGGTGGGCGGCGGGCTGGCGCTGGGAGACACGGACGGCGACGGCCTGCCCGAGCTGCTGTTCACGCGCCCGCACGGCGGCAGCCGGCTCTACCAGAACCTGGGTGGGCTGCGCTTCGACGACATCACGCAGGCGGCCGGCCTGGTGGCTGACGCCTGGGGCGGGGGGGCCAGCTTCGGCGACCTGGACGGCGACGGCGACCTCGACCTGTACGTGTGCGGCTACGACACGCCCAACCGGCTCTACTGGAACCAGGGTGACGGTCGCTTCGAAGAGGGCGCCGCCGCGGCGGGCCTGGCGTTCCATGGCGCCTCCATCATGCTGGCCTTGGCCGACTACGATCTGGACGGCGACCTGGACGGTTTCCTGCTGACCAACAGCTTCGTGCCGCCGCAGCAGCAGCCCGAGTCGCTGCCGGTGGTGGACGGTCGGGTGCGGGTGCCCGAGCAGCGCCGCGAGCTGGCGGACGTGCTCACGCGCCCCGACGGCTCCACCACTCTGATCACCGCGGGGCAGTACGACCACCTCTACCGCAACGAAGGCGAGGGACGCTTCAGCGACGTCAGCAGCCAGGCGGGCATCAGCGGCAATCACTTCGGGCTCTCGGCCACCTGGTGGGACCCGGACGTGGACGGCTGGCCCGACTTGTACGTGTCCAACGACTTCTTCGGCCCGGACAAGCTGTACCAGAACCAGGGCGACGGCAGCTTCGTCGACGTGGCGCCCACGGCCCTGCCGCACACGCCGTGGTTCAGCATGGGCAGCGACGCGGGCGACGTGGACGGCGACGGTCTGATGGACCTGCTGGCCTCGGACATGGCGGGCAGCACCCACGCGCGCCGCATGGCCACCATGGTCGACCTGCCGGAGACGCGCTGGTTCCTGGAGGCCTCGCTGCCGCGCCAGATGGTGCGCAACGCGCTGTACATCAACACCGGCACCGAGCGCTTCGCCGAGGCCGCCATGACGGCCGGGCTGGCCCACAGCGACTGGACCTGGTCGACGCTCTTCGGCGACCTCGACAACGACGGCCTGCTGGACCTGTTCGTGTCCAACGGCATGAGCCGCGACTTCTTCTCCTACGACATGCAGGCGGGGGCCGCGGGGCACGAACGCATCATGCGGGACTACTGGGTGCATCAGCCCAAGCTGGCGGAGGCCAACCTGGCCTTCCGCAACCAGGGCGCGTTGAGCTTCGCGTCGGTGGGCCCCGAGTGGGGGCTGGACCACGTGGCCGCGAGCTTCGGCGCGGCGCTCTGCGACCTGGACCGCGACGGCGATCTGGACCTGGTCTGCAACGACTTCGACGCGCCCGTGGCGCTGTTCGAGAACCGCTCGGTCGGCGGGCACGTGCTGGCCATCGAGCTGGCCGGGCGCGGCGCCAACACGGCCGGCATCGGCGCGCGCGTGACGCTCACCACGCGCGGCCCGGACGGCGCGCCTCGCAGCCAGGTGCGCGAGCTGTACCCCTCACATGGCTTCATGGCCGGGCACGAGCCGCGACTGCACTTCGGGCTCGGAGATCACGAGCAGGTCGAGGCCCTGGAGGTGTCCTGGCCCGGCGGCAGCACCCAGCGCGTGACGGGGCTCTCGGTCGACAAGGCCTGGCGCATCCGGCAGCCCGCTGACCAGCGCGGCGCGGATGGCGAGGGCGACGCGGGCGACGCGGGCGACGCGGGTGGCGCGGGTGGCGCGGGTGGCGAGGCTCCCGCGGCGCTGTTCCGTCCCATGCAGGGTCCCGTGGCGGCGGAGATGCCCTACGACGACTTCGCGCGCCAGCCGCTGCTGCCCGCGCGTCTGTCGCAGCTGGGCCCGGCGCTGGCCGTGGGCGACGTGGACGGCGACGGCGACGACGACGTGCTGCTGGGTGGCCCGGCGGGGCAGGCGGCCCAGCTGCTGCGCACCGGCGGCGGCAACCTGGCGCTGGAGACGCCCGAGGCCCTCTCCTACGACGACTACCAGGAGGACATGGGCGCGCTGCTGTTCGATCTGGACAGCGACGGCGACCTGGACCTCTACGTGGCCAGCGGCGGCGTGGAGTGCAAGCCGGGCTCGTCCATGCTGCGCGACCGCCTGTACCTGAACGACGGCGCGGGCCAGTTCTCGCGCGCGCCGGCCGGCAGCCTGCCCGACGCGCGACAGAGCAGCTCGTCGATCGCCGCGGCGGACATCGACGGCGACGGCGACCTCGACCTGTTCGTGGGCTCGCGCTCGGTGCCCGGGCGCTGGCCCGAGGGTGGCCACCCTCGCCTGCTGCGCAACGACGGCGGGACCCTGGTGGACGCGGCCGACGAGCTGGCGCCGGGGCTGTCGTCCCACGGTCGCGTCACCGGCGCCGCGTTCAGCGACGTGGACGATGACGGCGACCCGGATCTGTTGGTGGCCCACGAGTGGGGGCCCATCCGGCTCTGGCGCAACCAGGGCGGCCGGTTGTCGGACGCCGGCGCGAGCTCCGGGCTGGCCCGGCACACCGGCTGGTGGAACAGCGTGGCCCTCGGCGATCCCGACCTGGACGGCGACCTGGACGGCGTGGCCGGCAACCTGGGCTGGGGCGCGCGCACGCGGCCCGTGCCCGGGCAGCCCGCCGTGCTCTTCCACGGCGACCTCGACGGCAGCGGTGTGGAGGTCATCGCTGAGACCGCTTGGGTGGACGACACGCTGTATCCGCTGCGACCGCGCACGGATTTCCTGGCGGCGCTGCCCTTCCTGGCGGATCAGTTCCCGACCCATGCCCACTGGGCTCACGCCACGCTGCGCGACGTGTTTGCGCCCGAGGCGCTGGCGGCAGCGGGGCGGCTGGAGGCCAGCACGCCCGACAGCTCCCTGCTGAGCAACGACGGCAGCGGGCGCTTTGCCCTCTCGCCCCTGCCGGTCATGGCGCAGCTCGCGCCCGTCTTCGGCGCGGCCTTCCTCGAACTGGACGGAGACGGCCTGCCGGACCTGGTGCTGGCGCAGAACAGCTACGCGCCGCACCCCGAGCAGGGTCGGCTGGACGGCGGGCTGAGCCTGGCCCTGCGCGGTGACGGCGCCGGCGGCTTTACGGCCCTGCGCGCCGACGCGAGCGGCGTGGTGGTGCCCGGCGACGCCAAGGCCCTGGCGGTGACGGATCTCGACGGCGACGGCTGGCCCGACCTCGCGCTGAGCCAGAACGATGGGCCGCTCAAGCTGCTGCTGCGCCGTGGCGGGCGCGAGGCGCACATGCTGGCCGTGCGCCTGCAGGGCCCACCCGGCAACCCCACCGGCGTGGGCGCGCGGCTCACGCTGGAGCAGGAGGGCCGGCGCAGCCAGACCCAGGAGCTCTCGGCGGGCGCGGGCTACCTGTCGCAGTCGGCGCCCGTGGCCTGGTTCGGCCTGGCCGGTGCGGGGCAGCAGCCGGCGGCCGCGCGACTGCTGGTGCGCTGGCCCGACGGCGCGCGCAGCGCCCATGAGGTGCCGCCGGGCACGACGACCCTGAGCGTGAAGCCGGACTGAAGCGCGCCCGGGCGTGTTGCGACGGAGCGCCCGAGCCGCGCCCTGCCGGCGCAGCGGCTTCTCCTTGAATCGCGCGCCGCGCTCACCTGCGCGCCGCTCAGCGCAGCCCCGGCAGGTTGCCGAGCCACGGGCGCACGCGCTCCAGCGCGGCGGCCACGGCCAGCACGCGCCCGTCGTCGTGGCGTCGGCCCACGATGGCCAGGCCCACCGGCAGGCCGTCGGGCGTGAGCCCCGCCGGCACTGAGATGGCGGGGTGGCCGCTGAAGTTCACCGGGTGCGTGAGGCACCAGCCGATGCTGCGCTCGGTGGGCTGGCCGGCCACCTCGGAGGGGCCCAGCGTCGAGCCGTCGGCGGCGTTGGGAAAGGGCGGCACCGCCACGGTGGGGCAGGCCAGCACGTCGGCCTGCCCGAACACGTCCTGGAAGCCGTCGAAGACGCGCGTGCGCAGCACGTCATCGCGCTTGGCCTCCACGGCGCTGAGGGCCTCGCCGCGCTCGAGCAGCTCCACGAACTCCGGGCACAGCGCGTCGCGATGGGCTCCCAGCAGGTCGACGCCGTCGCGCTTCATGTTGGCGGCCATGGCGGCGTAGAGCACGGCCATCTCGCGCAGCCACAGCTCGGTCAGCTCGTGGTGGCTGGCGCCGAGGTCGGGTGAGAGCTCACGCACTTCGAGGCCGGCGTCGCCGAGGGCCGACACGGCCCGGGCCACGCAGTCGCTCACCGCGGCGTCCACCGGGAAGCCGCCCAGGTCGGGGCTGAAGGCCAGCACCAGCCCGTCCACCGGCAGCGCGCAGGCGCCGGCCCAGTCGAGCCCGTCGTCGGGCAGGCAGAGTGGGTCGCGCGCGTCCGGTCCGCACATGACCGAGGCCATCAGCGCGGCGTCTGCCACCGTGCGGGTGATGGGCCCGGCGTGCAGCGCGGGCGTGTGCAAGAAACCGTCGGGTCGGTAGGCCGCCGCCACGCGCCCCCAGCTGGGCTTGAAGCCCACCACGCCGCAGTGCGCCGCGGGGATTCGGATGGAGCCGCCGGCGTCGCTGCCTTGTGCCAGGGCGCAGAGCCCGTCGGCCACCGCCGCGGCCGAGCCGCCCGAGCTGCCGCCGGCGTTGCGCGTCAGGTCGAAGGGCGTCGAGGTGGGGCCGAACAGCAGGTTGTCCGTGACCCCCTTGTGCCCGAACTCCGGGGTGTTGGTCTTGCCCAGGACCACGGCCCCGGCGTCCTCCAGGCGCCGCACGTAGGTGGCGGTCTGGTCGGGCACGAAGCCCTCGAAGACCCGGCTGCCAAAGGTATTGGGCACCCCCGGCAGGAAGTCGAACAGGTCCTTGATGGCGATGGGTAGGCCATGCAGGGCGCCCAGGCAGCGGCCTGCCGCCAGGCTGCGGTCGGCGGCCCGCGCCTGGGCCAGGGCGCGCTCACCCAGCACGGCCACAAACGCGCCCAGACCCACGTTCTGCGCCTCGATCCGGGCCAGGTAGGCCGTCGTCAGCTCGAGCGATGAGAGCTCGCCGCGGGCCAGTCGCCGGGCCAATTCGACGGCCGGCGCAAAGCACAGATCTCGGTGCATATGGACTCCGGGGAGCGCCGGGAAGGGCCCGCCATGAGACCACAGGCGGCGCTGCCAGGCGCAGCTCGCGGGCCTGCGGTATTGACGGCGAGGGGGCAGAAGCGGAGTGTGGGGTGCGTAGAGGCTCGGCCGCCGTGGTCGAGTCCAGCCGTCGACGGCATGCCCAGCGGGGCATCGTTCGTCGGAGGTGACGCTCCGAAGGGGCGCCGGGCTCACGCCCGACGGTTCGGCGGGGCGGCCGTTCGCGGCGGCACGTATCCGCGAAATTCCGTGGGCTCGGGGCGGGAAGCACTTCCGCACCTCCTACACAGTAGTTGAGAAAAAAGCATGCGCAGCACCGGTACTGTCAAGTGGTTCAACGACACCAAGGGCTTCGGCTTCATCACTCCAGAGGGCGGCGGCGAGGACTGCTTCGTCCACCACAGCGCCATCCAGTCCGATGGCTTCCGCTCGCTCGCCGAGGGTGACCGCGTCGAGTACGACACGGTCGCCGGCAAGAAGGGCCCGGCGGCGGAGAACGTCACCAAGCTCTAGAGCCAAACAGCCTCCGTGTCCCACGGAGTCTCGCGGGGCCGTTCCGGTTCGCCGGAGCGGCCCCGCGGTCAATTCCGGCCGGCCGTTGGCGGTGTGTACGATGTGCCCCAACGCCACCGCGCGGGGGACCGAATCCCAGCCGGCGCCGTCAGCCACCCCGGACTGCCATGGGCGCCATCTTCTCTCTCTTCCTGGTGTTGTTCATCTCGTTCTGCGTGATCCGCACGGCCACGGCCGCGCTCACGCTCACGGGGCTGTCGCGCGACCTGGCCTGGTTCCAGTCCATCTCGGCCTTCACGGGGGTGGGCTTCACCACGGCCGAGTCCGAGCACATGCTCAGCCACCCGGCGCGCCGCAAGGTGGTCACGGTGCTCATGATCGTGGGCAACGTGGGCATCGTCATGGCGGCCAGCTCGCTGGTGCTGACCTTCTCCGAGATGGACGACACCTACGAAGGGCTGGCCTACATCATCTGGCTGTTCGTCGGTGTGGCCGCGCTCTGGGCCGTGCTGAGCAACCGCGCCGTGGACGTGCGCCTGCACCGCATGCTGCGCGAGGTCGTGCGCCGCTCGGGCCGCATCGAGGTAGAGGACTACGTCGACCTGCTGCACCTCACCGGCGAGTTCAGCGTGACCGAGCTGCTGGTCTCGCGCGGGCACTGGCTGGTCGACCGCCGGCTGGCAGAATCGCGCCTGGCCGACGAGGGCGTCACGATCCTGGGCATCCAGCGCGCCGGGGGTGAGTTCCTGGGCGTGCCCCGCGGCGAGACCCTGATCCAGGACGAGGACCGGCTGATCGTGTACGCGCGAGTGGAGGCCATCGAGGCCCTGACCGAGCGCCGCCGCGACGCGGAGGGCGACGCCAAGCACCGCGAGGCGGTGGGGGCCGTGCGGCATGTGCGCGCCGAGCAGATCTGGCACGACCGCCACCTGCGCGCCGACAGTCACGTGGCTGCGGCGGGCCAAGGCATGGCCGCCATGGGGGACGAGGTCGACCTGAGCGAGTTCGAGGTGTACCCGCCGCCCCCGCCGTCCAAGCGCGAGTCCGACTCCTGATGGACATCGTGCTGCTGTTGCTGGGGATCAGCCTGCTGGTGGGAGGCGGACACTGGCTGGTGAAGGGCGCCTCCGAGCTGGCCCGCGCCCTGGGGGTCTCGCCCCTGGTCATCGGGCTGACGGTGGTGGCCTTCGGCACCAGCGCGCCCGAGCTGGCGGTCAACGTCTCGGCCGCGCTGCAGGGCCGAGGGGAGATCTCCTTCGGCAACGTGATCGGCTCCAACCTGGCCAACATCGGGCTGATCCTGGGGGTCACCGCGCTGTTCAAGCCGCTGCCGGTGCAGGGGTGTCTGATCCGCCGTGAGCTGCCCTTGATGCTGCTGGCCACCGCGGCGGTGGTGTCCCTGGCGCTCGACCCCTGGCTGCGCGGGGAGTCGGCGTACTTCGATCGTGGCGACGGCGTGGTGCTGCTGCTGTTCTTCGCGGTGTTCATCTACGCCACGGCGTCGGAGGTGCTGCGCGGTCGCTCCACCGATCCCATGCTGGCGCAATCGCTGGACGAGGCCGGCGACGCGCCCGAGCCGACGCCCGACGGGGCCAGCCTGTGGGGCGCGGCCGGCGCGGGGCTCGCGGGTTTGCTCGCGCTGCTGGCGGGCGGCCGCGTCACCGTGGACGCCGCGTCGGAGATCGCCCGGGCGGCCGGGGTCTCGGAGGCCGTGATCGGCCTCACGGTGGTGGCCGTGGGCACCAGCCTGCCCGAGCTGGTGGCCTCGGTGGTGGCCACGGCCAAGGGTGCTCCCGACATCGCCATCGGAAACGTCGTGGGCAGCAACCTGTTCAACCTGCTGTTCGTGCTGGGCATCACGGCCAGCGTGCGTCCGGTGGAGGTGCCCGCCGACGGCCTGCCTGACCTGATGGCCCTGGCCGTCCTGTCGGCGCTCATGCTGCCCCTGGCCCTGACCTACCAGCGTCGGGTGGTGCGGCGCGAGGGCGCGTTGCTGCTGGCGCTCTGGGCCGGCTACACGCTCTGGCGCTGCACGGCCGGTGCCGGCGCCGCCGTCGTGGGCGCGTGAACGCCGCGCGCGCCGCCCGCCTCGCGGGGGCGTGAGCGGCAGGCGCGAGCGGGGCGCGGGACGGGAGGGCGTGAGCGGCTGTTCTGTACCGGCGCCCATCAAGGCCGGGAGTTCCGTCGGTCGATCTGGTTGCGGGTGGCCGCGCTATGACGTGCAATGTCGGCTCCTCTCCCACCCCTGGAGACGTCCTTGAAGCTCAAGGTCACCATCGGTGCCCTGGTCTGGGCGGTCATGCTCACCCTGGCCCACATCCAACTCAACGTCGGCTGGGAGCGCCTGGCCAGCGAGCTGCGGGTGCTGGTGGGGCTGGAGCGGCCCGAGCTGATCGTCGGCTTCTTGCCGGTCACCTGACACCTCACCTGCCCGGTCACCAGTTGGGTGACCGAACACGGGGAGGGCGGCTCGGTCTTCCGCAGCCGTAAGTTCACGGACTGGCCCACGGTCACCGAGGCGCTCAGCGCGGGCGAGATCGGCGCGGCCTTCATCCTGGCGCCGCTGGCCATGCGCATCGTGAGCAACGGCGGGCCCATCCGCATCGTGTACCTGGGCCACCGCGACGGCACCGCCATCGTGGTGCGCAAGCACGATGACATCCGCGACTTCCGCGACCTGCGCGGCAAGACCGTCGCCATCCCCATGCGCTACGCCAACCAGAACCTGCTGATGCATCGAATGATGAAACAGTGGGGCATGCCCTACGACTCCATCAACCTGATCGAGCTGCCGCCGCCCGACCACCCCACGGCCCTGGCCGAGGGCTCCATCGACGCCTACATCGTGGGCGAGCCGTTTGCCGCCAAGGCCGAGCTGGACGGCTTCGGCCGCGTGCTCTATCACACCAAGGACATCTGGGAGGACTTCATCTCCTGCGTGCTGGTGGTGCACACCGACCTGATCGAGAGTGACCGCGAGCTGGTGCAGGAGCTGGTGGACGGCATCGCCAAGTCGGGCAAGTGGCTCGACCAGAGCATGGAGCACCGCATGGACGCGGCGGAGATGGCGGCCGAGCACTACTACTTCCAGGACCCCGAGCTGCTCAAGTACGTGTTGAGCAAGCCCTCGGACCGCGTGAAGTACACCCAACTCGCGCCGCTCAAGGCCGACTTCGACGAGATCATGGAGCTGGCCCTGGAGATCGGCGTGCTGGACGAGCCCATCGCGTTCGAGCGCTACGTCGACACCTCGTTCGTCAAGCCGCTCGACGCCCTCGACTGGGACATGCAGCGCTTGCCCAGCGGGCATGAGCGTCTGACGGAGAGCGATCAATGAACCCCGGCACCCTGGCGGCTGTCGCCGTGTTGATCGTGTCGGTCCTCGTCATCCGCTTGTCGCGCGGCTGGCGCTCCGAGCTGCAGACCTGGGCCTTGCCCCTGGCCGTCACCGCCATCGGCACGGCGCTCTGGCAGCTGGCCTGCGCGGCCAGCGGCAGCACCATCTTCCCCACGCCTTACCAGACCCTGCTGGCCATGGGGCAGCTGTGGGAGAGCGATCGCCTGCTGGGCGACTCGGTGGCCAGCCTCTACCGCGTGACCTGGGGCTTTCTGTTGGCGGCGGCCACGGCCATCCCCGTGGGGCTGGTGGCGGGCTGGTCGACGCGCAGCTTCATGGCGCTCAACCCGGTCATCCAGGGGCTGCGTCCCATCTCGCCCATCGCGTGGATTCCGATCGCCATCCTGTGGTTCGGCATCGGCGACGGCGCGGGCATCTTCCTGATCTTCCTGTCGAGCTTCTTCCCGATCGCGGTCGGCACGACGGCCGCCGTTCAGAACATCTCGCTCGTGCACCAGCGCTCGGCCATGAACTTCGGCCTCACCGGGATCGAGCTCTTCCGCCGCGTGGTGTTGCCGGCCGCCATGCCGCAGATCATCACGAGCCAGGCCACGCCCGGGGCAATGCGCAGGCTGGTGATGATCTGCGGCATGGCCGCCGGCAGCACCACGCGGCGAAACAGCTCCAGGCCGTGCACGCCGAAGTTGTGGGCGCTGCGCTGGTGCACCAGGCTGATGTTGCGCACGCCC
>QNBX01000162.1 GCA_003644265.1 Planctomycetota bacterium
ACTGGTGGGCGAGAAGGGATTCGAACCCCTGACCCCCTGGTTGTGATCCAGGTGCGCTACCAACTGCGCCACTCGCCCACGAGTGATCGGGGGGTGAGTATGGGAAACAGCCCCGGCCAGAGCAACGGCCTGTCTGCCGGCTGTCCGTGACGGGGCGGGGGAGCGCGCAACCTGACACCATGGTCACGGTTCTGAGCGGCGGGGCTCGTCTCTGAGCCCTGAAGTGCCCTTGCTCCACAACCGAAGACATCCGGGACGCGTTCACGCCCACCGGCCACTCGACCGCCAGGATAGACATCCATGAAGACCTTGCTCGCCTCCCTGCTCGCCACGACCTTCTTGACCCTGCCGGGCGGCTTGCAGGCTCAGAGCGCCTCGGGGCCCGCTCCCGAGGTCAGCTCCCGCCCGGCCGCGGTCTCTCCGGCGACGCGCCGGTCCGCGACGGCCACGACAACCGCGGCGGGCGTCGTGCGCCGCGCACGAGCCGCTGCCGCTGCCGCCAGTGGCCAGCCGGGGGCGAGTCAGGTTCGACAGCCCCGCACGGTCTCACGTCCCGCCAAGCAGGGCGCGCAGCCGCGCGGCGCCAAGCGAGGCCAGAGCGCCCGCAAAGCCGGCACCCATCCCCTCGTCAAGCGAGCCCGCCGCGCGAAGGCGCAGGCCAGCGTGGCACGCAGCGGGGCTAGCGAGGGGGTCTCGCCCCTGCGCAAGGCCGCAGGGCATGACCGCCGGGCCCGCGCCCAGGCGGCGGGTCCGGCGCGGAGGCCGGCCAAGGCGCGCGCAGCGAGAGCGACCCAGGCGAGCAAGGCGCGGAGCCAGGCCAAGCGTCCACGGCGCAGCGCTGCCCAGGCGCGCCCGACGCGTGGGCGGAGCCAGACCCAAGCGAAGGCCCCTTCCAAGAGCCGGGTCAAGAGCCGGGTCAAGAGCCGGGTCAAGAGCCGGGTCAAGAGCCGGGTCAAGAGCCAGGTCAAGAGCCGGGTCAAGAGCCAGGTCAAGAGCCAGCCGAAGAACCGGGCCAAGAGCCGCGGCGCGAAGCCAGCCAGCAAGGCGCCGCGCGCCGCCGGACGTGGCGCAGCCCGCGGCGGCTGAGTCGTCACCACCCTGGACGCAGCAGCGGCCACACCTGCTCGATCGCTCGACCCGCCTCGATACGGTCCGCCCGTGTCGGGGCGGCCGCCGCCTCAGGAGCGCAGCAGCACCGACTCGCGCCGGAACAACCAGCTGGTCACGCCGAGCCCGAGCAGCGTCAGCAGCAAGGTGCTCAGCAGGGTGACGCCGTAGAAGCTCCAGAGGTAGTTCCCCTTGAGCAGCTCCTTCATCAGCACCGAGATGTTCACGAAGGGGATCCAGGCCAGGTACGACTCGGCCTCCACGTCGGGCAGCATCGACACCAGCGTGGGCAGCACCATGATGAACTGCAGCGGCACGGTGTAGCTCTGGGCCTCCTTGAACGAGCGCGCCACCACGCCCACCGCCAGCAGCGCGCTGGCGTAGAGGGCGGCCACCGGCAGCACCAGCGAGGCCGTGAGCAGCAGCGCCAGCGGCTGGAACTCCACTTCGAAGGAGGCCATGACCTCCGGCGGCAGGATCCCGTGGGTGAAGGTGATCACCATGGATGTTGTGGTGAGCACGGCGGCCACGATGGCGGCCACGAAGACCACCACGAACTTGCCCGCGGCGATCTCGAAGCGGCTCACGGGCGCCAGCAGCAGGGTCTCGAGCGTGAAGCGCTCCTTCTCGCCGGCGGTCACGTCGAGCGCGGGGTAGAGCGCGCCGAAGAAGCAGAACGCCAGCAGCATGTAGGGCAGGATGCCGCCCAGCGCGGCCTGGAGCTTGCGCGAGGTCGTGGCCACGTTGGCCGGGGTCAGCTGTAGCGGCTCGGCGAAGTCGCTGGGCAGCTCCGCCTGGACCAGGCGCAGGTCGAGCGTAAAGGCCGAGAGCCCGCGCACGAAGCTGGCGATGCGGTCGTAGGCCTCCTCGGACAGACCGATGCTGGAGTCGTACAGCACGTGCACGGGCACGGATGAGCGCGCGGAGGTGCGCGACAGCAGGCTGTACTCGCCCGCGCTGTAGTCCAGGCCGCTGGCCCCATCGACGACCGTCCCGAAGGGCACCGACAAAGGCGACTCGTCCAGGGTCACCAGCGCATCGGACGGCAGGTGCAGCGCCGCCTGGATGTGCTTGCGTTGGATCGCCAGGGTCAGGCTGGCGTCGGCCAGCGCCGCCGGCAGCTCATCGGGGATCTCGACGCCTTGCGCCAGGCTTCCCTCCTCGCTCAGCTCGGCCGGATCAACGAACTCGATGCGTCCCACCAGCCCGCCCACATCGCGCGCCTCGCGCAACAGGCGCTTCTGGGCCTCGTCAAGCTCCTGCAGGCCCTTGATGGCGGCCGCCATGGCCTGATCAGGCTGCAGCTCATTCTGCTCCGCCGAGCGCTCGGCGCCCTCCACGTCATCGACCCGGGTGAGCAGCGCGGTCAGGCCCTCGACGCCGCCCCCGGCGCTGAGCCCGACGCTGCCGAACAGCAGCGCCAGCCGGGTAGCGTTGTGCTCGTACCAGCTGTCGCGCAAGGCGCGCACGGTGGCCTGCGTCCTGCCGTCGGCGGCGATGCGCACGACCTTGGCCTGCTTGGCCTGCGCCTGGCTGGTCACGAAGCGCGTCACGCCCACCATCAGCAGGGGCATGACCACGATGGGCAGCAGCATCATGAAGATCAGCGTGCGCCGGTCCCTCAGCACGTCGCGGAACTCCTTGCGGGCGATGACAGCGACCATGGACAGGTTCACGTGGACTGCTCCAGTACGGTGACAAACGCTTCTTCGAGGTCGTCGCCGGCGCGCGCGCGCAGCTCGGCCAGGGTGCCGTCAAACTGCACCTTGCCCAGGTGGATGATGGCCAGGCGGTCACACAGCCGCGAGACCTCGCCCATGATGTGGGTCGAGAAGATGACGCACTTGCCGCGCGAGCGGCAGTCCCGCACGAACTCCACGATGGTGCGCGAGGCCAGCACGTCGAGCCCCACGGTGGGCTCATCCAGGATCAGGATGTCGGGATCGTGCAGCGCGGTGCGGGCCACGTTGACCTTCTGTTTCATGCCGGATGACAGGGCGTCACAGCGCTTGTCGAGGAACTCGGTCATGCGGAAGACGCCGCCCAACTCCTCGATGCGGGCCGAGATGGCGTCGTTCTCCATGCCGTGCAGGCGGCCGAAGAAACGCAGCACCTCGCGCGGCGTGAGCCGAGGGTAGAGGCCCGTATTGCCCGACAGGAAGCCCAGCTTTGAGCGCACCTGCGTGGCCTGAGTGACCACGTCGAAGCCAGCCAGCCGGGCCGTGCCGCGGGTGGGGGAGAGCACCGTGGAGAGCATGCGCAGGGTGGTGGTCTTGCCGGCGCCGTTGGGCCCCAGCAGTCCGTACACCTCGCCAGCGTGGCAGGTCAACGAGAGGTCGCTCACCGCGTCCGTGGAGCTGCCCTTCCGGCCGCGATAGGTCTTGGCCAGGCCGCGGGCCTCGACCAGCACCGCAGAGTCGCTCATGGGTTTCCTCCGAACAGGATCAAATGCATGGGGTGCAGGCGGCGTATTCTCACCCAGCGTCGCCCCCATTCCCAGCCTGTCGCCCGCGTGACCTTGCCAGCCGAACCGCTCAGCGCCCGTGTCGCTCAAGTGCTCGATGAGCTCCGGCCCATGCTGCGCGCCGACGGTGGCGACGTGGAGCTGGTGTCCGTGGATGAGCAGCGCGGGCGCGTCGAGGTCCACTTCGTGGGCGCCTGCAGCCACTGCCCGGCCTCGTCCTACACGCTCGAGTTCGGGCTGGCCGCGCGGCTGACCCGCGAGCTGCCCGAGGTGAGCGAGGTCGTCGCCGTTTGATTCAATGCACGCCTCATGCCCCCCGGATCTCGCCGTGACCCGCACCAGCCTGCTCGCCTCGCTCGTCCTGCCGCTCCTCTTGGCCGCGTGTTCTGACAGCACCATGGAGAGCCCCGCCGCCGCGACCCAGGCTGTGTCCCCCCCGGCGCTGGTCGACGGCACGATCCAGCTGCTCACGTTCTACGATCTGCGCGCCTACGCCGAGGGTGTGCCCTGCAACGACAAGAGCCCGGTGCCTCTGGCCGCCGCGGCCAAGACCCGCGAGGAGCTGCTCGGCCAAGGCGACAGCGTCACGTTGGCGGTCATCGGCGACACCACCGTCGATTCGGGCATGCCGTTGCGTGGCCGCGCGACGCGCCGCGCGGGACGCGCCCGGGCCCTGGTGATCATGGACGCCATGACGGCCGCAGGCGTCGAACTCTGGGTCCCCGGTCATGCGGACATTGATCTGTTCGGGATCGACGTGCTGCTGGCCGAGGCCAAAACCCGCGGCCTGACCGTCCTGTTGAGCAACGCGGAGCTCAGCGGCGACGAGCAGTTGACGCCCTACGTTGTCGTGCAGGACCACAACCTGCGCCTGGCCTTGCTCGGCGCCCTGGAACCCCAAGCCGGCGATGGCGGCTCGCTCGCGCACGATGGGCTCCGGCTCATCAAGCCCAAGCGGCGCCTGAAGCAGGTGGCCGACGGCATCATGCAACGCGGCGAGGCCGACATGCTGGCGGTGCTCAGCGCCATGCCCAACAAGAGCAACCATCGCGTGGCGGAGATCGGCTCCGTGCACTTCATCATCGGCGCGGCCGAGGGAGGGCTGGCCGCCGACTTCGTGGTGCGCCGGACCGGGGCCGCGCTCATGGCCCACAAGCACTCCGGCCGCGAGCTGGCCCAGACGACGTTCCGCGTCGTGGACGGCGACTGGGACCTGGCCGACATGTCACCACTCTGGACGCTCCCCCGTGAGCTGGCCGACGAGGAGGCCAACCTCCAGCGCTGGGAGCAGCAGTACGGCACCCGAGATCCCGAGCACCTGGCGCGTCTGATCACGCCCGACAGGCCCAGCGAGTTCTTGGACAAATACTCTCTTCACCACGAGAACATCGCCTTCTTGAAGGAGTACGCCGACTACGCGGGCAGCATGCTGGCGCATCACGCGGTGCCGATGGAGGCGGTGGGGGACGACGACCCCATCGTCCGGATCCTGGCGGGCCAGGGGCCTGCCATGACGGCCGCGGTGGCCGAGCTCGCCACCGAACCGCCCGCGTTTGAGGGCGACGCCCGCATCGCCCAGCCGGGCGATTGCCAGAGCTGTCATTCGGCCCAGTACGACTTCTGGTCCGCGACCCCGCACGCGCGCAGCTACGAGGTGCTCGGGAGCGCCGGGCGCCAGCTGGACGCGTCCTGCCTGAGCTGTCACGCGGCCGGCTTCGGTCAGTCCGGCAGCGGCTACAAAGACCCACGCCTGGACGGACCGTATGGAGGCGTCACGTGCTGGAGCTGCCACGCCGTGAGCAGCCTGCACTATGAGACGCGCATGGGGGTGGTCGAGCCCGAGAATGCCCCCATCCGCCACCGCGAGGGCATGCTCGCCGCCTGCAGCAGCTGCCATGGGGCCCGTCGTTCGACCGGTTTTGAGCTGGAGAGCGCCATGGACGCGGTGGCCTGCCCGCCCATGCAGCCCCAGGACCCAGCCCTCGTCGCGGCCTACCGCAAGGCCCTCAGTGCCTTCGAGCGAAACCGGCTCAGCGAGTCGTTCACTGCGCGTCATCTCTATCAGGAAGGACGTGCACTGATTGGATTGGGGCGCCATGAGGAGGGCCTGGCCCTGATCCGCGAGTACGCCATGGGACTCAGGGGTGGCACCTCGAGAACCGTGGAGATCGCCAACTACCTGGACCGCAAGGGCGACAGTCGAGGCGCCCTGGAGTTGCTCAGACTGCACGTCAAGAACCACCCGGGCGACCCGGACGCACACACCGCGTACGCCTACATCCTGGTGCATGCGCTCGACGCCGACGTGCGCGATCCTGCGTTGGCAGCCAGTCACATGGACGTGGTGGCGCCGTTCGATCCGAACGGCAGCATGGACGCGAACGAGTTGCCCTTCCGGAAGCTGCAGGTCGAAGCGCTGTTCGGGGCTCAGCGGCCACGCGAAGCGAGGCGCTTGCTGAAGTACCTGCTCGGCAACTTCCGCGAGAACCCCAGCCTGCAGGAGCTGGCGGAGCAGTACGCCATCGACTGACGCTCAGCGCGCGCCGTCGGCCTCCCAAGAGCCGTCGATGTCGAGCGCGCTGTCCATCACCGCGCGCGTGTTGTCCGGCGTGTAGGGACGCGTGAGCGCGGCCGCCTGGCGCGTCACCTTCAACGCGTAGCTGGCATCCACGTCAGCGCGGAACGACTCCACATCGAGCGTCCTCAGCACGAAGACGATCACCATGCAGAACAACGCGCCGCGCGCCGCGCCGAACACAAAGCCAAGAAACCTGTCGATCCCGCCCAGGCTGGCGGACTCCAACAGCTTGCGCAACAGCCTGGCGATGAGCCATCCCGCGAGCAGCGCGCCCACGAAGATCAGGCCGGAACCCGCGAGCGTGCCCACGGCGGCGGGGTCTTCGGCGTCCGCGATCAGCGGCCAGGACTCCGCGCCCAGCGCGCCGCCATAGCGCGACGCCAAGGCGAGGCCAAGCATCACGGCCAGCAGACCGACCACGAAGCGCGCGGCGCCCTTGATGGCGCCTACGATGCCGAGGCCCAGGATCAGCAACAGCCCGATCACATCGATGATCGTGACGCTCTCCATGGTCTCTCCGAACAATCCGATTGGTAGCAAGGCCGGGGAGATCCCGTGCCGCGGCCCCTATGATCGCCCCCCGGACCGCCGTCGTTCCAGGCCAAAGCGCCCGACGGAAGCGAGCGGCCAGGCGGGGGAGTCGGGTCAGTGCGGTCGCGCGGGGGGCAGACCTTGCCCCATGCGCTGCTCCTGGCGCACCCACTGCAGCAGCAGTTCCATGGCCTTGTGGTCGAAGCCGCCCGCTGGATGCAGCTCCATGCCGGCCTCCGCGAGGCGCGCGGCGTCGCGGTACTGGGCGTTCTCGACCTGGGCCCGCACGAGCATCTGCAGCGTGGTGTCCAGGGTGGGCTGCAGCCGCGTGGCCTGCATGGCGTGGGCCAGGGCGGCCTCCGGAAAGCGCAGCAAGGGCGTGTCGGCCTGCAGCAGCAACTGGGCGATGCGCAGCTCCGCGTGCCAGTCACCGGGGTTCGGCGTGTCCAGCAACTCCACGAGCTGGGCGCCCTGGTTCTGATGGGGCGGGCCGAGGGTGCCGATCCAGTCGCTCAGCGGCAGCTGGCGCTGGCCCGCGGTGTAGAGGAACGAGCACAGCAGCACGCCGCCCACCGCGAAGGCCACGCGGCGGGTCCAGGCCTGTCCCGCTGCCGTGCCTGCGACACCGCCTGCCGCCACGCCCAGCAGCAGCAGGTCCACGGGCACCAACGCCAGCGGCCCCACGGCGGCGAACACCTGCAGCACGACGAACGCGAGCACAGCCAGCACCAGGCCGGCTCGCGGCAGGCTGGAAGCGGACGACCCGCGTCGCTTCATGAGTCCGACCACGGCGCAGGCGAACAAGAGCGAGCCGCCGCGCAGGAACACGTCGAACCAGCCCAGCGCGGCGAGCGCCTGCGGTGGGGGCGGCGCGGGCAGACCCGAGCCCAAAGGGGCCAGGCGCGTGGGCCCCAGCAAGTCATCACGCAGGCGACGTCCGAACGCCAGGCTGGTCGTCACGCCGTCGGCCGAGGGCAGCGCCCGGCGCAAAAGGGTCAGGCGCTGCACGGCCGCGCGGTCGGCCTGGGTGGGCACGTCGTTCGGATGCGGCGGGGGCGTCTCGAGCAGCGCCAGGGCCGAGTAGGTGGGCGCCATGTCGGGCACCCACACGCGGCTCGCGTCGGGCCCGCGCTGCAGCACGAAGAAGCCCGCGCCCGCCACGCCCAGCAACACGATCACGCGCAGGGCCGCCGGGAGTGGTGGCACCGGCAGCAGGTACACCACCAGACCCACGAGCGTGGCCGCCAACAAGGTCACGCCGCCGAGGGCGAAGGCCCCCGCTGCCATGCCTGTGGCCAGCGCCCAGGCGAAGGGGCCGTCGCCGCAGGCGATCAGACGCGCCAACATGAGGCACAGCGCCGGCGCCAGCAGCAGCTCCGGCGTGGGGCTCACAGATGAGCGGATCAGCGCCGGGTGCAGGGCCCAGAGGCACGTGACCCAGGTCCCCGCCGCCAGCAGCGAACGCCGCTTGAGGCCGGTGCGCTGGGAGAGCACCCGGGCCAGCTCCCAGGCCGCCAGCAAGCCGCCCAAGCTGAGGGCCACGCACAGACCCCGCAGCGCCTGGATCGACGACAGCCCCAGGGCCTCCACCAACGCGAACAGGAGCGCGCCGAAGCCGGGCGGGCGCATGCGGTTCCAATCGCCCCAGGCCCAGCCCTCCCAGCCCAGCACGAAGCCATCAGCCTCCCACTCGAAGACCGTGTCGCCGAGCCCCTGGAGGTGGGCCCAGCGCAGCCCCAGCCCCAGCGCTAACCAGAACACGAGCAGCAGCGCGGAGCCGCCGGAGCGGGCGGGAGCAGGCTGCGGCGGTGGCGTGCTGTCGTTCATGGCGCGATCGGTGCGGGGGATGATACGCACGGGAGCAGCAGCGCCCAACGGCCACGACTTCCGATGGGTCCAACGGCCACGACTTCCGATAAGTCCAACGGCCACTACTTCCGATAATACATATTATGGGGACTTTGGCCTGTCAGGCCCCAACAGGCGTGCAGTCCTCACCGGCGTCTCAGATTGTCTGAGACCCGTAGGCAGACCTCGGGCTCCCTGTACCACAGATTCGTGGCGGGATCGGGGAGGCGCGGGTGCTGGGCGAGCCGTTTGGGGACTCTCAGCGCTTCGGGCTCTGCGCTTCGGGCTCAGCGCTTCGCTGACTTCAGGCGGCGCATGATCTGGCTCGCCGTCACCACTTCGTGGGCGAGGAACTCGAAGTTGGTGAGCGCCGCCTGGTAGGCCGCGTCTCCCGCGTCTCCCGCGGCCGCCGTGGCATCCGCGACGATGATGAGGTCGAAGCCGTTTTCGATGGCATCGCGAGCGTGGGACTCGACGCACAGGTTGGCGGACATGCCGTAGAGGATGACCGTCTCGATGCCGTACTGACGCAGCTGGATCGCGGCATCGCCGGTCCAGAAGTTGCTGAGCCCCTTGTGCGGGTTCATGACGACCGTGTTGCTGTCCGGCTTCAGGTCAGGGTGGTAGTCGTGCCCCCAGGTCCCCTCGGCGAACATCGGGAGATCGAACATGATCTTGTCGATGCCGTTCAGGCTCTTCCAGTTCTCGAAGTCCTTCGACGTGTACAAGTGGGTCGAGTAGAAGACTGGAATGTCCAGCTCCATCGCCAGCGACTTCAGCGCCTTCTCCTTCTCGACGACCTTGTGCCTGGTGACCGTCCCCTCTGTGCCAACGTGCCTGAGACAGTTCAGCCCCGCGAGTTTAGTGTAGAGGGCCGCAAGGATGACCGACCATGGCCGACCAGCAATCTCAGGACCCCCAGGATGCCCAGGACGCCGGGGAGCCCCGTGAGGGGAGCCCGGAGCGGAGCGAGGGGCTCCCCTCACGGGGCTCCGATCCCGACCCGCAGGTGGTGCCGCGCGCGGAGCGGCGCCGCTTCAGCGCGGCGTACAAGGCTCGCATCGTGCGCGAGGCTTCGGCCTGCAAGCAGCCCGGGGAGATCGGCGCCCTGCTCCGTCGCGAGGGCCTGTACTCGTCGCACCTGGCGTCTTGGCGCAAGCAGCTTCAGCGTCA
>QNBX01000163.1 GCA_003644265.1 Planctomycetota bacterium
CCTCGCCGTCGGCCAACTCGTCGCCGTGCTCGTTGACCACGCGGCAGTCGTAGCCGGGCACGGCCTGCCCCAGGCTGCCGGGGCGCACGCCGCCGGGGCGGTTGCTGATGTAGATGTGGAACAGCTCGGCGCTGCCGATGCCGTCCAGGATCTCCACGCCACAGCGCTGCAGCCAGCGGCGTTGCAGTTCTTCGGGCAGCTTCTCGCCGGCGCTCAGCACCAGGCGCAGGCTGGAGAGGTCGAGCTGCCGGCCCTGCTCTTCGAGCGCGAGCGTGCGCGCGATCATGGTGGGCACGGAGGTGAGCATGCTGGGTCGGTAGCGCTCGACCACGTCGGCCACGGTCTCGGCCGTGGAGCGCTCGCTGAAGAGCGCCGTGGTGGCGCCCACCGCGAAGGGGAACATCAGGTTGGTGCCGGTGGCGTAGCCGAAGAACAGCTTGGGCACGCCGGCGGTGACATCGTCCTCGCGGATGCCGAGCACGCCCTTGGCGTAGACCTCCACGTTGAAGGCGAAGTCCTCGTGGAAGTGCACCGCGGCCTTGGGGCGGCCGGTGCTGCCGGAGGTGAACAGCCAGCCGCAGATGTCGTGCTTGTGGGTGTCGGCCAGGTACGGGCCGGCGGGGGCGGCCTCGATCAGGTCGGCCAGGGCGTGCTGTCCGTTGGCCAGGGTGGGGCGCTCGGCCGTGGTCTCGCCGCCGGCGACGATGACGTGCGTGAGGTGCGGCACGCGCTGCGCCAGGCGCGCAAAGGTCTCCGCCAGCTCGGCGTCCACCACCGCCACGCGGGCGCGGGTGTAGTGCAGGATCTGCTCGAGCGCCGCCTCGTCATTGAGCGGGTTGACCATGGCGAACACGGCGCCGGCCTTGAGCGTGGCGAACCACGCGTGGCTGAACTCGGGCCGATCCGAGAGGGCGAACAGCACGCGCTCCTCCATGCGCAGGCCTAGCTCCACCAGGGCGCGCGCCAGGCGATCGGAGCAGTCGCTGAGCTGCCCGTAGCTGAAGCGCTCGTCGCGCCAGCGCAGGGCCGCCTTGTCAGCGCGCCCGGCCTCCAGGTTGTGATCCAGCAGGTAGCTGGCCAGGTTGAAGCGCTCGGGGAAGCTCGGCAGGTCGGCCATGGGCGCGGGGTCGTTCTCGGTCAGGAGCGGTGGGCGATCGCGATGAGTGTATCGGAGGGCGGCCGCGAGAACGGGTGGACCTCTCCGACGCGTCAGTCGGTCAGCAGCGAGCGCACGGACCACAGGTCGGGGAAGGCGCGCCGGTTGAGCGTCGTGCTCAGATAGCGGATGCCGTCCAGGTCACCGGTGGTGCCCTTGCCCGTGCCTGGCTTGTCGCCGATCTGGCGCTCCACCATCATGATGTGGTGCCGGCGCCAGAGGATGAACTGCTCGTCCACGTCGATCACGGCCTCGCACAGCTCGTACACCAGCGGGTGCTCGTCGGGCGTGTCGTAGAGGCGCTTGAGCGTGGCCATGCTGCGCTGCGCCCCGGCCTCGTCGCGGTCCTCGGGGCGCACGACGTCGAAGCCGCGCTTGGCCAGCAGCGCGTAGAAGGTGTCGCGGATCGAGACCTCGCCCAGGCGCCGCTGCAGCTCGGGGTGGCGCGGGTCGCCGGAGGTATAGCTGGCCAGCTTCTCGTCCTTGAGGCCCAGCATGCACTCGACCTCGCGGAACTGCACCGACTGGAAGCCGCTGGCCGGATTGAGCACGGCACGGAAGTCGAGGAAGTCGTGCGGCCGCATGGTCTCCAGCACGTGGATCTGCTTGACGAGCACCTCGCAGATGGCCTTGACGCGCCGCAGCAGCCGCAGGGCGTTCCAGATGTCGCGGTCCTCGCCGGCCTTGAGCAGCGTGTGCACCTCGTCCAGCTCGTGCCGGATGAGCTTGAACCAGAGCTCGTAGACCTGGTGCACGATGATGAACTGCAGCTCATCGTGGGACTCGGGCACGGTCAGGCAGTGCTGGTGCTGGAGCAGCTCCGGCACCTTGAGGTATTCGCTGTAGCTGAGCTGGTGCTGATCGGCGGGCAGGGTCAACGCGGTCGGCTCCGGGCGGGCGACGCAGCGTAGCGAAGCCGCTGGCGGGGCGTCCATGCCGGGAGCTGCGCACGCGTTGCGCCGACCGCGGCGCGGTTCGACAGGGCGCGGCGCGATCTGTCCAGGTGCGGCGTCCTTTTGCGCTCAGTACGCCGCGGCGTCCTTGGCGTGCCGCTCCCACGCGCCCGTGCTCAGGATTTCGTCCACCGCGTCGAGGCAGCCGAGCAGCTCGTCGTCGCTGGTGTAGAAGTGGGGCGAGATGCGCAGGCCCACGTCGGGGCGGCAGTCGATCAGGATCTCGCGCTCGGCCAGGGCGGCCACCACGGCGGGGGCGTGGTCGACCATCACGGTGACCGTGCCGCCGCGGCGCGCGGGGTCGGTGGGGGACTTGCTGCTGTAGCCGCGCTCGGCCGCGGCCTGCATGAACATCGTGGTCTGGTGCACGCTCTTCTTGCGGATGGCGTCCACGCCGATCTCGGCGATGATCTCGTAGCCCGAGCGCGCGGCGTAGAGCGCGGGCACGGCCGGGCTGCCGTGCAGCAGGCGCGTGGCGTCGTCGGCGTAGCGCTGCTCGCCGGGCTCGAACGCGAAGGGCTCGGCGTGGGCCATCCAGCCGGTGAGCGCGGGCTGCAGCGTGTCGCGCAGGTCGGGGCGCACGTACAGGTAGCCGGCGCCGGGTCCGCCGCAGAGCCACTTGACCGAGCCGCCGCAGAGCATGTCGATGCCCAGTTCGGTGACGCTGATGGGCACCGTGCCCGTGGCCTGGTAGCAGTCGGCGATGACCAGCGCGCCGACCTGCCTGGCGCGGGCCACGACCGCCGCCAGGTCCTGCTGGAAGCCGGTTTGAAACAGCACGTGGCTGATGGGCACGATCAACGTGCGCTCGTCGATGGCGGCCAGCAGATCCTCGGTGGGCACGCCGATGCCGTCGGGGCTGGGCACGGCCACGATCTCGGCGCCGCGCCGGCGCTGGGCCTCCCAGGCGTACATGACGCTGGGGAAGTTCATGGCCGTGTAGACCACGCGGTTGCGCTCGGGCTTGAACTCGAGCGCGCTGGCGATCAGTCCCTGGATGACCGACACGTTCTGGTGCATGACGACGCTGCCCTCAGGCGCGTCGATGATCTTGCCGACCAGGTTGCCGGTGGTGACGGGTGAGGTCCACCAGCCCTCCGACCAGGCGCGGATGCCGCGCGTGGCCCACATCTCGGCGTACTCGCGCAGCGCGTCGAAGACCGCCGCGGGCATGGCGCCCAGGGAGTGGTTCACCAGGTAGGTCGAGTGCTCCAGGATCGGGAAGCGATCGCGCCAGGCCAGCAGCGGGTCGTTCAACAGGCCGCCTCCACGTCGTCGATGGTCTTGGGGATGGAGCCGGTGAGGTTCTCGTGGCCGTCGGCCGTGACGGCCACGTCGTCCTCGATGCGCACGCCCAGGCCGCGGAAGCGCTCGGGCGCGCTCTCGTCGTCGGCGGCGATGTAGAGCCCGGGCTCCACCGTCAGCACCATGCCCTGCTGCAGCGGGCGCGAGCTGCCGTCGGGCGTGAAATAGCTGCCCACGTCGTGCACGTCCAGGCCCAGCCAGTGGCTGGCGCTGTGGATGGTCCACTTGGTGTGCGCGCCGCCCTCCAGGTGCTCGTCCACCGTGCCCGGCAGGAACTCGAGCTGCAGCAGCCCGGTGATGAGCGCGCGCTGCGAGGCCAGGTTGACGTGCTTGAAGGGTGTGCCCGGGCGCACCACTTCGAGCGCGGCCTGCTGCGCCGCCAGCACCACCTCGTAGAGCTCGCGCTGCGCCGGCGTGAAGCGGCCGCTGGCGGGAAAGGTGCGCGTCACGTCCGCGGTGTAGCCGTCGAACTCGCAGCCCGCGTCCAGCAGCATCATGGCCCCCTCGGGCACGGCCATGTCGTTGGTGGTGTAGTGCAGGATGTTGGCGTTGTCGCCGCCGGCGCAGATGGTCGTGTAGCCGGGGCCCCAGCCGCCGGCGCGGCGGAAGCTGCCGTCCACCAACGACTCGATCTCCCACTCGCCCAGCCCCTCGGCCAGGGCCGACATGGCGCCGCGGTGGGCCTGCTCGGTGATGGCCGCCGCGCGGCGCAGGATGGCCAGCTCGTCCGCCGACTTGATCAGGCGCTGCTCGTGCAGGAGGCGGCCGGTGTCCCGGATGGCGCCCGGGCCCATGATGCCGTCGCGGCACTTGGTGTTGAGCCGGCGCACGGCCTTCAGGACCTGGTGGTCGTCGTCGCGGTTGAAGCCGGTGGTGTAGTGCAGCTCGGGTGCGCCCTTGAGCAGGGCCGGCAGGCGCTCGGGCAGTTCGGCGATGTCGAAGGCCTGGTCGGCGCCGTAGCGCTGCAGCGCGCCCTCGATCCCGGCCCGGCGTCCCATCCAGGTCTCCTTGGTGGGGTCGCGCGGGTTCACGAAGAGCACGAAGGGCCCCTCGTCACGCCCGGGGGCGAAGACCGCCACGGCGTCCGGCTCCGCGAAGCCGGTCAGGTACCAGAAGTCGCTGTGGGGCCTGAACTTGAAGCTGGTGTCGTTGCTGCGGTTGCGCTCACCGCCCGTGCGCAGGATGGCCACGCCGTCGCCCAGGGCGTCGAGGTAGCGCGCGCGGTGGCGCGCCGCCAGCGCCGGGGTCATGGCGGCGTCGCGGGCCGCGCCGCGCGGAGTCGCGCTCTCGGCCTGGTCTTGGGAGGGGTTCTGGGTGCGGGTCACGGCGGGGCTCGTGGCTGGATTCGGGCTGGGATTCGGGCTGCTGCTGCCGCTGTGGCTCAGGGTTCGCCGCGGGGTGCGAGGGTCAGCTGGCTGACGCCGTCGCGGGTGGCCTCGATGGGTCCGCCCACCAGGTCGAGGTCCTGCTTGGTGGTCACGTTGCCGTCGGCGTCCAGCGAGGCCGACAGGAACAGCGTGCCGGCCAGCAGCTCGGCGGCGTTGTCGAAGGCCATGGGCATGTCGCCCAGGCCGATGGTCAGGGTGACCGGAAAGCTCGGGCGGGGGACGCGCTTGACCGCCAGGGGCATGCCCTTGCCGGTGGCGCTGGCGCGGGCAAACACGAACAGATCGCCCGGCAAGGCCGTCACGCCCTCGCCCAGGCTCACGTGCACCTGCACCGAGGTGGCGTCGCCGTCGGCCGGCTGCAGCTGCACGATCTCGCTGCCGTCGGCGTTGTGGTCGTGCCCGGCGTGGGGGTCGGGTGCGGCGGGGGCTTCGTCGTGGGGCTCGGCGGCGTGGTCATGCCCCGCGTGGGGGTCGACCGGCGGGTCGAGTACCGGGTGGCCCGCTGGCAGGGTGTTGCCGTGCCCGGGCGGCAGGGAGCCTGCGCTGCTGGCGCCGCCCACGCCGCCGTGCCCTCCCAGGCTGGTGTCGAGCGTGCCCGCCACCACCGCGTCCTCCTGCACCCGCACATCCATGAGCAGCTCCGCGTGGGCCTCGCCGTCGCCCACCACCACATCGGTGGCGCCCTGCAGGTCACCCTTGGCGAAGGGCGCGTCGCCGTCGTGGTCGAGCCGTGCCGAGATGTGCCACGGGCCGCGCATGCTGCCCGCGCCCATGAGGTCCCGCGCCGAGAGCTCGAAGGTCAGCGGGAAGGGCCCGGGGGGCAGGCGCTTGACCAGCTCCGGGAAGGCGTCGCTCGACGCGCGGCGCCCCATGACGAACACGCACTCGTAGGGCGACACGTCGGCGTCGCCCACCTGCAGCGTGATCGAGAGGATGCCGGAGCGGGTCGCGGGAGAGCTCTCGGCCGCGCCGCCTTCGGGCGCCGTGTCGGTGGCGTACGGGTCGGAGCAGGCGGAGAGGGCCAGGACTGTGAGGAGCAGCGTTCGGATGTGGTTCATGGAACCGGTCATGATAGCCACGCGGCCCGCTCGGCGTCAGGGCCCTCCGCGCCGCAGGTTCCGGGCTGCTACGCTGTGCCCCCAAAGCTCCCGGAATACACCCGGGAGTGCAGCCCTGAGCGGAGTCAGCCACCCGTGGCCGAGCAGCGCAAGATCGACCTTCGGACGTTCGTGTACCTGGACGTGCTCCAGCCCCAGCTGGCGTCGTTCCTGGCGACGGTGGCCCAGGGCTACCTGCCGATCGAGGAGCAGGCGGCGCTGTTCGTCGAGATCCAGCCCGGCATCGCCATCAACCGGCTCACGGACGTGGCCCTCAAGAACGCGGCCGTGACCCCGGGCATGCAGATCGTGGAGCGGGCCTTCGGCGTGCTCGAGCTGCACAGCTTCGACCAGGCCCAGGTGCGCGCGGCGGGCGACGCCATGCTGGCGCACATGGGCAAGCAGGCCAGCGACCGGCTGCAGCCGCGGGTCGTCACCAGCGAGATCATCACGGGCACCAGCCCGTACCAGACCATGCTGATCAACCGCTTCCGGCACGGCGACCAGATCCTCAAGGGCCAGGCGCTCTACATCCTGGAGACGCACCCGGCGGGCTACGCCATCCTGGCCGCCAACGAGGCCGAGAAGGCCAGCCCCATCCGGCTGCTGGAGGTCATGACCTTCGGCGCCTTCGGGCGGCTGTACCTGTCGGGCGGCGATGAGGAGATCAAGGCGGCGGCGGCGGCGGCCGAGGCCTGCCTGACCAACCTCGACGGGCGCCCCAACGAGCAGCCCGTTGACGTGAACTGAGGCGACGCCGCTCGCCGAGGGGTGCGCCGGCTGCCACGAGCTGCGCCGCGCGGAGCTCGCGTCGGCCGGACGCGCCGCGCAGGACGGGCCGTGCGCTCCAGGCGGCTTCGCCCCTACCGCCGCGCTGATGCCTGCCGGGCGTTCCGGTCTCGCCTGTCTGCGAGCCGGCGCCCAGTGGGTACCATGCCCCTTCGTCCCTGCGGGGTCGCCGCCCGATCTGGCCGGCCGCTCCGTCGCCGACGCATTCCCACGGGAGAGTCCCCATGTTGCGCCACGCCCTTCTGGCCGTGTTCCTGATCCTGTTCATGGCCTGCTCCGGTCCCACCGTCCAGCGCGGGACCGATGATCCGGACATCGACCAGACGGCCATGTCCACGCGTCTCGACCGGGCCGACCTCGAGCACGCCATGGACAAGTGGCTCACGACCTTTGACGCCAGCGGCTTCGTGCACAACCTGCCCAGCGGCAACCGCACCATCTCCGTGCTCGAGATCAAGAACGAGACCAGCGAGCACATCGGCTCGGCCCTGCGCACGCTGATCACCTCGGTGGAGACCAAGCTGGTCAACGGCGGCGTCTTCGACGTGGTGGCCAACGACGACGTGCTCAAGAGCGCCATCGTGCAGGAGCGCCTGCGCGGTGACATGGTCGACCCCGACACCATGGCCGCGTTGGGCAAGGAGCTGGGCGTGAACTACTTCGTCCACGGCCGCGTGGGCGACACCACCGAGAAGCTGCAGGACGCCCGGCGCGTGCAATACACGCTGTTCTTGAAGGTCACCGAGGTGGCCACGCGCCGCACCGTGTTCCAGGAGCAGATCGACATCACCAAGCAGATCAGCAGCTGATCCGGCCCGGGGGGAGTTCCATGCATCGCGTCCTGCTGTTGGCCGTGCTGTGCAGCGCGGCCTGCTCCACCTACGAGGAGCGCATCGAGGACATCCACCACGCCTACTACAACGGGACGCCCGAGCAGGCGGTGCTGCTGCTCGAGGAGTCGGTGGACGACAGCTTCTTCGACGTGGACGAGGACTTTGCTGTGCTGCGCATGGAGCTCAGCTCCGCGCTGATGGCGGCCGGACGCCATGAAGAGGCGGGGCGGCTGCTGGCTGAGCTGTACGACGAGCTCGAGGTGCTCGACTACAGCACCGACACGGTGGAGGACATCATGGCGTTTGCCTTGGCCTCCGAGCTTCAGGACTACCACGCCAGCCCGCCTGAGAAGCTGCTGGTGAACACACGCGGCATGATGGCCTTCCTGGCGGCCGATGACCTGGACGGCGCCACGGTGGAGGCCAAGCGCGCCGGGACCACGCTGACCCAGGCCGACCTCGACGATCAGGACCGCTACGACAACCTGTTCGTGAGCGCGCTGGCCGGCTTCTGCATGGATCAGGCCGGGCGCCGCCAGGAAGCGGACGACTTCTGGAACGAGCTGGACCAGAACCCGCTGCAGCCCCCGCCCCCGGGGCAGGCAGACCCCGAGCACGGCACCATCCTGGTGCTGGTGGAGCTGGGCAAGGCGCCCATCCGGCGCGAGCTGGCCGTGGCCATCTGGGCCGACGGCGTGCGCCACGAGCTGCGCGTGCCCGTGCTGCAGGACCGCGACGATGTCTTCACGGTGGCCAGCGTGGTGCTGGACGATGTGCCCCAGGGGCGGGTGCCCGTGGCGCTGGATCTGGGCGCGCAGCTGGAGCGCCGTTACGACCAGGAGCTGCCCGGCCTGCTGGCGGCGGCGGCCACCCAGGCCGTGGCGCGGGGCGTGGTCAGCGAGGTCGTCTCCAACAGCGTCTCCGACAAGGGCGATGCGTCCGATGACATCTTCGCCATGGCCGCGGCGGCGCTGACGTCGTGGACCCTGGCCGAGGCGCAGCAGGCGGACACGCGCTGCTGGAACCTGCTGCCCCAGAGCTTCGGCGCCATGCGGCTGGACGTGCCGGCGGGCCAGCACCGGGTGTCGGTGGAGCTCTCCGGAGCCAAGGGGCACTCGCTGCGCTTCGAGCTGGACGTGCGGCCGGGCGGAACCCACACGGTCTACGTGGCCTCCGATGTCTACGGCGGCTTCGCGGGGCACAAGCCGCTGTCCGAGGAGGACCTCACCGGGCACCCGGCGGCCATCCGCGCCTTGCAGATCCTCTCGTCGGCTTCGCTCGTGAACGAGATCGTCGACTGACAAGCGGGCGGCATGACGGGCCGCCCTCAGCGTCGAGGCATCTCCCAACGATCGGGCAGCGTGTGCGCGGCGTCGCCCTTGCGGCTCGCGGCGATCACCGACAGCAGGTTCGCCAGGCGTCGCCCGATGGGTGCGTAGCGCAGCAGCGCCGCCAGGGCCATGCCAAGTCCCAGGCCGGGCACGCCGCGCCAGGCCAGCCCGAGGCCGGGCAGCAGCATCAAGGCCAGGCCGGCCGCGGCCGGGGCCAGGGCCGGCACGCTGCGGTAGAGCGCGAACTGCGCCCGGTCGAGCAGCGGCGCGCCGGCGGGCAATCGGCAGCGCCCGATGACCTGGAAGTAGGCCCGCGCCCGGCGTAGCTGCTGGCTGGCGCGGTCGTCGCCCGGCGGCGTCTTGAGCTCCAGGAAGCGCGCGTCGTTCAGCTTGATGACAGCGCGTCCGGCGGCGCGTACCTGGCGCATGAGCTCGAGGTCGTCGGCCGCCACGCCGGGGGTGGGCCTGAGGTCGAGGTCGCGGCGCCACGCCAGCAACTGGCCGTGCACGCTGAACAGCCGCCCCCCGCGGGACTCGAGCGCGCGCACGGCGGCGGTCCAGGCGTCGTAGAGCCCGCCCGCTGGCACCAGGGCGCCGCCGTCCCGTGAGCGCGGGCTGCCGTCGTCCGCCAGTGAGGCCACGAAGCGCTGGCTGCCGCAGGCCATGCCCGGGCCAGTCTGTCCGCTCGGCTCGCTTGGTCCGGCTGGCTCGCATGGGCTGGCTGGCTCGCTCGGCGTGGCTGGCGCGGCTGGCGCGGCTGGCGCGGCTGGCGCG
>QNBX01000164.1 GCA_003644265.1 Planctomycetota bacterium
CGCCGGAGGCCAAGGGCCACGGCGTGCCCGAGGTGATCGAGGCCGTGGCCCTGCACAACGGGCGCATCCGGCCGCGGGTGGTGGTGGCCAAGGCCCTGGCCTCCAGCGTCTGCATCGCGTCGGGCGGCTCGGTGGGGCGCGAGGGGCCCATCGTCCAGATCGGCTCGGCCATCGGGTCCTCGGTGGGCCAGGTGCTGGGCATGTCGGCCCGGCGGCTGCGCACCATGGTGGGCTGCGGAGCGGCGGCCGGCATCGCCGCCACCTTCAACGCGCCCGTGGCCGGGGCGCTGTTCGCGGTGGAGGTCGTGCTGGGCGACTTCGGCGTGCCCCAGTTCTCGCCCATCGTGATCTCGTCGGTCATGGCCACGGTCATCAGCCGCCATTACCTGGGCGACCTGCCGGCCTTCGACATCCCCAAGCACGCCCTCGAGAATCCCAGCGAGCTGGTGGTCTACGCCATCCTCGGCGTGGCGGCGGGGCTGATGGCGCTGCTGTTCATGCGCACGCTCTACTTCGCAGAGGACAGGGCCGATGCCATCAAGCTGCCCACGCCCATCAAGGCCTGCCTGGGCGGGGCCATCGTGGGCGCCATCGCCCTGGTGGTGCCGGGCGTGCTGGGCGTGGGCTACGAGTCCATGAACGCCGCGCTGGACGGCTCGCCGGCGCTCTGGGCCCTGGTCGGGCTGCTGGCGGCCAAGCTGGTGGCCGTGTCGGTCACCATCGCCTCGGGCGGCTCAGGCGGCATCTTCGCGCCGTCGCTGTTCCTGGGTGCGTCGCTGGGTGCGCTGGTGGGCGGCATCGCTCAGGCGATCCTGGGCCCGGAGTCCATGGCCGCCACCGGCGCCTACGCGCTGGTGGGCATGGGGGCCGTGGTGGGCGCCACCACCCACGCGCCCATCTCGGCCATCCTGATCCTGTTCGAGCTGACCAACGACTACCGCATCATCCTGCCGCTGATGGTGTCGTGCATCCTGGCCACGCTGCTGGCCACGCGGCTGCAGACGGCCTCCATCTACACGCTCAAGCTGCTGCGGCGCGGCGTGGACATCCGCGCCGGGCAGGACGTCAACCTGCTGCGCGGCGTGGCGGTGTCGGAGGTCCTGCGCCACGACCTGCGCTGCGTTGCGCCGGATACGCGGCTGGGCGCGGTGGTGAGCGAGCTCTCGCAGGGAGAGGATCACTGCGTCTACGTGGTCGATGACGAGCGCAGGCTGTGCGGCGTCATCAGCATGGGCGAGATCCAGCCCTACCTGCCCGACGTGGACGTGCTGCGCTACTTGGTGGTGGCCTCCGAGATCTCCACCAACAGCCCGGGGGTCGAGCTGAGCGACAGCCTGGACACGGTGCTCACGCGGCTCGATCTGGGCTATCGCGACGAGTTGCCGGTGCTGGACGACGGCAAGCTGGTGGGCTCCGTGCGCATCGAGGACGTCATCGGGCGCTACAAGCAGGAGCTCATCAGGCGCGAGATGGACGAGGACGCCGAGTAGCCGGGGCCCCGGCGCGCCCGCGCGGGTGCAGCGGCCCCCCGATCAGGGCAGCTCTTCCAGCACGCGCTGCATGAGCTCCCTGTACTCGCTCAGGGCCTTGCGTCCGGCGCTCGTCAGACTCAGGCGCGTGCGCGTGGTCTTGCCTTGCAGGCTCTTCTTCACGCGGATGTAGCCGGCGGCCTCCAGCTTGCTCATGTGCGACGAGAGGTTGCCGCGCGTGAGTCCGGTGGCGTTCATCAGGTAGACGAAGTCGGCGTAGTCGAGCACCGACAGCGTCGCCAGCAGGGTCAGGCGCGCCGGCTCGTGCACCAGACGGTCGAGGCCCTCGGCGGCCGGAGCGGGCCGCTCTTCGGGGGTGACCATCAGGTCGGCGTCTCGTCGTGGGGCAGGGGGAAGTCGTGCAGGAAACGCCTCAGCCGCACCAGACCGCAGGCCACCATCACGGCGCTGCTGACTCCGAAGCCGAGCAGGTAGCAGGCCAGCAGCGGCAGCTCGGTGGTGCGGATCAGCGTCTCCGAACCCAGGAAGGACCAGGCGATGAGCCAGCCGTAGGCGTAGAGCCGGTCGACGCCGAAGTACCAGCCCGCCAGGCTGCAGAGCACCACCGCCTTGACGGCGAACACGCCCAGGATGATCAACACCAGCGGCACGTCGCCCTCGAAGGCCGCAGCCTTCGAGGCGGCGGTGAAGCCCACCAACGCCAGGGTGATGGCGACGGACACCAGCATCACGGGCAGCAGCTTGCGGCGCCTGGTCTTGTGGATGCGGAACTCGCCCAGCCGCGGTGTGGTCAGGTGACGCCGGCACCAGGGTACGGCCAGCAGCACCGTGAGCATGACGACGATGGGCACCCCGATGGTCCAGCCGGTGCTGAGCCCCAGCTCGGCCAACCAACCGCCGAGCTGGATGTTCACGAGCAGCAGTCCCATGGCGATGTCGGGCAGGCCATCCAGGAAGCCCCGGGCCCACACGTCGCGCAGCAGGGTCTTCTCGGTGAGGGCGGTCTGCATGGCTGGGTCTCCGGGTTCAAGGTGACTGGCGCGCAAACAAGTTTGTAGCGCAAACTTACGCCACTGCCAAGTCCCCCCCGGGTGGCGAACCGGTGACGGGCGGGGCAGGGCAACATCTCGCTGTTCCTCGATGGCGACGAGGCCAACCCGGTCGACCTGGGTGGAGGCGGCCTGACCTCCTGGCGCTTCTTCGGAGTGATCGCGCCGCTCGGCTTCGATACCTTTGAGTATCGCGAGATGGAGGGCGTCAGCGGCGACGCCGTGACGCGCGCCGGCGTGGGGCGCGCCGGCGTGCGGCGCCGACGTCAGTCGCGCGCGGGAGGCAGATCGACGACGCGACCGTAGCTCTCGGGGCGCCGGTGGGCCAGGCGGTCGAGCTCGTAGCTGCCGGCCACGTTGACCACGCGGTTCTCGTCCGCCGCGGCTGGGTCCAGCGTGGCGCACACGACGGCGGGCTCGGCTCCCGCCTGGGCCAGCGTGCGCCCGTCGCAGTCCAGCACGCGCGACTGACCGCGGAACGCGAAGCCCGACTCCTCACCGCAGCGATCGGACACGACCAGGTGCAGGTGATTCTCCTGGGCGCGCACCGGCGGCGAGTGCACGCATGAGATCTCCGCTGCCAGGGGCCAGTTGGTGGCCACGCACAGGATCTGCGCGCCGTCGAGCTTGAGCGCGCGCGCGGCCTCGGGGAACGACAAGTCGTAGCAGATCAGCAGGCCCAGCTTGCCTGCGGAGGTGTCGAACACCGGGTAGCCGCGGTCGCCCGGATCGACGAAGCGGTCGATGCCCAGGAAGGGCAGGTGCATCTTGCGATAGACGCCGATCAGGCCGGCGGGGCCGACCACCGCGGCGGAGTTGAAGAGCTGCTCGCCGGCGCGCTCCAGCAGGCCGAATACGACCACGCGGCCGCTGCGCGCGCAGGCCGCGGCGACGGCGTCGGTGGCCGGACCGGGGATGCTCTGTGCCGCGGCCCAGCCCTCGCTGCGAGAGCTGAAGCCGTAGCCGCTCAGGGCGCACTCGGGGAACACGATCAGGTCGGCCTCGGTCTGCTCGGTGAGCGCGACGAGTTCGGCCAGGTTGTGGGCCAGCCGGCCGAGCTGGGGGTCCGTCTGCGCGGCGGCGGCGATCATGGAGTGCATGCTACGTCACGGGGCCCGCGGGAGCGCGGCGGCGCAGCTGTCGCTCCGGCGGCGCCCACGAGCGGGCTGCGGCGTCACCGGCGCTGGCGCGACGGGCGCGGTCCGTGCACGGACCGAGAAACGCGCTGCCGCTTGAGCCGGCCTGCGCCTGCTGTCACGCTGTCTGCCCGCGCGGGGCCGCTCGGACGCCCCACGGGACCCCCTCCCGGAGTACTGGCCATGATTGCTCGTTCCGCGCTGCTGCTGCTGTCTCTCGTCCTGACGCTGGGCTGCTCGAGCGCCGGAGCCTGGAAGTACCGCCCGCTCTCACACCGGCGCACGGCGGCGCCTGCGCCACAGCGTGTCGCGGTGCTGCCCTTCGAGGATCGCCGCGCCGAGGTCAACTCGAACAAGGCCCTGATCTACCTGATCCCGCTCATGCCCTACGGCTGGATGGACTACGACGAGATCGAGGGGGCGTCCGGCTTCATCGCTCATGCGGCGTATCAGATCCGGCCGGCGGAGGACCTGGCCAAGGCGGTGGTCTCCGAGCTGGAGGCCGCCAACCTCTTCGATGAGGTCTTCTACACCGACCGTCGCGAGCAGCCCGACGTCGATCTGATCCTGCAGGGCTATGTCGAGCAGTTCCACTACGAGGGCAAGCTCATCAGCTACTGCCTGTCGATCTACGGGCCGCTGCTGTGGATCTTCGGCCTGCCCGCCGGTCACGCCCGCAACACGCTGGCCGTGGGCCTGGAGCTGCGGCGGGCCGCGGACGGCGAGGTCGTCTGGCGCAGCGCGCCGACCCTCGACGAGCGCAGCGTGACCATCGGCCTGTACTACGACTGGGGTGAGGAGTTCGAGGGCTACCCCGAGATGATGCAGGATGCGGCCTTGGCCTGGGTGGACGGGCTCACGCGCTACGTCGAGTCGGGCGCGCGCAACTAGCAACGCGCGCGGCGCGGTGCCTGGCCTCGCAGGTCGTCGTCGCGTCTCAGCCGCCGTTCAGCTCTCCGGCAGCCCGGCCAGCATGCGCGTCAACACCCGGCCCAACACCGCGCTGCGGTACTGCGCGCTGGAGCGCACGTCGTCCTGGGGGCTGGCGTCGTGGGCCACGCTGTGCGCGATGGCCGCGCTGCGCTCGTCGCCCGTCGCGCCGGCCTCCAGCGCGCGCTCCAGGTGTGTCATGCGGATGCTGCGGTCGGCCACCGAGCCCGCCGCGACGCGCGCGCGCAGCACGCGGCCCTGCTCGTGCGACACCGCCAACGCCAGCACCAGCTTGCTGATGGACTGGGCCCGGCGCGTGCCCACCTTGCGGAAGGCGCGCAGCTCGTTGGGCGGTCGGGGCGGCAGGACCACGCCCGCGATCAGCTCGTCGGGCCGGCGCGCCGTCTGCCGATAGCCCGTGAAGAACTCGCTCAAGGGCAGCTCGCGCGAGGCGCCGTGCGAGCGCAGCTGCAGCGTGGCGCCGAGGGCCAGCAGGGCCGGCGTGAGGTCCGCGGCGGGCGAGGCCGTGCCCAGGTTGCCGCCCAGGGTCGCGCGGTTCTGGATTTGCACCGCGCCCACGTCGCGCGCGGCGCTCACCAGGATGTCGCCGAAGCGCGCGGCCAGCGAGCTGGCGATCAGGTCGCTGCAGGTGCAGGCGGCGCCCAGCACTAGCCCCTGTTCGGTCTCGCGGATCGCACGCAGCTCCGACACGCCGCCGATCTCCACCACCAGGTCCGGCTGGGCGCGCCCGGTCTGCAGCTCCACCATCAGGTCGGTGCCGCCGGCCAGCAGGCGCGTGGCCGGCGTGGCCGTGGCCAGGGCCTCCAGCGCTTGCTCCAGGGTTCGTGCGCTGACGACCTTCACGACGAGCCGTCCCCCGGCGCGGCGGCGCGCAGGGCGGCGGCGATGATGGCGCCGTAGCCCGTGCAGCGGCACTGGTTGCCGGCCAGGGCCGTGCGCGCGCCGAGCTCGGTGGGCTCCACGTCGTCGCGTCGGCAGCGCTCGATCCAGGCCTTGGTCATGACGATCATGCCCGGCGTGCAGATGCCGCACTGCGCGCCGCCTTCGTCGAGGAACGCCTGTTGGATCGACTCGAGGCCGGCGCCCTCGATGGTGAGGATCTCGGCGTCTTGCACCTGGCACGCCGCGATCAGGCAGGCCAGCACGGGCTCACCGTCCACCAGCACCGTGCAGGCGCCGCACTCGCCCTCGCCGCAGCCTTCCTTGCTGCCGGTCAGCGAGAGCTCGTCGCGCAGCACGTCCAGCAGGCGCCGCAGGGGCGGGACCTGGAGCGTGTGCGCCGTGCCGTTGACGCGCAGTGTCAGCTCGATGGGCGCGGCGTCTTGCAGCGGGCCCTTCATGCGCTCGCTCCTGGTCGTGCCTGGAGCAGCGCCAGCAGCCGCTCCGGCGTGGCCGGTACGTGCGCGGCGTGCACGCCGATGGCGTCTTCGATGGCGGCCAGCACCGCGGGCGCGCCGCCGTCCATGGGCAGCTCGCCCACGCCCTTGGCGCCGAACGGGCCGTGGGGGAAGGGCACCTCGATCAAGGTCACGTCGATGGGCGGGGCGTCCAGCGTGGTGGGGATGATGCAGGTGGCCATGCGGTCCTGCTCGACGTGGCCGCCGCGCGTGCTGACCACCTCGCGCTGGGCCCAGCCGAGCGCCTGCAACGTGCCGCCCTCGATCTGACCCTCGACCAGGCGCGGCTGGATGGCCTTGCCCACGTCGACGGCGGTCCAGAGGTGCAGCACGTCCACCTCGAGCGTGTCGAGATCGACCTCGACCTCGGCCACGTCGGCGGCCCAGCCGTAGCAGGGGTAGGCGTCGCCGCGATAGGTGTCGTCGTCCCACGTGAGGCCGGGGGGCGAGTGATAGGTGACGCCCACGCTGCCGTCGTCGCCGCGCTGCAGCAGCGCCCGGGCGCGCTCGCGGAAGGGCGCGTCACCGGCGCCGATGCGCTCGGCCAGGGTGCGACAGGCCTGGGTCAGCACGCCGCCCACCACCATGCAGGTGCGCGAGGCCACCGTGGGGCCCGAGTCGGGCACGTGGGCCGTGTCGGGCGTGGCCACCACGATGTCCTCGGCGTCGCAGCCCAGGGTCTCGGCGGCCATGGCCGTGAACATGGTGATGGTGCCCTGGCCGATCTCGGTCGAGCCGGACAGCACCTCGGCGCGACCGTCAGGCAGCAGCGCCACGCGCACGCGACCCTTGAGCAGCTCCTCGCCCGAGCCGGTGAAGCCCGAGCCGTGGAAGAAGAAGGAGAGCCCCAGGCCGCGCCGCTTGGTCGTGCCAGCGTTGGCGTTGGTCGCGCCGGCGTCGATCGCGTCGTCGGCGGTCGCGGCGTCGTCGCGCTGGGGATCGCACCAGGCGTGGGTGTCGATGCCGCTGGCCGCGCGCACCGCCTCCAGCACCTCCATCGAACCCACGCTGTCTCGCAGCAGCTGGCCGGTGGCGGTGGTGTCGCCCGCCCGTAACGCGTTGTGGTGCCGCAGGGCGAAGGGGTGCAGGCCGAGACCGCGCGCGATGCGGTCCATCTGGCGCTCGATGGCGAAGCAGGTCTGGGGCGCGCCGAAACCGCGGAAGGCGCCGCAGGGCACGTGGTGCGTGGCGACGGCGCGGCCGCGAATGGACACGTGCTCGCAGCGATAGGCCCCGGCCGCGTGGATGCAGCCGCGCGAGAGCACCACCGAAGACAGGGTGGCGTAGGCGCCGCCGTCGAAGACCACCTCGACGTCCATGGCCAGCAGCGTGCCGTCGGCGGCCACGGCGGTGCGGTGCGTCATCAGCGCGGGGTGGCGCTTGGGCGTCACCATCAGGTCTTCGTGGCGCTCGTACTGCATGCGCACCGGGCGTCCGCACGCGCGCGCCAGCAGGGCCGAGTGGCAGGCCAGCACCGAGGGGTAGTCCTCCTTGCCGCCGAAGCCGCCGCCGGTGGCCAGCTGCACCACGCGCGCCTGCTCTTCAGTGACGCCGAAGCAGCGCACCAGCGCCTTGCGCACGTAATGCGGGCACTGCATGGAGCCGCGCACGACGAAGCTCCCGTCGGGCTCGGGCGGCCAGGCCACGCAGCCCTGGGGCTCGATGTAGAGCTGCTCCTGGCTGTCGGTGCGGTAGCTGCCCTCGAACACGCGCGCGCCGCTCGGGAGCTGGGCGAACACCGCGCCGGGGTCGCCCTTGAGGATGTCGATGCGCTTGTGGACGTGCTCCGAGGTCTCGAAGTCGAGCTGCGCCGGCAGCGATTCGATCACCGGGCGGAGGGCCGCCAGCGCCGCCTCCAGCGTGGGTGCGTCGGGCGCCGCCACCAGCAGCAGCGGCTCGCCCACGTGGCAGATCTCGTCGTGCGCCAGCACCGGCTGGTCGTCCACGATGAGCGCCTGCACGTTCTCGCCCGGGATGTCGTCCGGGCCCACCAGCACCACCCGGCTCCAGTCGAAGCCCGGGTCGCGCTCGATGCGCTGCAAGCGGCCGTGGGGCACGGGCGAGCGCAGGGTGCCGCCCAGCCAGGCCCCGGGCACGGCCAGGTCGGCCACGTAGGTGGTGCGACCGGCCACCTTGTCCGGCCCGTCCGGGCGCGCGAGATGCTTGCCGACGTAGTGAGTCACGCGACGACGATGGCTTCCCCGCGCTGCCGGTGCAAGCGTGGGCAGCGCGGGTGCGGACGCCAGCTCCGCGCTCGACCGGCCGGTAAGTGCGGCTCGCGTGCGGCTCCCACCTCGCCGGCGCAGCGCTCAGGAGCGCCCGCGCGCGCTCAGCCGCCGCTCAGGTTCACGCCCATGCGGCCGCTGTCCAGCTCGAGCTCGAGGCGCTGCTCGCCGCGGAACACGACCACGGGCACGCGCGCCTTGCCGGCCTCGCTGGCGGCGGTCTTGGCCGCGCCCAGCTCGGCCACGCTGTCCACCCGCGCGCCGTCGTAGGAGGCCAGGAAGTCACCGGCCCGCAGGCCCGCGCGGGCGGCGGCGCTGTCCGCCACCACGTTGGTGACGAGCAGGGTGGGGGCCGCCACGGCGTCGGTGGGCGTGGCGTACTCGATCAGCCAGGCGCGCACGAACTGATTGGCCGCGTTGATGGCGCCCGCGTCCGGCACCTCGTCCGCGCCTTCGAAGTCGTAGGGCGAGGGCTCGTAGCGCAGCTCGGCCACGGCGCCGGGCGTGATGTGCGGCGTCAGGTCGATCCACCACGGCGCCACCACATCGCCCGGCGCCCAGCCCGCGCGCGGGTACTTCCAGGTGCCGAACTGCGGCCGGTTGGGGTTCAGGTAGCAGTCGGTCTTCCAGAGCGTGTTCTCGTAGCGCTGCTCCGCCTCGCCGCCCTGCACCGGCGCGAACACGAGCGTGCGCAGCGACGGCGTGAACTCGCCCACCTGGCTGTGCCCGGTCGTGGTGAGGAAGACCCGCGCGGCCTCGGTCTGCTCGCCCAGCGTCACGGCCTGCGGCGTGAAGAAGTCGGAGAAGTGGTTCTGCGCCGAGCGGTAGTGCGCCGTGCCGTGCCAGAGCGGGGTCACGCGCGCGGGCGCCGGCGAGCGCAGGTCATCCGGCAGCGCGTGGTGGAACGCGAGCGAGACGCTGAGCATGAAGCCGCGGTCCTTGTAGAAGCTGGTGCCCGCGGCGATCTTGAGCCGTGTGGTCCCGCTCAGCAGCGGGCGGAAGTGGGTGACGTCCACCACCCAATGGCACTCGGTGCGGTACGAGGTGATGAACGGCACCAGCCCGCGCCAGGCGCCGTCGGCGTCCTGGATGAAGATCTCGCCGGTGCGGTCCCACTCGTCCCAATCGGAGCCCGCGTCGTGGATGTCGAGGGTCAGCAGCACGCGACCGAAGGCCCAGGAGGGCGGCGGCAGCTGCAGCTCGGCCTCGAACGAGGTCTGGCTGTTGTCGGTCAGCACGTGGTTGAAGACCTCCACCTGCAGCGACGGGCGGCGCGGCGCGGCGGGAGGGCCCGTCGTGAGCGAGAGGTCCGCTACGTCGAAGCCCATGCTCGCGTCGTCGCGCGTGCCGGCGCCCACGGCCAGGCGC
>QNBX01000165.1 GCA_003644265.1 Planctomycetota bacterium
GCCGCGGGATACGGCGCGTCCGTTGCGTCGGGCCGGGGCGACCGCAGCCATGTGGACCTGCGTGCGGTGGCGGCCCGCCAGCTGCGTGCCGGCGGCGTGACGCAGCTCGACGTGAGCGAGGCCTGTACCTGGGAGTGCAGTACAGGGAGTCAGGCGCAAGGAACAGCGAGCTGCGATGTCCAACACCGATCGCTCCGCCTCGCGCAGGGCGAGGCGGAGCACGAGCCCCTGTTTCACTCCTACCGTCGTGATGTCACTCACGGCAGCGCCGAGCGGACCGGTCACCAGCTCGCGTTGATCACGCCGGCACCAGCGCGTGGCGCCAGCGCGCGATGACGCGGGCTCCGCGGGTAACACGGACGACGCGAGCGGCTTGAAGCTCAGCGAGCCTCGCAGGTCGAGGCGGCGCAGCGTGGCGACCCACGCGCGACACAAGGCGCAGTCGGCATCGAAGAACAGCGTGGGGCGGGCGGCCAGAGGGAGCACAGGCACGACGTGCGGGAGCCACAGCCGCACGCTCGCCCGCCAGTCGGAGTAGCGCGTGCCAAAGCGTTGGTGCAGCGCGCGAGGTTCGACGATCAAGAACGTGAGCTGCACGGTGATCGCAATGTTGGCGACGTACATGAGCGTCACCCACGAGAGCGCGTGCAGGCAGGCGGCCGCGGCCAGGAGCATCCCGGAGATCTGCATGGGGTTGGCCACCAAGGCGAAGGGCCCGCTGGTCACCAGCCGTGGCGGGGCGTCCCAGGGCACCGGTGTTCCGCCGCCGCGCAGAGCAAACTCGTCGACTGACCAGAGCCCCAGCGAGAGGCCGAGCAGGGCCAGGAACGCGGGCAGCACGGGCACGCGCGTCACCTGCGGTGACCAGCCCAAGCTGGCGGCCGCGTCGTGCAGCGCGCCGGGCAGCCAGAGGAAGAACAGGAGGTTGAAGCCGATCAGGTAGAGCCAGGCCCGCGCCCGCGGCGTGAGAGGGGGCAGGGGCAGCGTGGGTTCCGCGCTCGAGGACGGGGTCGGCACCGAGTGGAAGACCCACAGGGTCAGCCCCAGGGTGAGGGTGAGGAAGGCGACGTCGGCCACCATCCACCAGGGCGCGACGCCGTCGAGGAACAACATCCACTCATGGATGGCCACGTCGAAGGCCACCGTGGCGGCCACGGCGACTCCCAACAACAGCGCCCACTGCCGAGGGTTGCCGCGGGGCCCAGGCCAGCGTTGGCTGAGCCAGCACAGGCTGAGGCCCCACAGCAGGCTCCAGTCGAGGTGCAGGTCCAAGGGCACCCCAGCGATGGTTAGCGGCATGTCGCGGTAGCGCCAGGCGCCCGCGCGCACCAGGCCGATGTCGAGGACAAACCCCACCCACATCTGCACCGCGGTCGCCATTAACGCACGCCGCAGGGTGTCCCCGTCGGGCCTCAGCCAGGCGTAGGCCACGAAGACGTATCCGAGGGCGCACAGCAACAGCGCCGCGCGCACCAGCGTGAGTTCGTCGCCGAGCTGCGCGCGCAACTGCTCGAGTCGGGCCGGGTCGAGCAGTGGCCCCGATTGCACCAGCTCCCACAGCGAGGCGACGGTGTCGCGCGCATTCACCGCAGGCTCGCCTGCCAGCAACGACGGGACAGGTCGTGGGCGGCGCGCCAGACCTGCTCCATGAGGGGCTCGAAGTACCAGCGCGGTCCGAGCTGCGAGCGGAAGCGTGTGACCTGCACCAGTCGCACTCGGCCGGCGCCCGCATCCTGCACGCTGACGCGGTGGTCGATCCAGTCGAGCCAGCGGCCGAGCTTGCTGCTGTCTTCCAGGCGCACGAAGCGCACGCCCTCCGGCAGGGGCTCGGCGGCCACGCGCCAGCAGCCCTGTACGCCTTCGACCTCCGAGAACGGGACCACCAGCACGCCGTCTTCCCAGCAGTATGCGAGCGGCTCGGGAAAGCCCAAGTCCAGCAGCAGCGACTCATGCGGCACGATCGCGACGGGTGCGCGCACGGCGTCGCGCCAGCGAGGCAGGCTGCCCGGCACGACGACCTCGCTGGTGGCCAGGCGCAGGGGCGCGTCCTGCAGCTCGTCGGGGCTCTCGAAGCCACCCGACACGGCAGCGAGCAGCAGCAGCCCCGGCAGGCCCACGGCTATCATACGGCCGCGGCGTTGAGCACGGAACGCGCGGCGCAGCTCCATCACCAGCAGCGTGGCCAGCATGGACACGCCGATGAACAACGGCGAGATCATCAGGATGCAGATGCTGCCCTCGCCCATGAGCGGCGACACCAGGCACAGGAAGATCACGTTGGCCTGGAGCACGCGGCCGTAGACCGAGCGCGCGCGGGTGAGGAACGTCACAGCCAGGCAGATCGTCACCGGCAGGCCCACGAACAGCAGGGCCGTACCGTGTAGGCCTCTCCAACGCGTGGTGTGGTAGTAGAGCGCGGCGATCACCGAGAGCGTGAGCAGCGTCACGATGGCCGCGCGCAGCTCCGGCTTCAACCGGCTCGCCGGCCCGCCGCGCTCCACGGTGACCTTCGACCAGCGGCGCGCGGCCTCCTGGCGCTGAGCGTCCGTGGCCTCGTCGTGTACCTTGAGCGGAGGCGCGTCGCGCCACGGCTGCCGCGGGGTGTCGTCGGGGTCCCGGGAACGGGCGCGACGGCCCGCGCTGCCTGTGCTGCCTGTGCCGCCGCCCGGGTTCCGCGGGTCACTCGAACCGAGGTTGCGGCGCTTCTCGTTGCTCATGTCTCGTGGCTCATGCGATCTCGGCTCCCGCCGCCCGTGGGCGGGTCGACACATCCTTTTCTGGAACGCTACCTACGTCAACGAACTTTCAGATATTTCTGAAACTTCGGACTTATGGTGCCCGACGCTTGAGGCGCGGTACTATGCCCGGATGGACGAAGTTGAGCGGATCCGCGACGAATTCACCGACCTCTGGGGCCGCTTGGCCAGCTTCTGGGGCATCGCTCCCGCCACCGGCCGACTCTACGGCTGGCTGGTGACCCAGGCCGAACCCGTGGACGCCGAGACCATGTCAAAGGGCCTGGGCATGAGCCGCGGCGCCGTCTCCATGGCTTGTCGCGAGCTGGTGGACTACGGCCTGGTGCACCCAGAGCGAACGGCCGGATCACGCCGTGTGCGCTACCACGCCGAGGACGACCTCGAGAAGGTCGTGCGCGCCGTGGTGACGTTCCGCAAGCGTCGCGAATGGGATCCGGTGCTGGAACGGCTCAACGAGTGGATCCCGCGCCTCAAGGGCGACCGCCGACACGAGGCCAAGGTGTTGCGCCAGCGCCTCACCGACATCTCGTCACTCGTGGGCGTCGCGGACGACATGGCCTGCATGTTCTTGAAGGGTGGCGTGGTGCCCAAGCTCGGGTTGAAGCTGCTGCTGGCGAAGGCGTCGGGCAAGCGGCGCTGAGTCAGCCCCCGCGCCGCCGCTCCAAGGCCTCCAGCGCCGCGCCCAGCTCCTGCGCGATGGCGTCGCCCGCCGGGGTGCCCGTCAGGTTGTGTACGGCGGCCGGGTCACGGGTGAGGTCGTAGGCGCCCGGCTCGTCGGTGAGCAGGGCGCGCAGTCCGCGCACGCCGAGCACAGGGGCTCCACCCGGGCCCCGGCGCTCCAGCGGCGCGGTGCCGGCAAAGCCGAGGCCGGTGAACAGGGCGTCGGGTGTGTCGCCCGTCCAGCTGCGTCCGACGGCGTGGGGCAGGGGCTCCAGGCCAAAGTAGCTCAGCAGCGTGGGCGCGAGGTCGAGCGTGGAGCAGGGGCCGATGCGCACCTCGCCCGCCGTGTAGTGGCGCGGAAGCCGCATGAGCATCGGCACGGCGGTGTCGGCGCCGCGGCCCGAGCTGCCCGCGACCACGATCCAGGTGCGCTCCAGGCGGCGCGTGGCGACCAGCGCGTCGAGCAGCTCGGCCAGCACGGTGTCGAGCGCGTCGAGCGCCGCCCCGGCCCGGCCCGGCGGACGCGGGCCCAGATGGACCCAGAGCGCCAGGCCCGGGTCGGCTTCGTCGGCCGGCAGCCAGTCGACGGCGGCGCGCGCCAGCGCCGCGGGGTCGGCGTCCGGCAGCTCCTGCGCGCGTTCGAGCGCGCGGTCCAGGCCGAGCCCGTGCAGCAGAGGCACGTCGCTGAATGCGGCGCAGCGGAAGCCCGCCTGCGCATACGCTCCCAGCAGCGTGGCGGGGGGCGTCGCGGGGGGTGTCGACAGGTCGTTGAAGCCGTGGTCCTGCGGCAGGCGTGAGGTGAGCAGCGACACGATGCCGGTGGGAGATGGGGCCGCGGGCGAGGCAGCGCCGGACAGCGGCGCGCGCGGCTGGGCCGCGCCGGGCGCGTGGGCCACCAGCAGCTCCAGGCCGCGCCCGGCCAAGGCGTCCAATGCGGGCGGCGGGGGCTGATCCGGGTCGTGCAGTCGCAGCTCGGCGGCGCCCAGGCCTTCGACGGTCACGAGCACCAGGTCGGCTCGCTTGGGTCCGCGGCGCACGGAGGGAAACGCGTCGCCTTCCGGGGATGTCAGCGTCTTGCCCAGCCATACCGCCGGACCGAGGGCCATGGCGAGCAACAGCAGCAGAGTGGCGGGTGCCGGGCGGCGCATGCCCCTGAGTGTGGGCAGCGCGGCATGCCGTGTCGAGCAGCTGAGGCCGCAGCGGCGCCTCGGAATGCGTGCTTGCGAGTCACAGGGTCCCGTCGCAAGGTCATAGCATGGTCTCTCGCCCGTCGCTCCTCGCGCTGCTGCTCTGGTCGCTGATGGCCTGCGCGGAGGGCGAGCGTCCGGCGTCCGTCGACGAGGGCGCGGGTCAGGCGGCCCGAGACGCCGCTGCGTCCGCGGGCGTCGCGGATGCTCCGCTCGCTGATGGCAGCACCTTGCCCGAAGCCGACGGCGCCGCTCACGATGCTCCTGCCGCAGAGGCCGCCGTCGTCGATGCCAATGCACTCAGTGAACACATCGCCGCCCTGGGCTACGCCGAGTTCGCCGGCTCGCTGGCCGAGGGGCCGTCGGGTGTGGTGCACCACGACCGCGCCCTGACCACTCCGGGCTACGCGCTGTACTCCGTGGTGCCGCTGTCGCTGTCGGTGCTGATCGACACCGAGGGACGGGTGTTCAACAGCTGGCGCGTGCCCGACGGTCACTGGACCATGCGCTGCGAGCTGCTGCCCGACGGCGATGTGCTGATCGTGGGCACCCACGGCGCGGCCGTGCCGCGCCAGCGTCACCTCATGCGCATGGGTTGGGACGGCGAGCTGGTCTGGCGCCGGGACATCGCCGCGCACCACGACGTGGAGCTCACGCCGCGCGGTGAGATCCTCACGCTGGTGGGCACCGAGCGCGAAGGGCGTGGCGTCCACGGCGACGAGTCTTGGGCCGACAGCGACCTCGTGTTGCTGGACCTCGACGGCCACGAGCTGGACCGCCTCTCGCTGCTCGACATGCTCGATGCCCGACCCGACCTGCGGCTGGTGCCCGCGCCGAGCAAGGACCTCGACGACGCGCTGATCGATCCGCTGCACGCCAACTCGGTGGAGTGGATGCCGCACCCGGAGCTGGGCGAGGTCGATCCGTTCTATCGCCCGTCGCTGGTGCTCGTGTCGCTGCGGCACCAGTCGCGCGTGGTGGCAGTGGACTGGGAGCGTCGAGCCATCGCGTGGCATTGGGGCCAGGGCATCGTCCGTCAGCACGAGGCCACGCTCACGCCTGAGGGGCGCGTGCTGCTGTTCGACAACGGCGGCAGGCAGCGGCGGCACTCGCGGGTGGTGGAGGTCGACCCGCTCAGCGGGCGTGTCACCTGGAGCTGGACGGCCGACCCGCCCGAGCGCTTCTACTCGCCGGGGCGCGGCACGGTGCAGCCCCTCCCGGGAGGCAACGTACTGGTGTCCAACTCGTCCGAAGGCGAGGCCTTCGAGCTGACCCGCGACGGCGAGCTGGCGTGGCGCTGGCTGAGCCCGCACTTCAATAGGGACGGGCGCCGGGGCTCCATCCGCATGCGTCGTTATGAGCCCGCGTTCATCGAGCCGATCCTCGCTGCACGGGGCGTGGATCGGTGAGTGCTCCTCACGACGCGCCGACGCCGGCGGCCGGGGCATCCGCCTCGCCCGCGGCGGAGCCGCAGCCGACGACGCCGATGGGGGCGTCAGCGTCCGCCAAGACACAACGCAAGCGTGTGTCGCGGGGGATCCTGTTTGCGCTCATCGCCCTGCTCGCGCTGCACGCGGCGCAGCTCGTGAACCTGGCGGTCACGGCCGGCGAGACCTACGACGAGCCCATGTACCTGATGACGGGCACGGCGCTGTGGGACGGCTGGGACACCTCGCTCAACCGCGAGCACCCGCCGCTGCTCAAGGCGCTGGCGGGCTTGCCCTTGGCGCTGGCGGGGGCCGAGCTGCCCGCGCACGTGCAGACGGACGTGGCCGGTCCGCAGCGCTTTCTGTACGAGCTGAATGACGACCCGCTGCGGCTACTGTTCCTGGGGCGCCTGCCCATGTTGCTGCTGGGGCTGGCGTTGGCGCTGGCGGTGTGGGCCTTCGCGCGGGCCTGCGCGGGTGAGGCGGCCGGGCTGGTGGCGCTGGTGGCGCTGATGCTGCAGCCGGCGCTCACGGGCAACACGCCCCTGGCGGCGCTGGACGCGGGTCTGGCGGCGTTCGCGTTCTTTGCGCTCACGGCGTTGGTGCGCCTGCGCCAGGCGCCTTCGTCCGGGCGCACGTTGCTGGCCGGGCTGCTCCTGGGGGCGGCCCTGCTGACCAAGTTCACGGCGCTGCTGCTGCTGCCGGTGTTTGCCGGGCTGTTGCTGCTGGACGCTGTGCGCGAGCGCTCGGCCGCTCCCCTGCTGCGCCTGGCCGCGCTGCTGCTGGTGGCGGGCTCGACGCTGTTTGCCGGCTACGGCTTCGAGCTGCGGCGGCTCGCGGACGTGAGCGAGCACCCGCGCTTCGCCGGCGCCGACGGCGTGGTGTTGCAGCAGCCCCTGCCCGCGGCCGCGGCGGGGCTGTTCGGCGACGGGCCGGTGCCCATGCTCAGCCTGCTCAAGGGGCTCGACCACACCCTGGGCGGCGCGGCGGGGGGCGGGCACGTGGGCGCCTTCCGGGGCGAGACGGGGGTCGCTCGCAGTTGGCGCTCCTTCTATCTGGTGGCGCTGGCGGTGAAGACGCCGGTGGGCGTGCTGCTGCTTGGGCTGCTGGCGCTGCTGCTGCTGCCGTGGCTGCCGCGCCTGCCCAGCGGCCGCGCGCGCGAGGGGCCGCTGCTGCTGTGGCCGGCGCTGGTGCTACTGGCGTTCTCGCTGGGGCAGGCGCAGCTCGGCGTGCGCTACGTGCTGGTGGTGTGCCCGGCCCTGGCCGTGTTGGTGGGGCGGCTGGCGGCGCTCGACCCAGGGGCCCTGCGCACGCGCCTGCGGCTGGCGGCCATCGTGGCCCTGCTGGGGGCGCCGGCGGCGCTGTTCCTGGCATTCCCCGAGCGCGGTCCCAGCACGGCCAGTACCTGGGTCGCTCTGCTCGCGCCCATGGCCTGTGGCGTGGCGCTGCTGGCCGCCGCCAAACGCAGCGCGGAGGCGGCGCGCGCGGCCTTCCGCGCCGTGCTGGCCGTGCTGCTGCTGGGCGCGGCGCTGGAGCTGGCGGCACAGCGCGACCAGCAGCTCATGTTCTTCAACGCCTACGCTGGCGGCCCGCAGCAGGGCTGGCGCATCCTCTCGGTGGGCGACGACTGGGGCCAGGGCGTGGCCGCCCTCGCCGCCATGCAGCAGGAGCGCGACTGGCCGCGGCTCAACTACCAGCCCTACGGCACGGGCGTGCCCGACGTGCACGGTCTGCGCTGGCGCGGCTGGGGCGGCGCGCCGCTGCTGGCCTGGGACAGCAACCTGGTGGCGGTGCACGTCGCGAAGCTCACCCGCGACCCGAGCCGCTACGAGCTGTTGGACGGGCTCGAGCCCATCGCCATGGCCGACGGCGTGCTGGTCTTCGAGGTGCCGCGCGAGCGCTTGATCGGCGGGCGCTGAGCCAACCGGGGCGGACCTCGCGGATCGACCCGGACGTTCGCATGGCCTGCCTGCCGACGAACGCGCTCATCCGGCGCGGACGAGACCCGCCACACGCTGCTAGCGCTCCGGCCGCTCGATGTATCCCAGCTGGATGAGCTGCTCGAGGTACGCGGGGTCGGTGATCTCGGACAGGTCAGCGGCGCCTTCCTGGCCCTCCTGCATGGTGCGCCGGCCGGCGCTGCGCAGGGCGGCGCCGGGGGCGTCGAGTTCCAGCTGCTCGAGCTCGACCCACTGCGGCGCGTTGGGAGCGCTGGGTTCGTAGCTGGCCATGCACTCCTTGCGCAGGAACCACGGCGCCTCCAGGCGCCAGTTGGCGTGCTCGCGATCGGGGGGGACTTCGGACTCGCGCAGCCAGTAGCGCGCGTCCGCCGAGCGCACGCTGACCACCATGGGCCAGGTGTAGCTGCGGGCGTAGGGTCGCTCGGGCGGTCCGGCCAGCAGGCTGCGGCCGTCCAACTCGTAGGGCGGCGAGACGCCCATCAGGTCGAGGATGGTGGGGGTGATGGCCAGGGTTTCCACCGGCGCGTCCACGCGGCCCGGCGCCAGGCCCGGCGCGCGGATCATGAGCGGCACGCGCAGCACGCCCTCGGTGAGCGAGAAGCCGTGGCCGATGCGGTGCCAGGTCTCGTACAGCTCCTCGCCATGATCGGCGCTGAACAGCAGGGCCACCTCGTCGCTGCCGGGCAGCGTCTCGAGGAAGTCGAGCATGCGCATGAGCTCCTCGTCGGCGCCCTTGACCTCGGCGTCGTAGAGCGCGTTGAGACGGGCCAGCTCGTCAGCGGGCGGTGGCCGGCGCGTCTCCTCGAAGGCCGAGTAGTAGCGCAGCTGGGGGATCTTCTGGCGCAGCGGGTCGCCGCGGTGGTCCCAGTGCTGCGGCCGCGGGTTGTACTCGCTGTGCGGATCCATCAGGTGGATCCAGGCGAAGAAGGGCTCGTTGGCGGCCTGGCGCTCGGCGATCCAGGCCATGCCGGCGTCGACGCAGGCCGTGCCCCAGGCGTGCTGCGGCGTGTGCTCATCCATACCGCAGAAGCGCTCGCCCCAGCCTTCGGAGAACACGCTGCCGTCCACGTCCTGCAGCTTGCACAGGTTGGCCACGAAGGAGCCGGTGGCCACGCCCTGGGAGGACAGCATGGCGGGCAGGGTGACGACGTCGGGGCGCGTGCCGGTCACCTGGCTCAGCACGCCGTGGCGCGGGGGAGTCAGGCCCGTGAGGAAGCTGGTGACGGCGGGGTTGGTGTTGTCGCCCTGGGCGTAGGCCTTGTCGAACACCAGCGCCTGTTGCGAGAGGCGCTCGGCGGCGGGGGTGGCGTAGGCGCGGTTGCCGTAGGGCGAGAGCCGGTCGGCGCGCAGGGTGTCGATGGTGAACAGCACCACCGAGCGGGCGGCGGCGGTGTGTCGCCCGGGGGCCTCGGCGCCAGCGGGCCCGGTGGCGGGCTCCGGGGAGCAGGCGGCCGCGATGCAGGCGAGGGCGGCGGTCGCGAGGCGGACGCTGGCGGCGGCGGCGAGGCAGGCGAGGGCGGCGGTCGCGA
>QNBX01000166.1 GCA_003644265.1 Planctomycetota bacterium
CGCGCGCCTGGGGGCCATGGCCTCCGCCTTCGACCCCAGCCCCGAGATGGTGCGCATCGCATTGTCCAACGCCCAGAGCCAGGGCGTCGACCTGGACGCGCGGGTGGGCTTCGTCGAGGACGTACCCTTCGAGCGGCCCTTCGAGCTGGTGCTCAACTCGGGGGTGATCAGCTTTGCGCCCGACTCCGGCGCCTATCTCGACTGCATGGACAAGCTGGTGGCCCCGGGCGGTCACCTGGTCATCGGCGACCTCAACCCCGAGTCCCGCGGCTTCTCGCGCCGTCGTCGCCGCCCGCTGCTGCCCGCCCGCGAGCTCAACGGCCAGGCTCGTCAGCAGGTCGAGACCGCTCTGATCGAGCGCGGCTACCGCATCGAAGGCCGCTGGTACTACCAGCTCAGCTTCCCCATCCCCGAGGGCATGGCGGCCTCGGAGCAGAAGCTGGGAGGCTTCGGCTGCGGCTTGGCGTTGGTGGCCAACAAGGCGGCCACGGCCCTCGACCACGCCTTCGGCTCCGTGTTCGCGAGCCAGTTCGACTCGTGGATCGTGAGCGCCCGCAAGCCGGGCTGAGGAGCCCAAGGCGTGTCGCAGCTGCAGCTGATGTGCGGGCAGATCGCCCACCACGACCGCCTGGTCTCGGGCTTCACGCGCCGGCTCGAGCTGCAGCAAGCGCTCTGGACCGGCTCTGCCCTGCTTGACGATGGGCCAGGGCCATCCAGCGCGCCGCGGTCATCGGCTGGACCCCAGGGGCCCAGCGTGGCCTGGCTGTTGGGACACCTCACCTGGGTCAGCGATGCGGTCATCGTGGCCGTGGCGGAGCAGCCGGCCAGCCTGCCGCCCGAGGCCCAGCGGCACGGCCAGCCGCACTGGGGCGTGACCGATGCCGCCGCGTGGCGCGCGCTGCAGCAGACCTGGGAGGCCACCTCACGCCTGCGGCGCGAGGCCCTGGCGAGCCTGGACGATGACGTCTTGAGCCTGGCTCCCGCCGTCGCCATGCGCGCCGACGTTCACGGCGGCCAGTCATCGCGCGGCCGCTTCCTGGAGGGCCACGTCTTCCACTTGGCGTACCACCTGGGACAGCTCGGCGGCCTGCGGGCGCGGCAGGGCCTGGACTGGGGCGAGGTGATCGACGCGCCGGCCTGAGCTCAGCCCAGCTCGTCCTGCCCCAGCAACTCGAAGCCGCCCTCCTGCAGCACACGCGCGGCGGACGACAGGTCCTCCACGAACAGGGCCACGCCCAGCAGAGGCAGCTTGGCCGCAGCCGCAGCCGCAGCCGCACCAGCCAAGGCCGGGACGAGGGCAGCGCACGCGTCACGCGATTCATGCAGACCCTCCGCCGCAGGGGGACCCGGCTGGAAACGGCCTTTAGCCCGTGAGCCATCTGGGCCGATGGGGCTCTCCTCAGCCCAAGTCCCAGCTCTCGAGCGTGATTCCCATGCCAGCCTTGCGTGTCCTCATCGCCAGCGAAGATGTCCTGGTACAGCGGGTCTTCAAGGAGATCTCCCTCCATCGAGACCACGAGCTGACCCACGCCTCGAGCGTCGAGACGGTGATGGCGGCGGCTGAGCGTGAGCGTCCGGACCTGATCGTGATCGACTTCGATGGGCGCAACCGGGAAGGCCTGCGCCTGATGCTGGCCCTGGCCGAGGGGAACTGCCCGTCCACGATCATGCTGACCGGCTCGTGCAACGCCCGCACCCTGGGCGCCGCCGGGCGGGTGGGCCGCGAGCGCGGCCTCAGTATGGCCCCGCCGCTCACCAAGCCGCTGGACTGCGGTCAGGTGGCCAGCACGGTGCTCGATCTGCTGCCGGCCGACCAGCTGAGGATCCGTCCGCGCGACATCGAAGCCGCGCTCGAGGGCGATCAGCTGCGCCTGCACTACCAGCCTCTCGTGCAGCTCGCCACAGGCCGCGTCTGGGGCGCCGAGGCGCTGCTGCGCTGGCAACACCCGGAGCTGGGACCCTTGCCTCCCAGTCACATCATCCCGCTGGCTGAGAAGCACGGGCTGATCGGGCCGATCACGCGCTGGGTGGCCCGCACCGCCATGGCGCAGCACAGCCTGTGGACCGCCGATGGCACGCGCATGCGCATGACCATCAACGTGTCGGCGCAGGTGCTGCGCAACCCGGACTTTGCTGACGAGATCGCGGCCATGGCCAGCGAGTACAACGTGGACCCGGGCAGCCTGGTGCTCGAGGTCACCGAGAGCCAGTCGATCACGGAAGAGATCGACGTGCTCGACACGCTGACGCGTCTGCGGCTCGAGGGCGTCGACCTGGCCGTGGATGACTTCGGCACGGGCTTCTCCTCGCTCGGGCGTCTGTACCGCATGCCGTTCAGCGAGCTCAAGATCGACAAGTCATTCGTCATGGATGCGCACACCGACCCCGAGGCGGCGGTCTTCGTGCGCGCCATCAGCGAGCTGGGTCACAACCTGGGCATGACCGTCATCGCCGAGGGCGTCTCCAGCCGCGAGGCCTGGGACCTCACCGAGCGCCTGGGCTGCGACGTGGCTCAGGGCTTCTTCATCGCCAAGGCCCTGCCGGCCGACGAGTTTGCGCGCTGGTTGGCGCGCTGGGGCTCACACCCGGGCCAGGCCGACGCAGACCGCTTCGAACCGTCCATGGGCTACGGCGACGGCGAGCATGGCGACGATCCCGGTCAGAACTCGCCCAACGGCAACGGCAACGCACACGGCAGCGCCGGGAACGGTGGCCAGGCCATCGACATCGGCAACGGCAGCGCGAGCGACCCCTCCGACGGGAGCGGAGACGGCCAGGCCAACGGCAACGCCCAAGCCGAGGCTCCCGTCAGCGAGTCGGGTGAAGGCAGCGCCCTGCACGTCTCCGGCCAGAGCGACGACCCGCAGCTCTAGCACGTCTCCGGCAAGGACGACGGCCCACAGCTCTGGCAGCTCGTCTCCGGCAGGGACGACGGCCCACCGCCCTGGCAGCTCGTCTCCGGCAAGAGCGACGGCCCACAGCTCTAGCAGCTCGGTGGCAGGCATCCTCCGCGCCGGACGGCGGTCGCTTCCCGGCTGAGCGGGGTGGCGACGGCAGCGGGACGGGCCGTCCCGCATCTGGGTCATGCGGCGAGCCACGGAATCCTGGTCGGATTCCCTTCAGCGCCCGTCCGGTCAGGCGCGTACACCGGGCAGACCATGTACGACCGGAACCCGATCGACGAGCTGGTCCTGGCCGCCGCCGCCCGCGGCGAGCCGGACGCCGTCGACAGCTGGTTCCGGGCCGAACACCCGGTCGTCTGGCGCCTGTGCGTGGGCTTGCTGGCCCACGCCGCCGACGCGGACGACGCCGCCCAGGACGCCATGCTCAAGCTGCTCGACGCCCTCGCCCACCGCGACCCCGCCCGGCCCTACGGCCCCTGGCGCACGACGGTGGTGCTCAACCACTGCCGCGATGTGCTGCGGCGCATGGGCACGCGGCAACGCTACGAGGACGCGGCGCCGCCCCTGCCCGACTGCCTGCCGGCGCCCGACGAAGCGGCCTCGGCCAACGAGCTGCGCGAGCTCCTGACCGCAGCGCTGGCCCGGCTCTCGCCCCGCGAACGCGAGGCCTTCGTGTTGCGCGACCTGCAGGGCCTGCCCACAGACGAAGTGGCCGCCGCCATGGACGTGGCGCCCGCCTCCGTGCGCTCGCTGATCACCCTGGCGCGGCGACGCCTGCGCAGCCTGCTGGGCTCGCGCCTGCCCGCCCCCAGCGCGGAGAGCAGCCATGGTTGAGCGTGACGACGACCCGCTGGCCGCCCTGCAGCGCGCCTTCGACGAGCTGCAGCCGCCAGTGCCCCAACGCGCGCTGGGCGACGAGGACGCGAGCACGCGCGCAGTGGTCGGCTGGGCCCGCGGCGCCTACGACGGCCTGCAGCCGCCGGCGCCCGTGCTTCGGTTGCGGGAGTCGCCGAGAAGCGCCACGACAGCGCGCTCCGAGAGGGGCCAGCGCTGGCGCCGGCACGCGGCCGCCGCCGCGCTGCTGCTGGGCCTGGGCCTGGCGCTGCGCAGCCGCCCCGAGCTGCGACCGCGCCCGCCGAGTGCAGAGCCCGTCGACAGCGGCCCACGCCTTGTGGCCGTAGCCGACGACCACTTGGTCATGCGCTCGGGCAACGTGCGCCTGGTGCTGATCACGTCCAACTCCGACGCCCCCGCGCTGCGCTGAACTCACCAACTCACCTCTAGTCACCCACTCGCTCACCCGCTCCCTGGCTCACTGGCTCACCCGCCGAGACAGCCGCCCCGGCCCGCGCCCGCGAGCCGATCCCACACCACCCGCCCTGTCATCACCCACTCCGAGAGGAACCCGCCATGTCCGCCATTCCGCTGCTGATGCCCCCGCCCTACGCCACCGCCATCGCGCTGCTGGCGGCCCTGCTCAGCGCCCCACTCGCGGCGCCCGTCTCGGCCCAGGACGCCGCGGACGCCAACGTCCAGAACGCGCGCCTGATGCTCTCCACAGAGCAGATCGAGACCGAGTTCTATACGCCGAAGCACACTCATGTGCACGAACTGCTGCGCATCGCAGAGCGCCTGCACGGGCGCACGTTCCATGTCGAGGAGAAGGGGGGCTACAGCGCGCCGCCCATGGACAATCTGCAGCTGCTCGGCGACTCCATCCTGATCTATGACGAGCCGGCCTACATCGCCAAGGTGCTCAAGGCGCTGATGCTGTTGGACCGCGGCAGCGCCCCGGCTGAGCCGGACGTCCAGCTCAGCACGAGTCACTGGTCGCCGGGCTTCATCTCCCTGCCCACGGCGTATGAGGCGCTCGACCCGTTCAAGCGTCAGGTCACCACCGTAGACAGCAGTGGCCAGTCGCAGAGCACACGCAACATCGCCATGCTCGAGAACCAGCGCGTGCTGGTGCTGCGCGACACGCCCGCGCAGGTCGCGCAGATGCTCGAGCTGTTGAGCGTCATCGACCGCTCCGAGCCCCAGCTCATGGTCAGCGCCATGGTCATCCGCGGTGAGCACGGCGCCGGAGACGGCGCGGTCCCCACGGAGCTGGCCCAGAACCTGTCCCAGCTGGTGCCCTACCAGTCCTTCAGCATGGAGGCCATGGGCCTGGTGCGCAGCTCGGCGCGCGCACGCAGCATCGGGCTGCGCCTGGACGAGACGCACAGCCTGGAGTTCGAGCCGGACGCCTTCGACGAGGACAGCCTGACCCTCTCCGGCCGCTGCCAGTTCAAGTCCGAGACCGGCTTCAGGTTCGAGACCCGCACCTCGGTCTCCGCAGGCGAGTACACCGTGCTCGGCGTCAGCGGCGAGCTGGCCCTGTTCGTGGTGCTGCGCATCGAGCCCATCGGCGGCTGAGCGCCGGGACGGGGGCGAGGTCCGACCGACCCACCCCAACTCACCGCGGCAGATGCACCGGCGCCGTGTCCTGCCACCCGGTCCCCTCCAACGCGTGCATGAACGCCACCAGCGCGTTCAGCTCGATGCCGGTCAGCCGCACCTCCTTCATCTTGGGCGAGAGCCAGGGGTTGTCCGTCCCGCCGATCATGTAGTGCTTCATGACCTCGAACAGCGTCTCCAGCGAGCCGTCGTGCATGTAGGGTGCGTGCAGCGTGACCTCGCGCAGGCCCGGCGTCTTGAAGGCGCCCGTGTCGGCCTCGTCGCCGCTGATGGCGGCGCGCCCGAGGTCGGCCATCTCGCCCGTCTGCTCGTCGTAGCCGATGCCCAGGTTGTGGTACTGGCTGTCGGTGAAGGCGGCCCCCACGTGGCAGGTGGCGCACAGCGCCTTGCCGAAGAACAGGTCGTGACCCAAGATCTGCTCGGACGTCATGGGGCTGACGTAGCCCTGCTCCTCGTCGTCGGCGTCGATCCACTGATCGTAGGGACTGTTGCCGGACACGCGCGTGCGCTCGTAGTCGGCGATGGCGTGGGCGATGCGATCGATGCTGACTTGGTCGTCACCGAAGGCCTTGGCGAAGAAGTGGCGGTAGTTGGGGATGGCCGCCACCGCCGCCACCACCGCCTCGTGGGTGGTGCCCATCTCGATCGGGTTGATGATGGGGCCCTTGGCCTGCTCCTCCAGGCTCGCCGCGCGCCCGTCCCAGAACGTCTCGGGGTAGAAGGCGTAGGCGGCGTTCACGAAACTGGGCGCCTTGCGGCCGCCCTTCTGCCCGTCGATGCCGGTGCTCACCGGCGTGGGCTCGCTGAAGCCGTTCTCGGGGCGGTGGCAGGTGGCGCACGCGACCGTTCCGTCGGCCGACAGCAGCGGATCAAAGAACAGCCAGCGCCCGAGGCGCACGCGCTCGGGGTCAGGCTTGGTCTTGAGGTCGCCCACCGCAAAGTCGAAACCCAGCGGCGCCTCCGGCAGGGGCAGCACCGGATTGTCCGCCTCCAACTCAACCAACGTCGGCGCCGGCGAGCCCATCAAGCTCGCGCAAGCGGCAACAACGGACACCAACAACACGACGATCAACACGCGGCTCAAGGCACTCTCTCACTCGGGGGCCCCCGACATATCAAAGCCACGCCAGCCCCACAAACCACAACACCGTCATCCCCGCCCCCCAAAGCCCTACCCCGCGCTCACGCGCGCGTGTCGAGTAGGGACGGGCGTTTCGGCCCGCCCCCTTCTTCAAACCGGACTTGCGGATCTCCCGCATCCGGCTTATCGACCAGCTTCATCGGCGGGCTGTCGAGGGCCGCAGCGTGGCCATGGTCGTGATGCCCAGGCGTTCACGAATGACCCCCTACCGGCGGCCATGGACCGACTGCTGCACCACGCCCACACCGTCGTCGTCGAGGGCAAGAGCTTCAGGAACCCGCCGGCCGACCAGTCGAAGGTCTGACGTGATCGCCCTCATCGATGGGTGCTCGCAGCAATTGACGAATCAGAGCCAGGGCACTTGCATACTTTCCGCCCAGCACGCCGCGTGGGCGGGTGTTCAGGCGGGTCAGAGCGCCCTGCACGGCCTCGGCCGCGTCGGGCAGCGAGCGGATGATCACGCCCTTGCCCAGTTCGGCTTCGGCCTTGAGTTCGCGGTGGATCTGCTCGCAGGCCCCGTTGTGCTGCGGCGTGTGGGGCAGGTTGAGGATGTGCACGACGCGATTCTCCGCCAGGTACGTCGTAAGCGTTCCGGTGCGCCAGCGAAGCTGGCGCACGTAGAGTAGGGGCGGGCCTTGCGACCCGCCCCCCTCATCAAACCGGACGTGCGGATTTCCCGCATCCGGCTTACCGACCATCTTCATCGGTTGGCTGTCGAGGGACTCAGCTTGCTCATGGCTGTGATGCCGAGGCGCTCACGAATGAGCCGGTACCACGAACCATCCTCGGGAGGGCGGACTCCCCGCTGAGATCGGCGCTTCAAGTGACGCACCATGCGATCGTACACGTAGCCGTCGGCCTTGCCGAGGATCTTGCCTCTGTGGAAGGCTCCGAAGTACTGGATCCACCCGGCTGTGTACCGGAGGACCTGTTTACTCAGGCGACCCAGAGGAACAGACCGTCGGTTGCGGCCAGTCAGTCCGCGTACTCGATCTCGAAAGCGCTGCTGGCTTCGCGGCGATGGCTTCACCGAGAGCCAGGGTTTACCCCGTGGCCAGCGGCTTGCCTCGTAACGAAGTCGGTAGCCCAGGTAGTCCAGCGAGTCGGCCCCATGGGCCACACGCCGGGTGCTGGTCTTCTCACGGTTCAGGGTCAGGCCCATACGACGTTCCAGCAGGTCTGTCACCCAACTATGAATACGAGGCGTCATGCGGTACGCGAAGACCTGAAAGTCATCGGCGTACCGCACGATCCGCGCACCAGCGAACTGCCCTGGACCATCAGGTCCCATGAAGAGGTGATCGAGCCAGTGCAGGTAGGCGTTTGCAAGCAGTGGAGAGATCACCCCGCCTTGGGGCGTCCCGCTTCTTGGCTTGCGTAGGCGCCGTCGGCCCTGACCGTCGTCCTCATCAATGGGAGTCCGCAGCCATTTCCGAATCAGGGCCAGGACGCTGCGATCCGCGATCCGCATCTCCAGCACCTTCATCATCTTGTCGTGGGGGATCGTGTCGAAGTAGCCCTTCAAGTCCGCGTCCAAGACTTCCCTACGTCCCGACATGATGTTGTCCTTCACGGCGCGCAGCGCTTGATGAGCGTTGCGCCCCGGCCGGAAGCCGTAGGATGTGTCTTTGAAATCCGCTTCGAAGATCGGTTCCAAGATCAGATGAGCAGCCATCTGCACCACCCGGTCTCGCACCGTCGGGATACCTAAGGGACGTGTCCCTCCACTTGCCTTTGGGATCATCACACGCTTTACTGCTTGAGGCTGGTAACGCTTCTCGCGTAGCTCGTCGTGGAGTTCACGAACGAGCTTCGCTGCGCCACCGTCCTGGCTCTTGATGTCCGAGACACGGACACCGTCCACCCCCGGAGCGCCGTCGTTACGGGCGACCCGGCGCCAGGCGGCCTCAAGCACATCGAGCCTGTAGATCCGGTCATACAACGCGTAGAACCGGAACTTCGGCTCCCTCTTTGCCTTGCGGTATAGCGCTCCTCGTAGCTCAGAGACTTTCAGGGAGCAGCCCCAGTCGTTCAATGACGGCTCTGGACCTCGCTCCCCACCCGTAGTGGAGCGGCGTGCGCTCAAGCGGCTCTCTTTGCTCATTGAAGTGCTCGATGGAAGTAGGGCCCCTTCGCTCCACCGGAGTTACTCGGCTTCATCGCTACTATGGGCCCCTCCGAATCCCTACTGACCGGCGACGCGGTTATGGATTCCCGCGCCACCTTGGGTCACGAACCCGACCAGCAGGGCCTCCCAGGTTCCGACGCCTTCCTTTGTCGCCCGCTGCCCAGCGAAACCCCGGGGAGCCGAACAGCTGCGCATGTCGATGTCTTCGCTGTTCGTGCTGGCTTCGCCATGTCCGAGAGGTTGGCCACTCCCACTGTGTAAGTCACGAGGCTTTACCGGTTCACTTGCGTTGCGGCTGACGACTTCGCTCGCCGGGGCTTCGCACCCGCCATCGCTGACGCGCACGCCCGGGTCGCTACATGTTTCATCGACTGTTCACATGGTCAGCTCCTTGCATCTGACTGGAAGGCGCCAGCTTCGCTGGCGCACCGGACGCGTACCTCGTCGGAACGAACGCAGGCCTCATGCCCGCGCCGGACGGGCGAGGGCGGAGAAGACCGCGCCTTCAGCTCGGCAATCGGCGATCCTCAGACGGCTCGTGAGAAATGCGGGCTAGACGGCCACGTCAAACGCGAAAAGGCTTCGTGACACCACACACGGATTCATTCCCACTCGCCATTAAAGGCTCTCCTCACGTTTTGAGGGGTGAGTCGGAGGCGCGAGATCGCCGGAGAGCCTGCCGCCTGCGGGTCTGAGCTCTGATCCGTGGGAGGCCGAAAGGCTCGCAAAGTCTGCAACTGGCAGGTCTACCTCAACGTTGCATACTTCGCCGTTGATCAGCCGGGTCGTGCGCAGGGCTGACCTGCCGTGCGCGATTACGCAGCGCTGTCGAGTCGCCCGAGCAGCTTGAGCATGTCGTCCTGGACC
>QNBX01000167.1 GCA_003644265.1 Planctomycetota bacterium
TCGATCCAGGTGTCCCCGCCGTCGGCTGAGTAGTTGAGGTTGGTCAGCCCCCCGTACCAGAGCCCGCCATCGGGATCCCAGCTGAACCACTTGCCGTTGGTTTCGTTGACGGCCGCGCCCCCGATGTTCGCGAAGGAGACGCCGCCGTCGGTGCTGCGCAGCACGCCGTCGAACGATGTGCCGACGTAGACCGTGTCCCAGTTGGTGGGCGAGGTCGTGACAGCGTTGACCCCGGTGTCGAACGGTCCGGTGCTGCTGAAGCTCAAGCCGCCGTTACCGCTGCGGAAGAGGCCGTTGCTGAAGCCGATGTAGGCCACCGAGTCGTTGTTCTGCGAGAAGGTGACGCTCTTCAGCGAGTCTCCGCTGAAGGGCACGACCTGCAGCACCAGTGACCAGTTCGCGCCCCCGTCTCCGGAGCGGTAGGCGTTGAACGCGTCGAGCGCAATCAGCTCGGGGCCCGAAGGCGAGATGGCCAGGCTCCTGAAGCTGCTGTAGAGGGCCATCAGGTTGAGCGCGTTCCAGCTGGCGCCGAAGTCGGTCGACTTGAAGATCTGGTTGCCGACCAGCATGTAGAGCGTGTCGGGATCGCTGGGGTCCTGCGCCAGCTGGCGCTCGTCGCCGTCAGCGTCGAGGTAGCCCGTGCCGTAGGGCTGCAGTCCGAAGGTCTCGCCGCCGTCCGTCGAGCGGAACACGCCCTGGGTGTACTTGATCACCAGGATCTCATCGGGATTGAGCGGGTGGGCCAGCACCGAGATGGCGGAGCCGCCACGCGGACCGAGCATGTCGGGCTCGCTGTTGGGCTCAAGCTGGGCGCTGGCGGGCAAAGCCGACAGCAGCGCCGTCAGCAGTACGGGGAGAAAGCGGAGCTTCATATGGGATTCCAGGGAAGGCCGGGGAGCGGGGTGATTACAGGGAAACTCTGCAACTGAAGTAAAGCCTACCTCTAATTGCCTGATCCACAACCCGCAATCGTCTCCGGCCCGAGATTGCGGATGTGGCAGCTCTTGGATTCGCGCGTTTCTGCGTCCGCGTCCGCATTCGCGTCTGCGTGACGTGACGTGACGTGCATCCAGAGAGACCTTCGATACGGGTGTGCTGGCGGCCAAGCAAGCGCGGCAGTCCTGGACCGAGGAGCAGCTGGCCGCGTCCTCCAGCTACGAGCGCGGGCCCGCTCGAACCGGATGCCATCTGGGAACACGGCCCCGGGGACCGTTATCCTGAGCGCTTCGATGGTCAGCAGATGCGGCGGCTCCGCCCCCTGCGGCCGAAGGCTGCCCGAGCACTCCTTGTCATGACCACCGTCGCCGATGCCCCGTCCGCTCCCCAGCACCAGCCCGACGCTCAGCCGGAGGTGCTGCGCCTCGAGGACATCGCCGACAAGGAGCACTTGGCCGGCGCCGGCAACTGGCTCTGGAAGATCCCGTTCCACGGCAAGTTCGCCGTGCTCAAGGGCTACTACGGCAACCGCTTCCCGCTGCTGCACTGGAAGAAGACGATCGGCAACACGCTGATCACGGGGCGCACGTCGCACATGCCGCGCGCGCGCTGCCGCGTCGAGAACGAGTGCATCGACGTCTGGGAGAAGCACGGCTTCCGCTGCTTCGGCCGCTATCCTGGGGTGACCTTCACGGACCTGCCCGAGGGGCTCTACACGCTGTTCGAGTATGTGCCCGGCGAGCACTTCCGCACGTACTTCGTCGACAAGCAGATCCCGCTCGAGGAGCGTCTGGCCACCTGGGTGCGCTGGATCCCCGAGTGGCACCGCCGCCACAAGGCGGCCGTCGAGCACGGCGAGAGCCGGCTGCTGCACGAGAACGGCGACGTCAAGCACGTCATGCTCTGGGAAGGCGACTTCGTCTACTTCGACTTCGAGGTCGTGTTCCGTAGCAAGGACGTGCGCGACCTGGTGGGGCGCGAGCTGCTGGCGTACCTGCGCTCCACGGGCAAGTTCTTCGGCGCCGAGATGTACGAGCGCATGATGGACCTGACGGTCGAGCACTACCCCGACAAGACGCTGTTGATGGAGGCCTACGACCACGCCTTCCGCAACCACAGCCTGGTGCGCCGCTTCGGTCGCGCCCTCGACTGGCGCCTGCGCGCCCAGGCGCGCAAGACCTACAGCAAGTACAGCGTGGCGCTCGACCTCAAGCGGCGCCTGGACGCGGCGTCGCTGAGCTGATGGGCGGGGCTCCGCGCACGCCGGACCCGCTCAACGCCGCGCTGGGCAACCGCACCTGGCGCATCCCGCGGCCCGGCGGGGGCGATGCCATTCTCAAGCTGCACCGCCGGCGCCGCTCGCTGCCCAAGTCCGTGACGCGCTGGATGGTGACGGCTCTCGCCAGGCTCAAGACCCTGCCCGACGCGGCCTCCCGGCGCGCCACCGAGGAGCGCCTGCTGCGCGCGTGGGGCGCGGCTGGCTGCGACGTGCCCGCCGTGCTCGACCCGGCAACGGAGGGGCTGGCGCCCGGGCCTGCGTTGCTGATGGAGGCGGTGGGCGACGGCACCCTGCTCGATCGCCTGCGCCCGGGCGCGGCGCTCGCGGGCGAGCAGCGCGCCGCGCTGCTGCGACGTTTTGGCGCGGCCTGGGCGCACCGCCATCGAGTGGCGTTGCAACGCGACGACGCGTCCTTCGTGCTGGAGCACGGCACCCTTGCGCACGTGCTGGTGGACGACGAGCGGCTCGCCTTCTTCGACCTCGAACAGGCCTGGTTGCCGGGGTGTTCGGTGCTGCCGCTGCTGGCCAAGGAGCTCGCCGCCTGCCTGCGCAGCCTGGCCAAGATCGAGGACGAGCAGCGCTTCCGCGCAGACCTCGTGCCCTTGGCGGACGGCTACGCCGACGACGCACAGCTGGGCGCGCTGATCGACGAGGGGCTGGCTAGCCGCAGCGCGCTGCAGCGGCTGGTGCAGCGCGTGGATGGGAGGCGCGGGGCGCGCCGCGGCTTCCGTTATGACAAGGCCGCGCTGCTGGGGGCGCTCCGAGAGGCGTTGCAGCGCTGAGCTGGCTGCCGTGTCGTTGTGATCACGACGTGTCCAGCTGACTGCCGACGATTCCGCGGAGGCGTGTCGGCCCGGGCCCCGCGAGCAGCTGCGGCGGCTCGGTCCGCCGTCGCGATATGTCGCTGCTGACGATATGTCGTCAGAGGCATACGCGAAATATCGGGAACGTCAGCGAGGTGCTCACGGCAGCAGCAGGTTCTCGATCCACAGGATCTGGTCGTCGCCGGTGGCGCCGAGGATCACGTCCAGGTCGCCGTCTCCGTCCAGGTCGCCCGTGCGCACCACGGAGGCGCGAGAGGCCGTGGCCAGCAGCACCCGGCGGGCGCTGAACAGGGCCCGGCCGTCCTGGTTCTCATACCAGGAGACGCTGTCGTCGCCCGCTGAGGCCACCAGTACGTCGAGGTCGCCATCCAGGTCGAGGTCGGCCGCGACGACCGACGTGGCGCCATCGACGTCGAGCCCGATGACCCGCGCATCGCTGAACCACGCCAGGCCGCTGCGGTTCTCGAACCACATGACCCGATCACCCTGGGCGGTGGCGCACAACACGTCCAGGTCGAGGTCGCCGTCCAGATCGGCTGCCACGACGCAGCGTGCGCCGTAGGCCGCGTCCGTGATGATCTGCTGCGGGCCGAAGCGGCCCCCGCCGCCGTTCTCGAACCAGCTGATGGTGCGGTCGACGTAGGTCGCGACGAGCAGATCCAGGTCGCCGTCACTGTCCAGGTCGGCCGCGACGACGCTGCGGTTGTAGAACATGCCGGTGGCCTGGGGAATGGCTGGCCCGAAGGTCCCGCGCCCATCGAGATTCTGGTACCAGCCCACCTCGACTGTGGTGCCGTAGGCCACATCCAGATCGCCGTCGCCGTCGATGTCCGCGGGGAAGAGCGAGAAGCAGTGGAAGGGGATGTACGGCGAGACGGGGAGTTCGAGCCCGAACGCGCCCGAGTGCAGCCCGCGATTCTCATACCAGGAGAACTGCGTCGTCATCGACGAGAGCACGTCTGGATCGGTGTCTCCATCCATGTCCGCGATGGCGACCGACAAGCCCATGTAGGCAGGGTTGTCCTCCACGTGGAGCAGCGTGTTCTCGACGAGTTGGCCTTGGCCGTCGACGTTCTCGTACCAGATCACGCGCCCGAGGTCCTCGGACGTGGATACCAGGTCGAGATCGCCGTCGCCGTCGAGGTCGGCGAGCTGGAGGTCGACCGGCGCGGTGGTCTCGCCGAGCACCTCATGCACCGGCCCGAAGGTTGCGTCGCCGGCGCGGGCGTGCGACGCCAGGACGGCCAACGCCAGCACCACCAGCGCCAGAGCCAGCAGGCCGCGCCGCCAGCGCATCAGCTTGTGAGCCGCGCTGCTGGCGCTGCAGGAACCGTTCAGGGTGGGTGCTGCGTCATGGGCAGCGAGCGAGCATGGTCTCATGGTCGGGCCTCCGCGCGGCCGAGACGGGCGCATGGCCGCCACTCCATTGCACTCGCTCGCTGACCGGCGCGCTCTACGCGAAGGTGCGTAGACGACCGGCGCTCTCCACGCATGCGGCACCGTGGCGCGCGCTTGGTGGGCGTGCGTGCCCCGGGCCGCCCCTCGCTCGGCCCGGCGCTCGCTTGATACAACCCCGTGTCCCCAGGAGAGGCAGCGTAATGACGGATTCCGACGGGCAGGGTGTGCCCTCCGAGATGCCCGAGCAGGGCAGCGTTGAGCCGGCGCACAGCCCCAGCCTGTTCCCCAGCCTCGGGTTCGGGGAGTGGCTTGTGTTTGCGCTGCTCGCCGGCGTCATCGCGGCCACCAACATCTACACCACGCTGCTGATCGGTTGGGGCGACACCGGCTCCATCATCGCCGTGCTCGCCGCGGTGCTGCTGCTGGGCCTGATCTCCAAGCACAAGCCCAGCGTGCACACGCTCAACCTGGGTCAGACCATGGTGTCGGCCGGCGGCAGCGTGGGCTTCGCCGTGGCCAGCTACGCCGCCGTGCTGATCATCCGGCCGGAGTTCAATCCGCCCGCGCACCTGCTGATCCCCTTGTTTGCCACCATGGGCCTGTTGGGCGCCATCGTCGGCAGCACCGTGCGCAAGCGCATGGTGGGCTACTTCTTCCCGTCGGGCACGGCCTGCGCGGTGATCCAGCGCTCGGTCACGGAGCCCGTGCCCGAGGGCCGCACGAACCCGGTGACGCTGCTCACGATCTGGGGCACCCTCGCGGCCATCCTCACCGTGCCGACCAAGATCACGTTGGCGGCCAAGGACGCGCTCGGCAACAAGCTGGTCGAGGACGGGGAGACGGTCTTCGAGGGCCACGCCATCTGGCAGGACCAGGTGGTCGGCAAGTGGATCCACGGCGCGCGCGAGACGGCGGAGGCCTTCGTCTACACGGCCACCAGCGCCGTGGGGCGCATGACCGAGCGCATCTTCAGCCGCGAGGCCAGCTACGACCTGGGCGTGGGCGTCGACCCGCTGTACTACGGCATCGGCATCGTGGTGGGGCCGCGGGTCGGGCTGGGCATGCTGCTCGGCGCGCTGTCGGTGCCGTGGCTCATCGCGCCGGGGCTGGGTGGCAGCAGCGAGGTGACCGACTCGGTGGGCGACTGGGTCAAGTGGCTGGCCATCGCGGTCATGACGCTGCCGACCTTCGCGACCATTCTGTTCGCGTACTTCTTCCGCACGCCACCGGTGATCCCGCCGGGCTTCACGCCGGGCCGCACAGCCTACCGTGCGCCCGCCTCGCGCACCTTTGTCTACGGCATGGTCGGCGTGGTCTCGGCAGGCGTCATCTGCTACCTGGCCATGGAGGTCTTCAAGTGCCCCTGGTGGGTGGCCGCGCCGACCATCGTGATCGCCTGGCCGCTGTGCGTCGTGAACGGACGCGTCACGGGTGACACCGACATCAATCCGGTGCGGCTGGTGGCGATCGTGCTGCTCTCGGGCTTCTTCTGGCTGATCACCCGGGAGGCCGGCCTGGCCGGTGACGAGGCCGCCATCGCCATGCTGGGCATGGCCGTGATCGGCGGCACCCTGGCCGCTTGCGCCGTCGACATGATGCAGGACTACCGCACCGGCTACTTGGTCGACGCCGACCCGGTGCACCAGACCTCAGTGCAGTTCGTGGGCACCATCGTCGGCGCCATCGTGGCCATCCCCATGCTCGACATGCTGGTGGGTGAGCTGGGCATCGGCGAGGGCTCGGGGCTGGCCGCGCCCGGTGCGCAGGTCTGGGCCGAGATGGCGGAGGCCATGTCCGGCGGCTTCGACCCATCGAACGTGCTGCTGTGGGCCATCGGCATCGTCAGCGTACTGGGCAGCGTCTACGCCTTCCTCACGGTGTGGCCCGTGACCGCGGGCTGGATGCCGTCGTTGTTCGGCATCGGCATCGGCATGCTGGTGGGCGTCGAGACGTCCATGGGTATCTTCCTGGGTGGCGTGCTCAAGTGGCTCGTGACCCTCTGGTACAAGCGCGGCAAGAGCGGCGACGCCGCCGCGACGGCCCAGCAGCACGCGGGCAACGACAGCATGCTGGCCGGCGCGTCCGTGTTTGCCGCCGGCGCGGTCCTGTCGATCCTGCTGATCGTGGCCGTGCAGATCTTGGAGCGCATGGGGCTCGACCTGTTCCGAATCGCCGGGCATTGAGCGCGCCGGACCGGGTTGGAGTGGCTTCCCCTCAGCGGGCGCCCCACGCGAGCCGGTGCGTCGTGGCTACGGCATGCGCGCGGGCTGGGGCCACGCCCGCCTCAGCGGCGAACTCATCCCAGCGGCCGACGGCCTGGATGACCTCATCCAGCAGGGCGTCCGAGCGTCCGCGCTGGAGCTGCGCCGTCTTGGCGCAGGCACGGAAGTCCGCGCGCGTGAAGGCGTCGCGTGCGCCGTTGATGGACATCTGATGCCGCGCCGTCCAGTCGCCGGAAGGGTTGTAGCTGTAGGTCACGTCAAATGCGGGTGATAGTCGCCACGCTCCCGCCTTGTCCATCAGGAAGGCGATGTTCTTGACGTGGTCATCCTGGTTGCGGCCGACGACGTTGAAGATCATGCGCCGGAACTGCTGCTCGATGGCGTCCATGCCCAGGCCCAGCCGCCGGATGGTCGCGTAGGCCTGCTCGTAGCTGTGCGCTCCCGCCGCGTTGAAGTCGAGGTGAGCCAGCGCGGCGAGTGACTGCATGTGGAGCTTGCCGCCCTCGTCGTCGCGGTCGAAGCGCCGGGTCATGAAGTGCCGCCGGCCGCCCTCCTCCATCAGCCTGCAGGCGCTCATCTCGAGACCGGCCGCCCGCGCCATGAGCGAGTAGGCGTATTCGATGGCGCCGTAGCCCTTGGGGTCCTCGAGTTCCTTGTCCTTGTTTCCGCTGACTCCGTCGAACTTGATCAGCCAGGACTCGAAGCCGCGCGTCGCGTCGATCTGGCCCGAGCGGATCTCCTGCGTGCGCGGGTTCCAGGAGATGACCGCCTTGGCGCGGGCGCCTCCCGCTGAGGTCCCGATGCGCAGGATGTCGGCCAGGGTCCCCGAGCGCTGCTCCTCGGTGAGCAGGCCCGCGAGTTGGCCGCGGTGTGAGAGGATCTTCGAGGCCAGCTCGACCAGTCGCGCCACGTCGATGCGGCCCTGGCTCGTGGGCCGGGGTCCCGCGGCAGGCCGGAACTCCAGGGCGCCCATGCCCCGGGCGCCGGTGTAGCAGAGCCGCTCGATGGCGTTGAGACTGCCCACAGGCCGGCCCTGGGTCGCGAGCCAGGCGTCGATCAGCTGGTTGCCGAAACGATCCGGCAGGCTGTCGGCCAGGAGGCCGGGCAGGCCGTGGAAGGTGTCTCGTGCCAGGGCCGGGAAGGTGTAGATGCGGTTGGAGAGGGGCATCGTGATGGGCGACAGCTCGATGGCGCTGACCGCGAACCCGGGGGCGTACTGAAAGGCCGCCTCGTCGTAGCCGTCCTCGAGGGACACCGCGCCGATGGTCCGGTTCCACAGGCGTACCTCGGCCACCGAGGTCACGGGTCATCCCCCCAGGTCCAGTCCGTGACGGGTGGCGACTTGGGGCGGCGCGATGAGGCGCGCTTGCGCTGCCGGCCCTTGAGGCGCAGCAGCTCCATGGGGCTGACGCGCTGCTCAGGCACCAGGGCCTCGAGCCCGTCCAGCAGCCCGAGCGTGCGCAGGTAGCGAACGAAGCTGGAGAGCTGGGCGCCGGCACCGGCTTCCATGCGCGCGATCGTTCGCTTGGAGAGCCCCGACTCGGTGGCCGCCCGCGCCTGCGTCAGGCCCAGCTCCAGGCGCTTCTGGGCCAGGCGCCTGCCGAGTTCCTCAAGAACGACGTCGTCTGTCAGGGATGTTGCGATGTGCATAAAGAGCCATATGCGACTTGTTGGAATGCCGTTGAGTTATATGAAGTCAATTGTGACTCTATCGGCTGTGCGTGTGTTCAACAAGACAGCTTTTGCTGTTTAACATGAGTTAGCATGATAAAAGGGCAAATCTGTCTCTTTGCGTGGCGTGTGCGCCGGTTCTCGGAGTTGGTCCCCCCTTTGCCCCAGGGCGCCTCACACGGGAGCTGGGCGGCGGGCCTGGCTCGCAGCGTCCGATGCCGCGCGACCTACTCCGGCAGGCGCTGCGCCGACCAGATGATCAACGTCTCGCCGCCGTCCCAGCGGGAGCTGCCCTGGATGCGGTCGCCCTCCAGGCGCCCGGTGGAGCGCAGCAGCGTGCCCTCGACCTGCGTGTGGAAGCTGAAGTTCAGCACCGCGCCGAGCTCGGCATAGAGCAGCTCGGCGAGCGCGTCCAGGCCGAGCTCCTCGCCGTTGTCGCGTTGCAGGCGTAGCGCCCCGTGTTCGTCCTGCACGACGGTCAGTGGGGGCACGCTCAGGTTGGGATTGCCGTTGGACTCGACGGTCACGCGCCACGTGCCCAGCAGGTCGGCGGGGCCGGCGATGCCGTCGGGGATGACGGGCGGGCGCCGCTTCAGGACGCTGCGGTACAGGGCGTAGACCGCGTGGGCGCGGGGGCGATCGTCGCCACGCAGGTCGGCCTCCAGCAGGCTCGCCAGACGATCTTCGTAGCGCTCCAGTGCCCAGTTGATGCGTCCGTGCATGGCGTCCTCGCCGGGATCGAGGGCCAGCTCGACCAGGCGCCGCAGCACGTCGTCGCGCTCGCCGCGGTAGGTGCTGAGGCCGTGGTAGACCGCCTGGGAGCGCACGTCCGGGTCGGGGTCGCGCGAGAGGCGCAGCGCCAGGTCGACGGCCGGGTCGCTGATGCGGTGCAGCCCCGCGCGCCAGATCCAGGCTGCACACACGACGCGTGCCAGCTCGGCGCGCACGGCGGGGTCGGGGTCCTCGGCCGCCGCGGCGAAGTCGGCCAGGTAGCTGTCGTCCATGTCTTTGGTCAGCTCGTCGTCCGAGATGCGCGCCAGCAGCGCCAGGCGGGCGGCGCTGTCCCCGGAGCGCAGCACGTCGCGCACGTCAGGCATGGGCTTGCCCTGCTTGGGCCGTGGCGGCTGCCGGGCTCGCTCGGCGGCCCA
>QNBX01000168.1 GCA_003644265.1 Planctomycetota bacterium
ACCAACCACCTGGCTCGGGGACACCTCCCGCTCGGTCCAGGCCCTGATCACGGGAGGAACCCACCGCTCGGGGTGGGTCAACTTTGGCTGATCAAGTGGGTCACTTTTGGATGGACATCTCCAGCCCCGCGCGCATCCCTCCGACGGACTCCGCCGGAGGACACCACCTTGGCCTTCCGAGCCAGGTTGGCCGACGCCCCGCGAGGAGCGTCGTTCCTGATGCTGGGTGGAGCATACCTCGCCCCGGGGCGAGCGCCGGAGTCGTGAGTGTGCGAGGGGTGGCATCCGCCCGGAGCAGGTGCTGGAGGTCACGCCCGCCATCCTGAAAGAGCAGGCCGGCCCCATGCTCCGGCACGGGTCGCAGGGCGCCCTCCTCGCCAGCTGGTGTTTCATTTGCGCGCGTTACGCGTGGTTTGAGGCGCCGTCATCAGTCCCGGAATCGAGCTCGCGCTCTGCTCGACGAGCATCCGGCGGAGGGCAGTGTGTGATCGGGCTGACGTGGGCTGCTGCCAAGTGGCACCAAATGTCGGCATATAGCCCATAGATGCCGACATTTTGTGTTGACCATCCCTCTGCCCTCACCGATTATGTCGGCATCATGCCACCCGGTGCCGACATTTCGTGCAATTCCGGCGATCCGCCCGCCCCCCTGGATCGCCTCCGCAAGGCGGGGCTCGGCGCCTTCTTCCGGCCCAGGCAGGTGGGGGAGGCCGGGCTGACCCGCGATCAGCTCCGCACGCTGGTGCGGCAAGGCACGGTCGAGCATGTCGCCCGCGGGCTCTATCGCATGGCGGACGCGGAGCCCACCGAGCACGACTCCCTCGCCATGGCCTGCGCGCGGGTTCCGAAGAGCGTGGTCTGCCTGCTCTCCGCCCTGCGGGTCCACGAGATCGGGACCCAGGCACCTGCGGAGGTCTGGCTCGCCATTCCGCACAAGGCGCGCGCGCCGCGACCTCAGGCGATACGGCTTGCCATCGTGCGCTTCAGCGGGCCGGCCTGGGACCTCGGTGTGACACCGGCAACTTTCGAGGGTGTCCCGGCGCGGATCACCTCGCCGGCACGGACCGTCGTCGACTGCTTCCGGTTTGAGCGCCTGGTCGGTGCCGAGGTCGCAATGGAGGCGCTGCGAGACAGCCTCGATCAGATCAAAGTGACCGTCGCGGAGCTCTCGAGCGTGGAGGAAGTGCTCCCGTCGCGACGCCTCCGCGCAGCCCTCGACACCATGTCGATATGAGCCGCGACCTGTCGGCGTCGGTCACCCAAGCCGAACCTCCCCGTGCCACGCCACACCAGCGCAGCGTCATTGACACGCGTCACGTACACCCCGCTTCCCCGTCGTTCACACCAGCCGCGTCCCTGCGCTCTGCTCAGTGACCTGCAGGCTACGATGACCGCGTCATGACCCGGCGCAGATGCTGAGGACCCAGTGAACTACGACGCCAAACGCGCGCTTGAGCTCCTTCGCATCGGCTCCGGCATTCCGGGCGCTGAGTTTCGCGACGGCCAGGAGGAGGCCATCCGGCGGGTTGTCGAGGGTCGCGGCAGGCTGCTCGTGGTGCAGAAGACAGGCTGGGGCAAGAGCTTCGTCTACTTCATCGCCACGAGGCTGTTGCGAGAGGCGGGACTGGGCCCGGCGTTGCTGATCTCGCCGCTGTTGTCGCTGATGCGCAACCAGATTGACGCCGCGGAGCGCATGGGCGTGCGGGCGGTCACGATCAACTCGGACAACAGGGACGACTGGGAGGCCGTCGAGCGACTGACCCGCCAAGACAAGGTGGACATCCTGCTCATCTCGCCCGAGCGGCTGGGCAACGAGCGCTTCTCCAGCGAGGTCCTGGGAGAGCTGTCCGGACGCGCCTCGATGCTCGTGATCGATGAGGCCCACTGCATCTCCGACTGGGGCCACGACTTCCGTCCCGATTACCGCCGGTTGGAGCGCATGATCGGGCTGCTGCCCAGCAGCCTGCGAGTGCTGGCCACGACGGCCACTGCCAACGACCGTGTGATGGCGGATCTGACCGGCGTCTTGGGGCCGGACATGGCGTCGCTGCGGGGCGACCTCGGCCGCCCATCGCTCTTGCTGCAGACGATTGAGCTGCCCGGTCAGGCCGAGCGGCTGGCGTGGCTTGCCGGGCAGCTCGCCACCATCGAAGGGCACGGGATCATCTACACGTTGACCGTCCGTGATGCGCAGCTCGTCACGGCGTGGCTACGGTCCCGGGGGCTGAACGTGCAGGCCTACACCGGAAACTCAGGCGATCGCCGGCCTGAGCTCGAGCTCGCCCTGCTGCGAAACGAGGTCAAGGCGCTGGTGGCTACGATGGCCCTGGGCATGGGCTTTGATAAGCCCGATCTGGCCTTCGTCATGCACTACCAGGCCCCCGGCTCGGTGGTGGCCTACTACCAGCAGGTCGGCCGCGCAGGTCGTGCGCTGGCGGCTGCACACGGAGCCTTGCTCGGTGGCGACGAGGACACGGAGATCACCTCCTTCTTCATCGAGAGCGCCTTCCCCTCCCGGCAGGAGGTCCGCCTTGTGCTCGGTGTGCTTGAAGATGCGGTCGGCGGTCTCACCATCCACGAGCTGCTCAGGGCGGTGAACATCAGCCAGGGCCGGGTCACCAAGACGCTCAAGTTGCTCTCGCTCGAGTCTCCTGCGCCCATCGTCAAGGAAGGCAGCAAGTGGCAGCTGACCGCCGCGGAGTTGGGTGCCTCGTTCTGGGAACGCGCGGAGCGACTGACGGCTCTGCGGCGGACGGAGCAGCAGCAGATGCAGGACTATCTGCAGCTCGACTCGGGGCACATGGAGTTCTTGATCCGCGCCCTCGACGGCGATGTGGGCGAGGCTGGGCAGCCTGACCTGGCGCCACTCTCTCGCGAGCTCGACCCCGGCCTGCTGCAGGACGCGCTCGACTTCCTGCACCGCCGGAAGCTCCCGATTCAGCCCAGGAAGAAGTGGCCCGCGGGCGGGCTGCCAGCGATGGACGTCAGCGGGCGCATCGAGCCTGAGCAGCGCGCCGAGCCCGGCATGGCGCTGAGCATCTGGGGAGATGCCGGCTGGGGACAGGATGTCTCCAACGGCAAGTACAGCGACGGTCGCTTCTCAAATGAGCTCGTGGCGGCGTGCCAGGAGGTCCTTGAGGAGTGGGCTCCTGAACCGAGACCAGCCTGGGTAACCTGCATCCCTTCCCGACGTCATCCAGAGCTGGTGCCTGAGTTTGCGCGTCGGCTCGCCGACAACCTGGGCCTCCCGTTCCGAGCCGTGCTGATCAGGACGGACGATCGACCGGAGCAGAAGACCATGCAGAACTCCGTGCAGCAGGCGCTCAACGTCGATGGCTCGATGGAGGTCTCGGAGGGGCGGCTTCCAGACGGGCCGCTGCTCCTGATCGATGACATGCTGGACTCCCGTTGGACTCTGACGGTGGCGGCGTACCTGCTCCGCATGCGGGGTGCCGGCCCGGTCTTCCCGTTGGCCCTGGCCCTGGCGGGGGGAGGCGGGCAGTGAGAGCGGGGCCCTCCACTCACGCCAAGGTCACCTTGCTGCTGACCGCTCCGCTGCTCGTCGGTCGAGGGTCCATCCACCCTGACTTGCTCAAGCCGCGTGAGTACCGTCAGCTGGTCAAGCACCTGGCCGAACTGGAACGCCTGCCCGCCGACCTGCTCTCCTCCGAGTCCGAGGCGGGGGAGCTGCTGGACGCGTGTGACCGGGTCATCGACTCCGCTCGGATCGAGCGTCTGCTGGGCCGGGGTCTGCAGCTGGCGCAGGCCGGCGAACACTGGCAGCAACGGGCCATCTGGGTGCTGGCGCGGGAGGACGACGAGTATCCCGAGCGTCTGCGTGCGCGATTCGGCGAGGGCGCGCCTGCGCTGCTCTACGGCTGCGGCGATGCGGGTCTGCTGGACGCCGGTGGATTAGCCGTCGTCGGGTCGCGGAACGTGGATGACGCGCTCATCGAGTACACGACAGGCACCGGGCGGCTGGTCTCCGAGAGCGGCCGCGGGCTGGTGTCGGGAGGCGCGCGCGGGATCGACCAGGCGGCCATGCGCGGAGCCTTGGAGGCGGGCGGTCCGGTCATCGGCATGCTCGCCGACAGCCTCGGCCGCGCCGCCTTGAGGCACGAACATCTCGAGCTGCTGCGTGACGGTCGGCTCGTGCTCGCCTCGCCTTACGACCCCAAGGCCGGCTTCAACGTGGGCTTCGCCATGGCTCGCAACCGGCTCATCTATGCCCTCTCCGACGCCGCCCTGGTGGTGAGCGCCGAGGTCGGCAAGGGCGGAACCTGGGCAGGCGCGACGGAGCAGCTCGATCGGTTGCAGCTGGTGCCGGTCTATGTGCGCACGGCCGGCGCGCCCTCGGCAGGGCTCGACGCGCTCATGGAGAAGGGGGCGCTCGCCTGGCCTGAGCCGCAGGATCGCGCCGGACTTGAGGCGGCGTTGCTCGCGGAGCGGCTCGATCCTGAGCGGCCGGACCCCGAGCGGCCGGACCCTGAACAGACCGCCCCAGGGCGAGTGGATCCTGAGCAACGTGCGCCTGGGCACGCGGCCCGAGATGGCCGCGTCCAAGAGCGGTCCCTGGCGCAACTTCAGCTGGGCTTTCCTGCGGCGGCTGACAGTGGAGATTCGCGCGGCAGCAGCGACTCGATCGTCCGTGAGGCAGGGCCAGCTCAGAGCAACGCCCCCGATCGAGGCGACGCGGCCGGCGACCCCGGCGACCCTGGCGACCCCAGCGAACCCGCCGCTGCCCTGCTTGAGGTCGTGATGGACCTGATGCGGCGGCTGGCCCGTCCGGAGAGTCTGAGTCCAGCCGAGGTCAGTGTCTCGCTGCACGTCAGCAAGCCTCAGGCGGGCGACTGGCTCGGCGTCCTCGAGCAGCGAGGTCTGGTTCAGGATCACGGAGCACCGGACTCCGCGCCGATGGCCGGTGCGCCTCTCGCAACAGGAGCCGGCTCGTCATCCGTCTCCGACGAAAGAGCGGCCGAGCTACTGTTCGAGTCGGTCCGGAGGCTCATCCTCGAGCTGGCCCGGGCTCCCATCGCGCGCGAGGATCTCGCCACGAGACTGGGTACGAGGAAGCGTCAGTCCGACGCCTGGGTCCGGCAGTTGGTGGGGCTCGGGGAGCTTGAGCTGACAGGCGGGAGGGTTCGGGCCGTCACCCAGGGTTGATGCCTGGGTGACCCCGGGCTGAGGCGTGGGTGGCGCAGACCCCCTCACCCAAACCGCACCTCCCCGTGCCACGCCAGCGCCTCCCGGCTCGGCGCCTGCCACGCCTCCTGCGGCGCCCGCAGTCGCCGACGTTCCAGCTCGTAGTACTGCTTGCCGTTCTCCCACTCGTCCTGGAGCCGCTCGCTGACGCGGAACTCGTAGTCGGGCGTGACGGTCACCAGGCCGCGGTCGTACAGGCGGTGCAGGTCCGTGCGCAGCACCAAGCCATTCTGCACGTGGTTGCTGGCAGGTCCCAGGTAGTCCTGGATGTGGGCGGCGTCGAGCACGGGCACGACCTTCTCGCCCGTGACGGCGCAGCGGTTGCCGTAGGCGTCGAGCAGACGCAGCTTGAAGGTGCCTTGGCCCTCGCGCACGGCACTGGTGCTCTCGCGCTGGCGACGGGTGTCGCAGTCGATCAGCTGGAAGTCCTGCGTCAGCTCGGGCGCAGCGTCGTAGCGCGCGCGGATCAGCGACAGCAGCCGCGCGCCCGGCTCGCTGGCGAGCTCGTAGCGCTTGTCGTTGACGATGTTGCGGGACCAGTCCTCGCGCGATCCCCACGGCAGCCAGCGCTCGCGCTCGAAGAAGACCACGTCGCGCAGGACGATGCAGCCCAGCGGCGTGGCGCCCGGCGCCTCGGGGTCGCTCCCGCGGAACGCCGTGATCGAGCTGCGGAACGCTTCACGGTTCGGCGCGCCGTTCTTCTGCCCGAACAGCTCCCAGGCCAGGCTGAACGGCACCAGCTGCCAGTGCGCGAAGAAGCCGAAGCCGGCGATGGCGTGGTGCGGCCGCTTGAGCCGCAGGAAGAACGGCGCGCCCGGCGTGATGCTGCGCACGGCCTGCTGGCTCTTGGGCCTCCAAAAGTTGACCTCGTCGAGCCGCTGCCCCTCGCTCTTCGCGGCCAGCCCCGACAGGTGGTCGAACCATCGCTTGTCGGTGAGGGAGACGAGGCCGTGCATAGGTGGCGCCGAGGGGCCTGGGGGCGAGCGGAGCGGGGGGCCATCGTACGCGAGCCGACGGCAGGCCGGTGCCCGTGCGGCAACGCCGCGGCGCGCGACCCGTCAAACCTGACACGGTAGAGGCCCAGGTTCGGGGCTTGAACTGCCCGCAGAACATCTTTACCAATACGGTAAAGAAGAATGAGCAACGAGACCGCCGCGAAGCTAGACTTCCACACCAAAGAAGCTGGCCAGGCAGTGCGAGAGCGACCGGTCTCGAACCAAGGCCTTCGGCGCCGTCCGCGCCAAGCTCCTGGCCGTCGGCTCACGGCGCTGCTCGCGGCCGCCAGCCTCGAGGATCTTCGACACGCGCCCGGCCGTCTGCAGGAGCTGAAGTTCGACCACGCCGGGCAGCTCTCCCTGGACCTGGACGGGCCCTACCGACTGCTCTTGCAACCCGTGCCGGACACGCACCGACGTCCCGCCGCTCCCGCCGCTCCTGCCGCTCCTGCCGCTCCCGCCGCTCCCGCCAACGTGCCGTGGAGCCAGATCACCCACGTGCGCATCCTCTGCATCGAGGACACCCATGACTGATACGACGATCCAGATCCGCGACCTGTCCCCGCCGGGCGAGATCCTGGCGGAGGCGATGGAAGAGCGCGGGATCCAGAACGCGGAGCTCGCCCGGCGGGCGGGCCTGTCGGAGAAGCACGTCAGCCAGCTGATCAACGCGCGCGTTCCGCTGTCGATGGATGTGGCGCTGCAGCTCGAGCGGGTGCTCGGGATCCCGGCGCGCCTCTGGATCAACCTGGAGTTCAACTACCGCGCCGAGCAGAAGCGCGACCAGCTGCGTGCCGACATGGCGGGCTATGCGCATTGGATGCGGGCGTTTCCCGTGGCGGCCATGCGCAAGGCGGGCTACTTCGGTCAGGCCACGGTGGGGCAGAGCGTCCCGGACCGCGTCGAGGCTCTGCTGGAGTTCTTCGGCGTCACGTCTCCGCGGGCCTGGGAGAGCGAGTGGGCCCACGCCACGGGGCGCTTCCGGAAGTCGCCCCGGTTCAACCCCGACGGCCGCGCGCTGACGGCCTGGCTGCGCCGAGCGGAGATCGAGAGCGCGGCCATCCGCTGCGAGGGCTTTCGGGCGGACCGTTTCCGGCGCGTGATGCAGGCGGCTCGCAGCTTGAGCACCTCGGCGCCGGAGGTGTTTGTTCCCGAGCTCGTGTCACTCTGCGCCAGCTCCGGGGTGGCGCTGACACTGATCCCTGCGCTCCCGAAGCTCGCCATCAGCGGCGTGACCCGCTGGAAGGGCCCGGCCAAGGCGCTGGTCTCCTTGAGTCTGCGGCACAGATCCGATGACCAGCTGTGGTTCAGCTTCTTCCATGAGTGCTGTCACGTGCTGGAGCACAAGACCAAGGCCATCTACATCGACTCCGCGGCGGACCCCGACGGCGACCCGGTCGAGCAGCGGGCCAACGCCTTCGCACGCGATGTGCTGATCCCGCCTGACGACTACGCACGGCTCGTCCAGGGCGGCAGGCCCTCGCTGGCCGCGATCAAGGCCTTCGCGGTGTCGATCGGCATCTCGCCGGGGATCGTGGTCGGCCGGCTCCAGCACGAAGGCGTCCTTGGCCACCAGCACGGCAATGGGCTGAAGCGACGCTTCGCCTGGGAGTTCGAGCACTAGCGGGGTTGCGTGTGCAGTGTGGGGTTCGCAGCTCAAGGGGCGTGGTGCAAGGTGTGGAGGCGGCTTGCGCTCAACGCCGCCTGCTCGGCTACCCTCAGCGGGTCCTTGCCGCCGCACGCGATCCATGCCTCCCCACGACCCCAACCCGCTCGTCGCCGAAGCCGCCGCCGCCTGGGGTCTGCCCGCGCTGCGCGAGGTCTCCATCGTCAGCAGCGGGCGCATGCGGTCGTCGCTGGGTCTCTTCGACCCGCGTCGCGAGCAGGTCCGCCTGGCCGCTTTCTTGGCGGGCGGCTCTGCTGCCCTCTACCGCGAGGTCGTGCTGCACGAGCTGGCCCACGCGGCGGTGCACCTGGTTCATGGACGACGTGGCACCCGCGGCGGCGACAGCGGAGTCCGAACCGGTGATGGCGGAGTCCGAACCGGCGATGGCGGAGTCCGAACCGACGATGGCGGAGTCCGAACCGACGCCCTTGTCCGACCGCCCGGAGGTGGCCGCGCCAACACCGCCCGCCCGCGCCCCCACGGCCGCGAGTGGAAGGCCTACATGCGCGCCGTCGGCCTCGACCCGCGCGTGCGCCTCCCGCGGGATGAGGTGGCGTCGCTGTTACCCGCACCGCCGGCTGGCCGCTCGCCCCGCGCGCGCTGGAAGCACGAGTGCCCGGCGTGCAAGGCCTCGCGCACGGCGGGGCGCCCTGTCCGCCGCTGGCGCTGCGCCCGCTGCGTGCAGGCCGGGCTCAAGGGGCTGCTGCGGATCACACGCCAGCCCCCAAGGCAGAGCCGCGCGCCGCGGTAGCCACGACGCCGGGGGCCGTCAACTCAGCATGTTGCCGAGCATGCTGTCTCGGCATCCGGCATCCGGCATCCGGCATCCGGCATCCAACGCCCAACGCCCAACGCCCAACGCCCGGCATTCGCGCCCGGTGCCCGTGCCCCCTGTGACTACTCGACCTCCGTCATCAGATCATCCAGCGTCACCTCGTCGCTCAGGCCGCGCACGCGCAGCGTCGCTTTGCTGGGCGCGTCCACCACGCCGAAGCCGGTCGAGGTGCCTACGAAGCGGAAGCGCGTGTTGAGCCGCGCGGTGGCCGTGCCGGCCTTCAGCTTGGGCTTGAGGATCACCAGCATCCGGGACGACGCCAGCGCGAAGTCGATCTCCAGGTTGATGCCGACGTCGGCTTGCAGCGCCAGCTCAAGCTGGGTCGCGTAGCTGGTCTCCAGGGCCGCGACGGTGTCGGCGTCCATCAGCAGCTTGAGCCGGCGCGAGGTCGGCTGCTTGCGCGTCCAGGTGCCGCTCATGGGCAGGAAGCCGTCGTCGTCGAACAGCTCCGCCGACCAGCTCTGGCCGGGGCCGAAGGCCAGATTGACCAGGGCCTCGCCCTTGGTGCGGAAGCGGCCCACGCCCTTGGCACGCGCGGCGCCGCGGGTGCTGGCGAGGTTCCAGGAGAGCGCGGCGCCCTCGGGATCCAGCGGGAGCTTGGCGGCCAGGCTGAGGCCGGCGGCGACGAGCAGCAGCAAGACGATGAGGCGACGGGAGCTGAACATGGGAGCGGGTTGCCGAGGGGAGTGGGGTGCCAACGGGGGTGGGGCGCCAACGGGAGTGGGGCGCCAACGGGAGTGGGGCGCCAACGGGAGTGGGGTGCCAACGGGGGTG
>QNBX01000169.1 GCA_003644265.1 Planctomycetota bacterium
ACGTCGGCGCCGACAACGGGTGTGAAGCTGGCGTCCACCACGACGCCGGTGATGTTGGTGGTGGGCGTGCCCGGCGTGATGGTCACGAGGAACGACGTCACCGAGCCCTCGCGCGTCACGGACAGCATGGCCAGGCCGGCCTGGTGCGCAGTGGCCATGCCGTCGGTGTCCACACTGAGCACCACGCTGTTGCTGGAGGCGTAGGTGAGCCCGTCGGAGAAGCCGCTCAGCGCGGAGCTGCCGCCGTCGCTGAAGTGCCCGCTGGTGCTCACGGCCACGGGCGCATCGAGCGTGTCGATCACGTTGCTGCCGCCCAGCAGCTCGGCCTCCATCGACACGAGCTCGGCCAGGGGCGTGGTGCTCAACACGATCGGGCCGCTGTTCACGCCCTGCTGCGCGATCACCTGCACGAAACCCGAGCGCCCGTAGAGCGTGAGTTCGCCCGCTTGCAGGATCACCTCCACGCGTTGCGGGCCGCCCGTCTCCGAGATGTTGGGCACGATGTAGCCGCCCACGGAGTCCACCAGGCCGGCGTTGAAGCCCGAGCGCACCGTCGCGCCTTGCATCAGCAGCAGCTCGCGCAGGGTCTCGACGCGCAGGGCCAGGCGGTCGAAGCCGCCCAGCAGCTCGTCCAGCGCGTCGGCGTGGGCGTCGGCCACGGCGAAGAGCGCGACCAGGTCCTGGAAGCCTGCGCCCTCGCTGCCGCTGGCGATCTGCTCGAGCAGCGCGTCGACGGCGTCGAAGTCGTCCTGCACCTGCTGCCGCGCCGCCTCGAGCGCGGCCGGGTCAAACGCCGTGATCGCGTCCAGGAAGTCGCCGAGCTCGGCGTCCGCCAGCTCTAACGGCCACTGGATACCGATGTCCAGAGCGTGGGCGTTCGCCTGTAGGCCACGCAGCGTGGTGAAGCTGCCGTGCAGCGTGTTCATGAGCGTCTTGTAGGTGCCGGCCTCGGGCTCCAGGCTCCAGGCCTCGAAGGCGGAGACGGAGAAGCCCGCGGCCAGCTCGGCCTGCAGATCGGCCGCGCACTGCTGCTCGCTGCCCAGGCAATCGAGCACGCTCACGTCGACGAAGCTCGCGAAGAATGCGAACGAGCTGGCGCCCGGCGCGCCTGTTGCACCCTGCGCCGCCGACTGAGCCATGCCGCTGGTGGGCTCGATCTCGTCATCCTCTTCGTCGTCCGCGTCGCCCCCGATCAGCTGGATCTCGGGCGGCAACAAGCAGTCGATGTCGTCGCTGGGGCACAGATCGCCCTGGTCGGGGTAGGGCGGGCAGATACCGCCCCAGCCCGCGACGCTGATGCCCTGGCCGGGGTCGGACACGATGGTCGTGGCGTCCGCGGAGACCGTGGCGTTGCTCACGATCTCGAAGCGCATGGTCGCGTGGTTGAAGGAGATCACGTAGGCCACGGCGCCGGCGGGCAGGCCCGCGAGGTTGGGCGTCTCGATGCGCAGCGGCGGGTCAAACGTGGTGCCGCCGGGCTGCAGCGTCCAGGCGAAGGGCGGGTCGGCGCCGTCGGCAAACGGCATGGGGATGTCGTCCACGTGCACCGGGCTGAGGCTCAGGCCGATGGGGTTCTGCTGCGAGACCAGGCTGCCGTCGGCGCGGCGTACCTCGGTGCTTGCGTCCAGCACGAAGCGCAGGCCCTCCACGGCGGGCAGGCTGAGCTCGACGTCCGCGCTGCCGTCGAACATGACCACGGCGTTGGGGTCGAGCGGCGGCAGCAGCACGGGCCCGGGCAGGCCGTTGGGCGCGCCCTGCACCACGAAGGTCTGGTAGTGCAGCTCGGGGAAGCTGAGCGTCGCGCCGTTGATGGGGGCTCCCCCCAGGGTCGTGGCGCTGTCGCCATGCACGGCGAGTTGGGCCTGGCCGCTCCGAGGCAGGTCATCGAACACGAAGCGCCCGTCGCTGCCCGTGCTGGTGCTGAGCTGGGTGCCGTCGCTGAAGCTCAGCTCGCACAGGGTCCCGCCGAGCGGTCGCCGGGAGTTGTCGAGCACCAGGCCCGTGAAGCGCGTGGCCTCGAACTGCTGCACAAGGCCTTCGGCGCGGAAGCGTGCGGGCATGCCGGGGTTGCCGGCGAAGTCGGCGCTGAGTTGGTTGAGCCCGGCTTGCTCGCCCAGCACCCAGCGCACGACGGCGTGGCCCGTGAGGTCGGTGCTGGCGTTGAGCTGCGCTACGGGCGCGTCGCTGCTGCCGACGGCGATCAGGCCGCCGCCGCCTGAGCCCACGTCGAAGCTCACCGACACGCCCGCCACGCCGTTGAGCCCGTCGCTGACCCACACGCTGAGCGACTGGGCCAGGGTGGAGCCCGCCTGCGCGCGCTGGTCGTTGCCCGCGCCCACGGCGATGAGCTGGGCGGCCGCACCCGTGGCCGAGGCGTTCAGGAAGACGCTGCCGGGCACGCCCGAAGCGCTGACCTGCACGCGGTTGTTGCCCATGCCGGCGTCGCTGCCCAGCTGCCAGGTCACGGCCGCCTGGCCCTGGGCGTCCGTGATCAACGTGAGCACTTGCCCCGCAGAGTCCGCGCCCAGCGGGGACAACACGCCGTCGCTCTTGACCACCCGGAAGCACACGGGGCGGCCCACGAGCGGCGCGCCGTCGGCGTTGGCTACGCTCACCAGCAGCGGGTCGCTCAGGTTGCTCTGCACGCCGGAGATCTGGTTGTCTCCGCTCACGACGCCGAGCTGGGCGCCTGCACCCTGCTTGAACTGCACCTTGATGGAGGTGCTGGCGCTGTTGCCCAGGGCGTCGGTGGCCACGGCCTCGAGCGTGGTGATGCCGCTCGCGTTCAGCGGCACGGCCTCCAGGTCGAAGCTGCCGTTGGTGCCCACGCCGACCACCACGGCCGCGTCGCCGCCGTTGACCGTGACCGCGAGCCCGGTGAAGCCGCTCAGCAGATCGCCCACGCGACCGGAGACGTTGGTGCTGGCGCTGCCCAGCAGGGCGCCGTCCGCCGGGAAGTCGATGATCACGCTGGGCGGGGCGCTGTCCTGCACCACCTGATGGGTGGCGGCCAGGCCCTGCACGCCGCTGAGCAGCTGGGAAACGAACAGCGACTGCACCGCGTTGGGATGCAGCGGCACCACGGCCGAGAAGGCGCCCTCGGCGTTGGCCGTGACCTGTACCGTCACCGCGCCGCCCTCGATCTGCAGCTTGCCGAAGGGCATCACGCCGTCGCCGCTGAGGGGCAGCGTGGCGCTCGCCGTCAGGCTGGGCAGGGCGTTCAGAGAGGGCGCGGGTAGCACGTCCGGGCTCGCGCCCTCCTCGAGCTTGCGCTTCTTCTGCTTGATGCGCTTGATCGTGACGATGGCGCGCAGCCCGCCCAGCTCGCCGACGTTCTCTGAGCGCAGGGTCCAGCTCCCGCTGGCATCCAGGGTGATCTTCTTGAGCGTGTGCCGGTCGCCCTTCTTGTTGGTCTTCAGCTGCTTGTCGTCCACCCGCAGCTCGCCGCCGTCGAGGGGGCGTAACAGCTCGGGCACGTCCGGCGTGGCGGGCGACTTCTTGGGGAAACGTTGCAGCTTGCCGCTGAGCCGAAAGCCCTGCAGCGCGTCGAAGCTCGCGTCGAAGTCAGCGCCCGCCGCGATCTCCACGTCGAGCTTCAGCTTGCGCACGTGCTTGGCCAGCTTCTCCTTGTAGGCGAGCTTGTAGGGGCCCGTGCTGCCGTCCGAACTGGAGACCTCCAGCCGGTAGGCACCGGTGGCCGGCGCCAGGGCGATCAGCTTGAGCTTGGGCTTGGTCGCGTCGGCCTGGGCCACGACCGAGTCGTCCGCCAGGTTGATCAGGCGCAAGCGGGCGCGCAGGGTGGTGGGCTTCTTGGCCGCCAGGCTGAGGGTGAGCTTGGTGTCGCGCAGGGCCTCGAAGATCAGCACGTCCACGTCGTCGCCGGCGTCGATGGCCCCGAGAAACTGGTCGTTGGGCAACAGGCCCGCGTCGAAGGCCTGGGCCCGCAGCGGTGTCGCGCAGCACAGCAGCGCGGCGATCAGGGCGCAGGCCCCGAGAACAGACGACTCATGAACGGCGAGGCGCGAACCCATGTGTTGATCTCCCGACGATTGCAAGGCTTGAGCGTCTGAGCTGATCTTCAGGTCGGGAATACCCGCGTGGCGGAGCGACCTGTCCCCAACGCAGATCGCGATTCAGCGGGGTGCGTTGCACACGCACCCGGACGCCTGCACACGCACCGCGTCACCTTCGCGAGGGTAGCATCGACCCCGGACCCCGTGGCGGGCGCGGTCCGCAGCGGGCGCGTACTCGAGCTGGCCTGCAGCACCTGGGACGCGCTCGAGGCCAACTCCTGCGCGCTGATCGCCCACAACACGATCGCGCGCCTCTTCGAGTCCGATCCGCCCACCTTCCTCAAGCGCCCCTGCGCTTCCCGCTGCGCGAGTTCGTGTTCACGGGGCAGGCGGGCCTCTTCGACGCGGCGCGCGGGGTGTGACCGCGTCAGCCGGTGAGGGCTGACCGCGGCGCGCTCAGCCCTCGCCGTCGAGCCGCACCTCCAGCTTGGCGATGCGGTGTTCGAGCTCGGTCACGCGGGCGATCAGGTCGGGCAGTGACGGGCCGGGGGGCAGCAGCACGGTCGTGCGCGCGGGCGCTGCGCTGGCGGTGGGACCCGCAGCGGCGGAGCCCGCGTCGCCCGTTGCGCCCGTTGCGCCCGTTGCGCCGCCGCCCGTGGTCGAGCTGACGGTACCGCCGCCCGCGGCGGTCAAGAGCTGGCGCCAGCGCGGCGCGCGCGAACCGGGCTCGCGCTGCATGCACTCCACCAGGCCGCGGCCGGCCAGGTCGGCCAGGATGGCCTCGAGGTCGGGCATGGTGGCGATCTCCGCCATGCGCGACGCGCGCCCGCGCAGGGCGCCGGGCTGCTGGGGGCCGCGCAGCAGCAGCTCGGCCATGACCGCCAGCCGGGCGGCGTTGATCTCGAGCACGTTGCCGCCGTCGTGGTTGTACTTCACGACGCGCGAGCCGGCGGAGTTCATCTCGTGCACCAGGTGGTGCAGGCGCAGGCGCAGCAGGGCCTCGCTGACGCTGCGCTCGTCGTAGTGGCTGACCGGGTCGCGGTTGCTCTTCTGGTTGCAGCCGTTGACCAGGGCGTTGAGCGACAGCGGGTAGCTCTCCGGCGTGGTCATGGACTTCTCGACCAGCACGCCAAAGATGCGGGATTCGACGGCGTCGAGCGGTTCGCGGAGTGTCATGCGGACGAGGGTAGCAGGCGGCGGCCAGGGCATGCGGGGCCGGACTGCGGCCTCGGCTTCCGGTGGCGCTGCGCGCCATGCCCCGGGCGATCGTGACGTCGGTGTCGAGCGGCAACTGCGGGCCGTGGGCCTCGGTGGCGCCCACGGCAGCGTCTGGCTGGATTGGTTGCTCCGGGCTGCCGCTGTGCAGATGATCAGGGGCCGGGGCTGCCACGGCCCTCCACATCACCCAGGGTACTTGCGATGCGATTCCGACTCATGCACCTGTCGTTCCTCTGCGCTTGCCTCGTCGCACTGCTGGGCTGCGCCTCCGGTGCGGCCGGCAACAGCGCGGACTCCGCGTTGGAGCACGCGGAGGTGATGTCGCTGGACACGCCCATCCACGTTCACCTGTTCAGCACGTCGGACACGGACCTGGGGGCAGGGTCGACGCGAGACACGGCGCGGGCCATGTTGAAGTCGGCGCCCCATCTCCTGGCCGTGGATGTCGTCGATCGGCTGCGCCAAGCCGGTTTCACGCGAGTGACCTTGGATGAGTCCGATGGGGATCCCGCGAGCGATGCCCTGACCCTGGTAGGGCGCTTCACCGTGCTGCACCCCGGGAGTCAGGGCCTGCGCATGTGGATCGGCTTTGGCGCGGGCAAGAGCAAGGTCTGTGTGGAAGGACGGCTCGTGGACGCCGACGGCCAAGAGCTCACGGACTTCTCTCTGTGCCGCAGCGGCCTGGGCTGGGGCTCCAGCGCGCCGCAGTTGGAGGGGGAGAGCGCAGATCTCGGCCTGAGCATCGCCGAGCTGCTGATCGACTGGTCGAAAGCCGGCGACTGACGACCCTCAACCCGCCGACATGGCCTCCACCAGCAGCGTGGCCAGGATCTCGTAGGTGGCCTGGCCCTCCTCGGCGCTGGCGTCGGCGGGGCGGCCGAAGTAGGCCTCGGTGGACCCGGCCGCGCGGAAATCGTGCTGGCCGGCGCGCATGGCGTCCACCAGGCTCACCTCGAAGGGCGGCAGGCCCGCGCGCAGCTCGTCCTTGACGGCCTCGGGATCATCGGCCAGCACCAACGACGACTCGTAGCAGCCGGCGTGGCAGGCTCCGCTCTGGAACTCGGCCGTGAGGCGCTCGGCGTTGCGGCGGCGGCACACGTCGGGGAACACCGCGCGGGTGCCGGTGCGCTGCTCCACCGCGTCGATGGCGGCGTGGATCGACGCGATGTGGGCCGGCTCCAGGTGCGCGTTGGCCACGGCGATGGGCGCGTAGCCGGCGTGCACGGCGGCCTCCAGCACCGCGGCCAGGTGCGCCGTCGCCACCTCGGCGGGCAGGCTCAGGGTGCCGGCGAAGGACGCGGCGTAATCGGTCACCGAGTAGGCCACCGCGGGCAGCACCACGCAGGGTCGGCCCGTCGCGTCGAGGCGCTGCGCGGCGCGGCGCGCCATGCCGCGGGCGATGGTGACGTCGGTGTCGAGCGGCAGGTGCGGGCCGTGGGCCTCGGTGGCGCCCACGGGCAGGATGGCGGCGCAGCCCTGCTCCAGCAGCCGCTGCACGTCGGGCCAGGACAGCTTGGCGAGGTCAGTCATGGCGGCAGCCTAGCAGGCCCTGCCAGAACTCATCCGCGTTGAGGCTGGCATCTCGGCCCCGGGAACGTTGGGATCGCTGCTCCCCCTCGCGCCATCGAAACCCGCATGCCTGACAACGTGTCCCTGCTCGGCTTTGCCGACCCCGTCTCGAGCTGGAGTCACCTGCTGGGTGCCGCGGTCTTCCTGGGGCTGACGCTGCGGCTGTTGCGGCGCTACGGCAGCGACGCCTTGCGCGTGGCGGCGGTGCTGCTGCTCGGCGTCTCCAGCGTGTTCCTGCTCTCGATGAGCGGCGTGTATCACCTGTTGGAGGAGGGCGGCTCGGCCCGGCCGATTCTGCGTCAGCTCGACCACTGCGGCATCTTCGTGCTGATCGCAGGCACGCTCACGGCGGTGCATCTGCTGCTGTTCAGCGGGCGCTGGCGCTGGATCATGATCGTGGTGGCGTGGACGGTCTGCGCGCTGGGCATCACGCTCAAGACCGTGTTCTTTGCGCAGACGCCCGAGTGGCTGGGGCTCGCGCTGTATCTGGGCATGGGCTGGTTGGGATGCGTGTCGACGGTGCGCCTGGGTCTGCTGCACGGCTGGCCCTTCGTGTCGCTGCTGTTCGCCGGCGGCATGAGCTACACGCTGGGCGCGGTGCTCGACTTTCTGCGCGTGCCGGTGCTGGCGCCGGGCCTGATCGGCGCGCACGAGCTGTTTCACCTGGCGGTGCTGATCGGCCTGGGCCTGCACTTTGCCTTTGTGCGGCGCGCGCTCATGCGCCCTGACCCGGCGGCTCAATCCGACGTGGCGTCGCATGCGTAGGAGGCGCGCGCCTTGCCGGGCAGGCGCTTGAGCCCGTACTCGGCGCGCTGGGCCCGGCCCCGGTCGGCAAAGGGTCCCCAGGTGGCGATGATCTGCCAGGGCCGGCCGGCGCGGGTCGACTTGGCCCCGCCGGGCAGCTCGCCGTTGTGCTGCTGCAGCCGGCGCGCGGGGTCGGTGCTGATGCCCGCATAGGTCGATCCCAGGCGCGGCGAGCGCAGCAGATAGAGCGTCCAGGTCATGCGAGCCATGGTAGGCGGGTGGCGAGGGGGCATCCACGCCGGGGCGCGTCGAGCTGCCGCGGGCGCCTGCGCGGGCGGGCCGGAACCCGGGGGGCGCCGCCCGGGCAGGCAGCGCGCCCGCCGGGACCCGCGGCGCTCCGGGGCCTTGTGGGGCACGGCTGTCAAGCGGCTGGCGGCTGGATCTTGTGGGACGACGGGACCCTCTCCGCCCGTCCAAGGCTCATCCGGCGCCTTGCGACCCTGGTCGGTCGTCCGGATAGTGCAGCCTCGCGTGCGCCGGCTGGCGCGCGCCGATCCGCCGCAGGAGCCTCGTCTCGATGAACCCGTGCCGCCGTCGTCTCGCCCGCCTCGCGGCCCTCGCCGTGCTGACGGCCGCCTTGCTGCCCGCTGCCGGGTGCGCCTACGCGAAGGACCGGGTCTACGACCTGTCCGACGTCATCGATCCCAAGCTGGGCTCCGGCCTGGGTATCGGCGCCAAGGCCGAGCTGACCTACTACCTGGGGGCCGGCGGCGGCGTCGGCGTCCAGGGCTGGCTCTGGGAGTGGTACGGCCGCAAGGCCTACGAGACCTACGGCGACAAGTTCGCCCACTTCGCGATCTTCGGTCAGGACGGCGGCATGTACGGCCCGGACGAGGACGCCGGCAAGACCGCGCGCCCCGACACCTACGCGCTCTTGCTCAACCTGTCGGCCTACGTGGACCATTACCCGGAAGCGCATGTGATGGGCTTCTCGGACGCCTTCCGCCTGCCCGACGGCTACGAGGTGCCGCCGCTGCACACGCGCTGGAGGCTGGGCGCCGAGGTCATGATCCCGGCGCTGTCCTTCGGCCTGTATCTGAATGTGGCCGAGCTCGGTGACTTCTTGCTGGGCTTCACGACCCTCGACTATCAGGGCGACGACGGGATCGGCAAGACCGAGACCTACCAGCTGGGCGTGCCGCCGGAGATCACCGAGCGCCAGAAGGTCAAGGAACGCCAGACCTGGAAGCGCAACTGAGTCGGCGACGGCGCGCCGCCGATCAGTTGCCGTGCTCGTCCGACGCCTGCTGGCGCGCGCTCAGCGCCTTGCGGTTGAGCTTGCCGCGATCGTTGCGCGGCAGGTCGTCCATGAACTCCACCCAGCGCGGGTAGGCGTGGGGCGCCAGGCGCTGCTTGACCCAGGTCTGCAGCTCGCCGGCCAAGGCCTCGTCGGGCGCGTGCCCGGGCGCCGGCACCACGAAGGCCTTGGGCTTCAGCAGGCCTTCGTCATCGTGCCAGCCCACCACGGCCACCATGGCCACGGCGTCGTGCTCGAGCAGGCAGCCCTCCACCTTGTGCGGCGCCACCCAGCGGCCGCCCACCTTGAGCAGATCATCGGCGCGGCCCTCGTAGAAGAAGTAGCCGTCGTCGTCGCGCCGGAAGAGGTCGCCGGTCATGACCAGATCGCCGGCGAAGGTCTGCTTGGTGGCCTCGTGCTCCTGCCAGTAGCACAGCGCGGCAGACTCCCCGCGCACGTGCAGGCGGCCCACCTCGCCGTCGGCCAACTCGTCGCCGTGCTCGTTGACCACGCGGCAGTCGTAGCCGGGCACGGCCTGCCCCAGGCTGCCGGGGCGCACGCCGCCGGGGCGGTTGCTGATGTAGATGTGGAACA
>QNBX01000170.1 GCA_003644265.1 Planctomycetota bacterium
ATCCTGGCCATCACCTTCACCAACCGCGTATCGGCCTGCCCCGGGGCGACGCCATTCGCTCGACGCCGCGCTGTTCGGCCTTGAGGTAGAGGTTGCCGACCAGGGCCAGCAGCCCGACCAGCCCCACCGGCAGGGGCCGGACAGTGCGGTATCGGGCACAAGTCAGCGCGTCCTGACGAGGGCCGGGGAGCGGGCCGTGCGGACACCACGCAGTCCGCCTCCAGGATTCGCGCAGAGAATCTGAGATCGGTTGTCCAGCGCGGCCACGGGCCAGCGTAGTAGCTGCCATGGGACGTCAGCTTGTGCTGTCGCCCGAGCATCGCCCGCCCCCTGCGAGGCCTCCCTCGCCTACGGGGGCCGGCATCCGTTCCTCGCAAGACCAACCCGAATCAGGAACCCGACCATGAAGTCCTTTCTCTTTTCGCTCCGGCGCCAGTCAGCCCTTCCTAGAAGGACGTTGATCCCCATGACACGGCTCCTTGTAGCTCTCTTGGTTTGCTTGGCGGTGGCGCCCGCCCTCACGGCGCAGTGCTACTCACCATGCTGGAAGGTAGTGGGGATGACCAACGACCTGAACGCCAGCCCCCCCGTGTTCGATACCGGTGGGACCCACATGGTCCTCGAACCCGTTGACTGCACCCAGACTCCGGCTGGTTACGTCTGGCTCGACGTCGTTTACGGGGGCGATCTGCATGTCTTGGTGCCGCTCAACACGTGGTTCATCAGCGCCAGCGGCCTCGAGACGATTGGCGGCATCCACCTAGACATGAGCGGTTACGCCCTGGACGGAACTCCGAAAATCGGGGTCCAAATCCCAGTGGGAGTATGTCCATTCGGATGTCCTCCCCCCCCCATTCCGGTCAGCTTGGTTCCCCCGTGCGCCACGCAGGTGCCGTGGCATCTCGACCGCATTGACCAGGAGTCCCTTCCCCTGGATGGCGCGGAGTTCGCGCAGTGCCCGACCCCGGCGGTGACCCCGTCGACCGTGTTCATCATATCCAACGGAATCAACACGAACCTCGCGGAGTTTGGAGGCCGCGCCAGCGTCGGCTACGGGTCCCCTGTCGACCTGACCGGGCAGGGGACGTATCTGGCCAGCCTCGTCGGTGGAGCGTTCCATGGTGTCGACAAGACCGCGAACCTCGTTTCTGTCCAAGGGTATGGCCCCTCGGGGTCGCTGACAGCCGTCATGGACGCGCTGGAGTGGGTCAACGATCAAGGGGCGTACATGCTCCCGAATGTGGAACAGGGTGTGGTCTTGATCGATAGTTCATCAATGAGCTTTCATGTGCTCGAGAATTACGCGACAATCGGGAGTATGGAAGAGCTCAGCGCCGCTGGGTTGACGGTTGTCGTTGCCGCTGGCGATTCCAGTGCATCGGACTGCGATTTTGTGGGTTCTGGGAGCGCCATCGTCGTCGGCGCGACCGACCGAGACGACGCCAAGGCGTCCTTCAGTAACTACGGAACTTGCTTCATCGACTTGTTTGCTCCTGGCGTCGACGTGAGAGGCGCCGCTCATGGGGGCGGCGCCATGACGCAATCGAGCACGGACGCATCGGCTGCCATCGTCGCAGGTGTCGCGTCCAAGTGGCTGAGTGTGAATCCGGCTCCATGGCCTGACACAGCCAAGGCTGCACTTGTGGCAGAGGCGACTGTCAATGCGATTACCTTTCCGGTGGACCAGCAGAGCACCAACAAGCTCGTGCGTGTTTGCGGCAATCAGGTGCCGTGGCACCTCGACCGCATCGACCAGGCCAACCTGCCCCTGGATGGCGGCTTTAGCCCCGATTGCCCGACGGGCGCTCCCACGACGGTGTACATCGTGGATACGGGCATCGATACGACCCACCCGGAGTTCGGAGACCGCGCCAGCGTGGGCTGGGGTTCGACTACGGATCCGAACGGACATGGCACGGGCATAGCCAGTCTCGTCGGTGGCTCGATCCACGGCGTCGACAAGACCGCGAAGCTCGTCTCCATCCAGGTGATTGGCGCCTCCGGCTCGGGGTCGAGCCAAGATATCGTAGCTGGACTGCAATGGATCAGGGGCAACTACCAGCTGGTGGGGGGCAACGCTGTGGTTTGCCTCGGCTTTGGTGGCGGGTACGACGCGGCGATTGAAGCCGAGATCGATCTCCTCATTCACGACATCAACGGAGATGGAACGACGGGAGATGGACTGACGGTTGTCGTGGCAGCCGGAAACGGGAACCAGGATGCGTGCTCGTCCTTCCCCGGCTCTATGCCTGATACGATCACCGTGGGCGCTACGGACCAGTTCGACGCCAGGGCCTATTTCAGTAGCTACGGCACCTGCGTCGACCTCCTCGCTCCGGGTGTGGACGTGGAACGCGCCGTGACTGGGGGCGTCGTCACGCAAGGCGGCACGCACTCGTCGTCAGCCATCGCAGCGGGTGCTGCGTCCCTGTGGCTGAGGGTGAACGGCCCTGCAACACCTGCGGTCGTCAAGGCTGGGCTGATTGCCGACGCGACGCCGGGTGCGCTGACGGGCCTTAACGGCTCCCCGAACCTGCTCTTGCGTGTGAGCGATGGTTGCCCCGTCATTCCCTCTCCCTGCGCCGGCGCGACGGGTTCAAGCAGTCCTCAGACGTTCCTCATTAATGGCCCGCCCAGCGGGACCGACTGGTGGTGGAGCTTGAGCAACAGCCCCGTCGCTGCGTCTTACGTGCACGTGCCCGGCGTCAGCGACGACTACAATGGCGACGGGTCCTTCGACGTCAAGGATGTGATCGATGCCTTCAAGGACTCGATCAACGCCTTCGCCGCGGCCAACAACTGGTTGGGCGTGTCGGCAAAGAGAGCCCCCATCGGTACCAACGAGTACCTCAGTGTGAGTTCGACCTGTTCGCTCAGTCTCTTCGTGAGCGACACTGGCGTCATCTCAGACTTCTGCGAGGTTGTCCCGTTTGGTACATGCTCCTTCAACCCGCAGATCGAGTTGATCCCCCTGCCGGGCTTCGATTGCAACGAGAACGGCATCGACGATGAGCTGGACCTGGCCTCCGGCCTGAGTCAGGACGCCAACGCCAACGGCATCCTGGATGAGTGCGAGCCCAGCGCCTGGAGCAACGAAGGCTTTGCTCTGGCTGGCGTCAACGGTGAGCCACTGTTCGTCGGTTCCGGCGATATGACCGCGGGCAGCAGCAACCCGCTTGATCTGAGCAATGCAGCGCCGATGGCGTATGCCGGGCTCTTCTGGAACCTGGAGAGTGATCCGACGCCCTTCTGGGGCGGCACGGTCGTGCCCGGTTTCTCCAACGATTATCTTAGGTTCGAGACGAGCGCTGCTGGTCAGATCTCCTTGAGTCTTCCTGTCCCCCCGGGCCTGCCCGCTGGCATTGAAATCTGGCTGCAGTGGCTGCTCCAGGACGAGGACAGCGTGGCGGGCACAGGCGTCGCCATGTCCAACGCGATCAAGGCGGTCACCCAATGATCTGAGTTCTGCCCGGGTGGCGGCGTCGGATTGGGAGCACCGTGAAGCAGCGGGGCTGCTGCCCGGGGCCGTCACTCGGCGGCCAGAGGCCGACCGCTGCGGTCTGGTACTTCGGCCCGGCACGCACCCGCGGCTCTCGCAAGCCGGAGCGCCACCCGCAACACCCTCGGGGCCCCACGACCTTCGCGGTCGTGGGGCCCCGTTTACGTGGCGGGGCCACCGCGTCCGCCACGGGCCGCCCAGCCTCCGGCCCCGCAGCGCTCACGTGCCACCGCTCCGCCCGCATGCACACCCCCTCGCCCCTCCGTCGCGCCCTGCCGGTCCCCTATGATGGCCGCTCCTCCAGGGCCCGCTTCGTGACCGACTCTCCGCTGCTTGACGACCTCAACCCACCCCAGCGCGAGGCCGTGACCTGGGGCGACGGGCCCCTGCTGATCGTGGCTGGCGCCGGCTCGGGCAAGACCCGCGTGATCACCCGGCGCATCGCCCATCTGATCGAGCGCGGGGAGCCGGGCCACGGCATCCTGGCCATCACCTTCACCAACCGCGCGGCGGGGGAGATGCGCGAACGTGTGGTCGACCTGGTGGGGGACGGCAAGGTCACGGTCTCGACCTTCCACTCGTTCTGCGCCCGGCTGCTGCGGGTGGATGGGGAGCGCATCGGCCTGCCGCGCGGCTACTCCATCTACGACAGCGACGACCAGCTCACCCTGCTCAAGGATCTGTGCAACCAGCTGGGGCTCGACACCCAGACCTATCGCCCGCGCGGGCTGCTGGCGGCCATCTCGAGCCTCAAGAACGACGGCATTCCGGTGGAGGAGGCCGAGGGCTCGGCGCTCTCGCACTACGACCAGATCGTGGGGCGCGTGTACGGGGGCTACGTGGAAGCCCTGGCCGCCGCCGACGCGGTCGACTTCGACGACCTGCTGCTGCGCTCGGTCGAGCTCTTCAAGCAGCATCCGGACGTGCTGGAGAAGTGGCAGCGGCGCTTCCGGCACGTGCTGGTGGACGAGTACCAGGACACCAACATGGTGCAGTACCGCATCGCGCGGGACATCGCCGCGGGGCACGGCAACCTGTGCGCCACCGGCGACCCCGACCAGTCGATCTACCGCTGGCGCGGCGCGCGGGTGCGCAACATCCTCGAGTTTGAGCGCGACTTCCCGGGCGCCCACACGGTGCGCCTGGAGCAGAACTACCGCAGCACCAACCACATCCTGGCGGCGGCGTCGGACGTCATCGCCAACAACAGCGGGCGCCTGCTGGGCTCGCTCTGGAGCGAGCTGGGCGACGGCGAGAAGATCACGCTGCTGGCCTGCCACGACGAGGAGGCCGAGTCCGACGCGGTGGTCAGCATGATCCAGGCGCGCCGCGAGGAGGGCACGCCGCTGGCGGACATGGCGGTCTTCTACCGCACCAACGCCCTCTCGCGCGGGCTGGAGCGGGCCCTGCGCCTGCACAACCTGCCCTACGAGATCGTGGGCGGCGTCGAGTTCTACGAGCGCAAGGAGGTCAAGGATCTGCTGGCCTACCTCAAGGTGCTGGCCAACCCCGCCGACGCCGTGGCCTTCTTGCGCGTGGTCAACGTACCCACGCGCGGCATCGGCAAGACCTCACTGACCAAGCTGCGCGCCTGGGCCCTGCCCCTGGGCCTGGGCCCGCGCGAGGCCGCCGCCCGCGCCGCCGAGGTGCCGGGCCTGACGGCCAAACCACGCAAGGCCCTGCTGGGGTTCACGGCCCTGTTGGACGAGCTGTCCGCGGGCATGGCCGAGCGCTCGCCCGAAGCCACGCTGCAGGCCGTCATCGACGCCACGCGCTTCGAGCCCTACCTGCGCGACTTCGGCGGCCAGGACGGCGCCGACCGCCTCGAGAACGTGGCCGAGCTGGTGACCGCCGTGGCCGAGTACACCCGCGCCGCCACGGACCCCAGCGTGGGCGGCTTCCTCGAGGAGACGGCGCTGGTGGCCGACGTCGACCGCTACCAGCACGAGGGCGACAAGCTCACGCTGATGACGCTGCACAGCGCCAAGGGCCTCGAGTTCCCCGACGTCTACCTGGTGGGCATGGAGGAGGGCCTGCTGCCCCACCAGCGCTCGCTGGAGTCGGCCCCCGAGTTGGAGGAGGAGCGTAGGCTCTGCTACGTGGGCATGACGCGCGCCATGCGTCGCCTCACGCTCAGCCGCTCGGGCCGGCGCATGCTGCACGGCCAGTGGATGGCCAGCGCCCCCAGCCGCTTCCTGGCCGAACTGCCCGCCGAGCACCTCACGCTCGACGACCGCGAGGGCGCCGGCAAGGGCTTCGGCGGCGCCTGGGGCAGCGGCGGCGCGGGGGGCGACCACTGGGCCCGGCACGACACCAAGGTGAGCGAGCCCGAGTTCACACCCTCACCCGACGACTACCTGGACGTGGACTGCGCCGTGCCGCGCAAGGGCCAGGCCGTGCGTCACGCGCACTTCGGGCCCGGCGTCGTGCTGGAGGTGCGCGGCGACGGCCCCTCGGCGCGCATCCGCGTGCGCTTCCAACGCTTCGGCGAGAAGCTGCTGATGGCCGAGTACGCCCGGCTCGAGCCCGCCTGAGCGCGGCCCTCAGCTCTGCGCAGCCTCGTCAGCCTCTTCGGGCGCGTCGTGCTTGTACACGTGCACGTCCCGCTGGGGGAACGGGATCGTGATGCCCACGCTGTCCAGCTTCTGCTTGAGCAGCTTGCGCAGATCGGCGGTCGCGGGCAGGTAGTTGTCGGGGATGACCCAGGGCCGCACGGTGATGTCCACGGACGAGTCGCCCAGGTTGGACACGATCACGTCCATCTCGGGCGACTTGAGCACCAGCGGGTGGGCTTCGCAGACTTCGCGCATGGCGCGGATGGCCTTGTCGATGTCGTCGCCGTAGCTGATGCCCACCGTCGTGTCAGCGCGGCGGGCCGGCTGGCTGGTCATGTTGATGATGATGCCGCTCCACACCAGATTGTTCGGGATGATGATGCGCTGGTGGTCCGGCGTGAGCAGCGTGGTCGATACGAGGGTGAGCTTCTCGGCCGTGCCGGTGACGTCGCCCGCGGTGATGATGTGCCCCATTTCGAAGGGCCGGTAGAGCAGGATCATGATGCCGGAGGCGAAGTTGGCCAGGGTGTCCTGCAGGGCAAAGCCGAGCACGAAGCCAGCCACGCCCAGGCCGGCCAGCAGCGGCCCCAGCTCCACGCCCAGGGCGCCCAGTGCGAAGAGCAGGCCGAACACCATCACCACCTTGCCGCTGATGTTCACGAAGAAGCGGCGCAGCATGGTCGAGACGTTCAGGCGCGAACTCGACAGGGTCTTGTCGAGGATGCGCTTGACGATAGAGGCCAGCAGCCGGAACGCCAGCAGCACGAACAGCGCCGCGACGATGCGTGCCAGCACGCCGGGCAGGTCCTCTTCCACCCAGAGGTGGCCCTCATCGATCCAGCGCTGGGCCAGGGCCTGCAGCGTGGACAGCTCCAGGGTCGAGACCGTGATCTCGCCGAACTCTGTCAGCAGCGCGTGGGCATCGGCCGCGTCGCCGCCGCGCGCGTCCATGACGGCGACCAGGGCGGTCAGGCGCTGCACCGCGTGGTCCAGCTCGGCCTCGGCCAGCGCCACGGGGTCCGGCGCGGGTTCCGCCGCGGGCTCCGCGTCCGCGCTCCCGCCCGGCATGGCCGGGGCCTCCGCCGGAGTGTCCGGGGCGTCGTCAGCCGCGGCCTGGGCGGCATCCCGCAGCGTCTCCACCCGCGTCATCCAGCCCGCGATCTCGGTCGCCAGTGTGGCGTCGTCCATGGCCTCGGCGGCCGCCGTCAGCTCCGGCAGCTCGATGTCCGCAGCGAGCTCCTGGGCCGCCGTGGGGGGCGCGAGCAGCAGGGTCAGCAGGGCCAGGGTGGCCAGCGCGAGGCGGGCGACGTGGCGCAGGGGATGGCTGAGGGTAGGCATGACGAGGATCCTCTGAACGGGGCGACTTGCCGACCGGGGAGGCGGCGGCGGCGGGGGGAGGGCGCGGGGTCATGAGACTCCCCAGCGCCCAGATCCTAGGTCGACGGTGCCGAGGTCCGCAACGCCAGTCGGCCCGCCCTGGTGGAGGGTGCCGAGGTCCGCGACGCCAGTCGGCCCGCCCTGGTGGATGGTGCCGAGGTCCGCGACGCCAGTCGGCTCGCCCCGGTGGAGGCGGCCGAGACGCGCGCCGCCGGTCATCCCAGGCCGCCCAAACCGGCCGGGGCGCCCGACGCCAGAGAGCTTCGCGGGACGTGGCGCGGCCTCCTCGCTAGACTGTCTGGCCGCGCTCCCGTCGTCCCGCAGGATCAAGAGCACCATGGCCCGCATCATCGTCAACGAAGGCAGCGGCCCCCGGCCCGTGGATCTGGACGGCGTCGTCGTCCTGGGCAGCAACCCGAGCTGCGACGTGGTGCTGACCCATCGCTCGGCCCTGGGCAGCCGCGTCGAGCTCAAGCCCCTGCGTTTCGGCTACCGCGTCACGGCCGTCAAGGGCGAGGTCTCCATCAACGGCCGGCGCAGCGAGATGTCCGACCTGGACCACAACGATCAGGTCCAGATCGGCGACGTGCTCGTGATCTACAAGCAGCCGGAGGGCGACGCCTTCTCGCCCGGCAGCGGGACGCGCACGCGCCACGCCGACGGCAGCGAGTCGCTCGAGCTGAGCCGCGACGCGCTGCCGGCCGACGAGCTCTCGGACGCCGACGTGCTGGCCATGGCCGGTCTCGAGCCCGCGCCCGAGGACGAGCAGCTGGAGGAGCTGGAGGAGTTGGAGGAGTTGGAGGAGCTGGAGGACATCGAAGAGCTGGAAGAGCTGCCTGAGCTGGAGGAGCTGCCACCCGAGCGGCACGCCGCCGAGGCTGCCGGCCTGGACGATGCCCTCACGCGTGCGGCCAACAAGCGCCGGGAGGCCCTGCGCCGGTTGCAGAGCGCCAAGGCCGGGGGTTCGCCCGACGGCCCCGAGCTGTCGCAGCCCGGGGCGCTGGACGCGGTGGCCGCCTTGGATGAGGACGCCGTTTCCGAGCTGGATGCGTTGGAGTGGTCGGCCGGACTGACCGACGCCAGCGTGGCGCAGATCCTGGAGCGTGCCCAGCAGGTGGCCGCCGAGCAGCGGGCCCAGGCTGAGGCCGCCGAGCAGGCCGCCCGCGCCGCAGCGGAGGCCGAGCGCCAGGCGGAGGCCGAGGCGCTGCGCCTGGCCGCCGAGCAGGAGGCCGCGCGCCAGGCCGAGGAAGCCGCCGCCGCCGAGGAGGCTGCCCGCGCCGCCGCGGAGGCCGAAGAGCAGGCCGAGGCCGAACGCGTCGCCGCCGAGCAGCAGGCCGCCCGCGAGCAAGCCGACGCGGCCGCCGCCGAAGCCGCCGCGCTTGAGCAACTCGAGCCAATGGAAGAGCTCGAAGAGCTTGAAGAGCTGACCGAGCTGGAGGCCCTGGAGCCTCTGCCCGAGGCGAGCACCTTCGCACCCGCGAGCGCCGCCGCGTCTCCCGCCGGCCAGCCCGTCGCGGCCGCCGCCAGCCTGGGCCATCCCGCTTCGGGCTCCAGCGCGCCGCGTCCGGCGCCCCCCGGCGGTGTGCGCTTCCGGCGCCCCCTGCCCGCGGGCCGGCGCGCACCCACACACCTGCCACCAGTCCACCCGGGGAAGCCGCCCGCATGATCAAGGTCACGTGCGACGCCTGTGATGCGTCCTTCAGCGCCAAGGACGAGCTGGCCGGCCGCAAGGGCAAGTGCCCGTCCTGCGGCGAGCCGATCGTCGTGCCGTCCGCGCCTGCGCCGGCCACCCAATCCGGCGCACCGGCCCGCGCTGCGCCCGCCGCCCGCGGCGCCGCGCCAAGCCGCGCTGCCGCGCCCGTCGCGTCCGGCTCCCGCCGCGCCGCGTCCGGTGGGTCGAGCTCACGCCGCAGCTCCTCCACCTCGTCGCGCCGCTCGGGAGCTGCCCACGGGCGCCCGAAGAAGGGCCTGGGA
>QNBX01000171.1 GCA_003644265.1 Planctomycetota bacterium
AGGTGGTTGCGCAGGCTGCTCTTGGTCCAGGGCGCGCCGACGCGCAGCGTGCCCCGCTTGATCGTCCAAGTCTTTCTCGTGAAGCCGCGGCTGTTCAGTGCCTCGGTGGCCTTCAGGAGCGAGCCGAGCTGGAGGTAGAGCCGGAACGCCTCGCGCACCTGGCTTGCCTCGGTCTCGTTGACCACGAGCTGCCCGTCGACCACGTCGTAACCGAGGGGCGGGTGTCCGCCGGTCCAGCCTCCGCGCCGGCGCGTGGCACGGATCTTGTCGCGGACGCGCAGCGCGGTCGTCTCGCGTTCAAGCTGGGCGACCTGGATGGTGATGCCGAGCGCGAAGCGGCCCATAGGCGTCGTTGTGTCGAACCGCTCCGTCACCGACACGAACGTCACCCCGTGGCGCTCCAGGAAGTCCATCAGCTCCAGGAAGTCACGCTGGGATCGGGACAGCCTGTCGAGGCGGTACACCGCGACGAGGTCGACGAGCCCCGCCTCCACGTCGGTCAGCAGGCGCTGGAAGGCCGGGCGGTTCATGTTGGCGCCGGACTCACCCAAGTCGTCGTAGGCCGTCGGCAGTGCGGACCATCCCTGTTCACGCTGGCTGGCGATGTAGCCCTCGACGGCGGCGCGCTGGGCTTCGATGGATCCGAACTCCCCGCTGTCGCCTTTGTCGACGGACTTGCGGGTGTAGATGCCAACCGTGACCGTCGGGGGCGCCTGCGTCTTCGGCCGGGCGATCATCGGTCGCGGCTCCGTTTGGTCAAGCCCATCCACAAGCGCCCATTCACGCTCTTGCTGCCCGTGATCGCGCGGGCGACCGCCGTGAGGCTCGTGTAGCGCATGCCCTCGCACTCGACGCCCTCGTCGAGCACGGTCACGCGCACCGTGCGGCCCTTGTACTCGCGGTCCAGGACGGTGCCCGGCTGAAGGACACCCCTGCGGCGGATGCCGGGGATGCGGGTGGTGCGCGTCGTGGCGTCCGGCGGCGGAGGCGCTGGCAGCTCCGCCATGAGGGCATCGAGCCGCTGCTGGGCGCGGTCAGACAGTCCTCCATGCGCGTCGGCCTGGAGCTGCCACGCCAGCCTGCGGAACAGCCACGTGTGCCGGGAGCTGGCGGGCTGGGCGCCGAACCGCTCCCGATAGCGGGCGACCAGGTCGTCGGCGGGGGCGCATTGGAGCGCGCGGACTTGGGCCGCAAGGGTGGGGGACTTTGATCGGGTCACGGCGTGGCCTCCATCGCGAGCCCGCGACCCTCGACCTGGAGCGTCAGCCCGCACGGCCCGCAGACCAAGGCGACGCCAGGCCCGCTCGCGACGCGGTCGACGCGCACGCGCAACCAGCCGGGGTGGCCGTGGCAGACCTCGCAGGTCGCGGCGGGCCGATGGTGGGGCGAGCGGGTGGGCGGGATCTCGGAGCGGGTCATCGATGGGCCTCCTCATGTGGGATCTGCGCCGCGTCCACGGCGCTCGCACACGAGGGCAACTTGGGGGCCAAGGCATCCAGGCTGTTCCTGGAGAGCCACACTCGCCACCAGCCGCGGGCCAGGATCCGGGCGATCTCCGCTTGCCTGTCGGCGGGGTCCATGGCTGGGGGATCGGGAGGGCGGTTCACCGCGCGCCCTCCGCCAGGCGTTCCAACTCGGCGAAGACCGCGGTCTCGATCGCGTGGCGCGCCTCCTCGGACGGCGGGCGCACGAGGTAGCGGCGGCGGTCGCGCGGGCCTCGGGCCGGCCACTGAAGGTAGGACTGGCCGTCGGCGCCGATGCGCAACGCGACGCCGTCGACTGCGAGCAGGTCGTCGACCGTGAACCTCAGCCAGGCGCGCAGGCCGGTGGCCTGGTCGGCTGGCGGGACCGGGGTGACCACGAGGTCGCGGATGGACGGGGCATGTGTCATGGCGCCCGCTCCGCAGCGTCCAGGCGAGCCTCGGCCTCGATCTGGGTCGCCACGTCGTCGCCCACGGCGGCGGCGAGCTGCGCCCAGGCGCCCCTCGCAGCCACCTCGTCCCCCGCGTCGACGGCGGAAGCGAGTGCCGCCTCCAGATCTGCGGTCCGGGTCTCAGGACCTGGTGGCTGCACGGGGGGTTCTGTTACCGCTACCACCTCATGGTCTGGCTCGCTGTCCGCAGCAGCGAAGTCCCCGCGAGCTCCTTGAGGGGCGGCCACGACGCCGTCCTCGGCCTTTGACTGCACAGAAGGCGTCGTTGCAGGCATTTCAAGCGCAGGTCGTCGGCCCTCAGTCGAGGGTGCATCCGCGGTGCCGTGGGGTGGTAGCGGTAACGAAATTCCACACGCGCTGGCGGGCTCCGGAGTTGTGTTACCGCTACCACCGTCGCCGCCTGCCGCTGCACTCTCGCCGGTGCAGCCGGGGTCAGGCGGCCCGTTGTCGTCCGAGGGGGCGACAACCAGGGCGTCGGCGCCTCCCTCCGATGGCGAGGGGCGGAGCACGAAGACCGTCGACGGGCGACCGGGACCAGCGGGCTTCTGCTCGACCCACTCCCCGATCTCTTGAGTGACCAGGTCGTCGAGGGCCTTCTTGGCAGTGCCTGCTGCTCGGTACTTGCGGCGGGCCGCCGTGAGCTCGCGCGCCGTGATCCTCCCGCCTCGAGCACGGACGAGTTCGATCAGGCCCCGCTGATCGGCCGCACCTTCCGTCTCAACGAGGAGCGCGTAGGCACGATCCGCCTCGTACGCGAACCAGTCGGCGAGTGCGATGCCGCAACGCATGCTCTTGCCGTCCAACTCGTCGGACGCGACGTCGTTGCCGTTGACGAGCCGCGCCAAGTGGATCACACCTGCAAGGCGCGCAGCATATCCCTCGATCTTCGCCATCGCCGCCGCAACGTCGTCATCCGCATCAGTCGTTCGAAGCCCGTGGCGATCGACGAACGCCTTGAACATCTCCAACGCCTCCCCCGACATCCGGATGTCGCTTGGTACCGGGGCACCGCTAGGATCCAGATCGAGTTCCAGGGCTTGGAGGCGCTGGATGGTGCGGGCCATCGACTCGGTGGTCTTGGAGCTCACCTCGGCATCGGACCATCTGCGTTGCGTCGTCGGGGGGTGGGCGAACAGAAGCCGCGCAGCGAGCCCGCACGCCATGAACTGAGGGTTGAGACTGTCTTTCAGGACCCTCGGCTGGATCATGCCCGTCAAGCTCACAGCCGCTCGAGGTACGAGGATCATGGATCGACCTGTGCGTCGGTCTACGAGCAACTGACCGGCACCGTGCATCTCGAGCCAGTTGGCCACGTCGGATCCGGCGCGGCCGGCCTTGTACTGGTTGAAGCCGCCGAGCCAGGCGCTGAGTTCGTCGCGTGCAAGGAGCAGTCCCCGCGGGTTCTCCTTCAAGATCGGAGCGAGGGCTTCGATCGTCGGATCCCTGACGACGAACCGTTTGCATGTGGGCACCGTGGGCGGTTCAGCGCGTTCGAGCACCGCAGCGGCCTTCTCTCCGCGTCCCCGTTTCCTGGCCTCGAAGGCCGCTGACTTCTTCTCGTATTTCTTGATCTCCTGTTCGAACTCGCGAGCTGCGATGAGCTGGGCCTCCCAGAGTGGGCGGGTGGCCAACTCGATGGCGGGCGACTTGCGGGCCTTGCCCGACAGGCCGATGAAGACGGCCCAGATCACAAGGGGCTCGCTCCAACTCGCCTTGATGCGTACCCGGCGGGCGTTGCCGATGGCTCCCGCAGCGGTGGCCAGTGCCGGAAGGGCGATGGCGCTCGGATCGCAGCCGATGGCTGCTGCGCCCTCTTCCGCCAGCTCCTGCAGCGGTGTGGGGAGCAGGTGCGTCGGAAACGGCTTCCATGCCGGGACGACCGAACCGCATGTCGAGTGTGTAGCGCCCTCCTCTGGCTTCGACGCACGCGGTCGACTAGATGGAGGGCCAAGCGCCGTGGCGGTACTGAAACCGTGCTTGATGGCTAGGTCGAAGAGGGACGCCCTGCCGATGGGGTTAGATCTACTCTTGAACGATCTCCACTTCTTGCGGCACGACGGCTCGCCGCTGTATGCGTCCTTGCCGGACGGGGTCTGCTTGCCGGCGGCCCTCGCAGACCACCCGTGAAAGAGCGCGAAGCCGGCTTCGGACCCATGGGTCTCGTCGTGCAGCGCCATGCCGACTGCGATCCAGTTCTCGTAGCCGACGGCGGGCGGGATGGCCGCGAGCGCCTTGGCAAGCTCGGGGTCGACTCGCTCAGGTGCCGCTGGAGCCGCCACAGCGGGCAGCGTCCCCCGGGCAACGACCGATAAGGGCGCTGCCCTGTTCACGCCGAGGACAGCCGATAGCAGGGCCGGTGACGCAGCGCCCGGGTCTCCATCCATGGGAGACGATCGCCAGCAGTAGGCGACCCCGCTCGCGTGCGTGGATGGCGGCGCGACGATGTAGCCGCCGTTGCCGCGCACGTCGCAGTCCTTCGGGAGCGAGCCGCTGCTGCATCCGACGGGCGGCGCGTCCTTGTCCCACGCGAAGATCAGATGGCGCCCGCCCCCGCCGGTGCAGCCTTCGACGTTACTGTGCACGTCGAGTCCCGCGTCGCGCAGGGCCGCCTCGCCGTCCTTGAGCACTTCGCCCGTCTTCTGGTCGACCTTCATGTCGATGTCGAGGACCCAGAAGCCGGAGGACTCACCGGTGGCGATGCCGATGTTGGCGTCGGGCCAGCGGGACCACCACAGTTCGACGTGCTCTACGTCGTCGGTGGCGTCCTTCACCCCGTGTTCCGTGCGAGGGTGCTTCCCAGGGGACGAGCAGGCGGGCTTGCCGCAGGAGCAGCTGCCGTCGCGGATCCCATGCAGCGGGAGCACCTGCCAGCCCAGCTTGGCGTAGGCGAGGGCTGCGTTGCGGAGGGCAGTCATGCGTCCACCTCCGCCGCTCGGTGACGGGTCGATAGCATCTCCACCCGTTCGATGATGGCCTCACGAGATGCGTACCATCGGCCGCGTAGTCGTGTGCCAGGGAGGACTCCGTCGCGGAGGTAGCGGCGAGTCGTCCGGACCGAGAGCCCCAGCATCTGGGACAGGTCCGTGGTAGTGAGCAACCTCGGTGGAGGCAGGCAGCGTTGCAGTTGGTTCGTGTCCATGCCGGGGGATGGGTCCGGCAACTGGGACTGCGAACCAGAACCTGGAGAAAAAACTCCAGCCAGGCCCTATTCGCCCATCAAGTCGCGAATGCGGCGTTTGAGTGCCGGCGGCGCGATAGCTAGCGCCCGGTTCTTGAGTCTCTTTTCTCGCTTCCTGAGGGCGGCCTCGCTGAGGTCAAGGCGCTTTGCGATGGCCCGTCGGCTCATTCCCTCCTCTTGGAGGAGCCTCAGTTCCTCTCGATCGATCTCGTCGGTGGCTGCGGCGAGCAGGACATCCACCACCTGCTGGTGCAGCACCTGCTCTTCGCGACTGCTCGCGAGTTCGGCTGCCGAGGAGGCCATGCTGGCCGGGTGGTGATCCAGTTTGCCGTGCTCAAGTGAGTGGCGGGTCATGCCCTCGGGGCCTGACTCGGTCTTAGCGTTGAAGCGAGCTGCCCTACCTATTCGATCGAGGAACCCGCGCCCGTCGAATTTGAACCCTCCATCGCGCCCGACATACACAGAGAGGCGACGCTTTCGCGTCGTAGGTTCGTCTGACGCGAACAAGCCTGCAACCCACTCGCTCCAGAGGTCGTCCGCGACGTCGGCTCGGTCCCTGATGTTGGCCTGCATGCCTTTCCGTTGAGTCGCCACCAGGATCGTGTTGGCCATCTGCGCTGCGCTGGGGAGCACTGGCTTGACGAACTCATCCCAGAGCATGTCGTGCCAGTGCACGAGTTCAACAGCATGCTGCGCAGCGCGCTCGCCGCCAGCATCGACGGCGGTCATTGAAGGTCGCAGTGCATTGGTGATCCAGGCGAGAACCGACTGCGTCACGCATCGCTCATGCTGAGCGAGCGGTTCCTGCTGCTTGGCAAGCGTCGTCTTGGCGAGCCTCGAGAAGCGGGAGTCGGTGGCCGCTAGGTCTGACCGCCCCTCTTCCATCACGACGCGCAGGGCGCCCATCGCCAGAGACGTGATGCGGAACCCAGCGGCGCTCGCTATCGCTGGTGCGTTGGAAGCGATACATCCAGCGCTCACGCCGATGAGTGTCTCAACGTCGCGCACATCCGCAGGCCTGCCCTTCGGGAGGAAGGGGCGGGCCACTCGTAGGGAGAAGACGGATACTCCGAGACTGAAGATGTCACGGGCCGTGAGCGGTGGAGACGACGCAATGGCCACCATGCTGAGGGCGTCACCGAGGAGGCCCGGATGATCCACGTCCGAGCACACCTCTCGCATGATCGCGCGCGTCTCCCACACCTGCTCTTGCCAGGTCGGGGGTCGGCGGTCATCGTTGCTCACTAGGGCAGGCCGAGGGAGATGGGACGGCGCGCACCACTATCGCATGCCGCCAGCGTAGATCGCCGCCGACGACACGCTCCGGTGGCCGAGGGCGCGCGCCACGGCTAGCACGTCTCTGGTCTCGCGGTATACCTCGTGCCCGCGGGTGTGCCTCAAGGCGTGCAGCGACGCCATCCGGTCGATCCCCGCCCGCCGCAGCCAGTCGGTGAACCGCAAGGCGATGACCCGCCGCGAGACGGGCCCGCCCTGGCGCGACGGAAACAGCGGCCCTGGCCCGATCCCGGCCACGTGCTTGGCCAGCAGGCGCCGGGTTGGTCGATCGAGTGGCACCGACTGCGTGCCGCCGCCCTTCATCTGGCGCAGGTGCAGCGTGCCGACCGCGAGGTCGACGTCGTCGGTCGTCGCCGCCAGCGCCGACCCGATGCGGGCGCCCGTCGCGAGCAGCACGCGGATCAGCACGCGGTCGCGTCGCTCGGCGACCGTCTCGGCCTCGTCGAGTGCCGCTACCAGCCGCTTGGTCTCATCCTCTGTCAGCGCGCGTGGTGGTCGCGGCCCCACGCGCGCCCGACGCACCAGCGCGGCGGCGTTGCGGGATGAGTAGCCAGCGGCGTGGACATACGCGAAGTAGGTCCGCAACGACGACCGGATCGCGTTGCTCGCGGCTGGCGACCGCGGCTTCCCGTCGAGACGTAGTCGCACGGCGTCCGATGCAAGGGCACGCGAGATGGTCTCGTGCGTCACGCGCCGAACGTCCGTCGGCAGCTTGTGCTCGGCCAACCAGCGCGCGAACAGCCGCACGTGCCGCTCGATCTGCGCGATGGTCAGCGGCGACCTGCCGTCGGCCTGGAGTTGGAGGACGTATCGATCGAGCGCGGTCGCGATGCGCATGGCGGGTCTCAGAGCGAGGGCTTGGACGAGCCCCGCTGCGAGGCCCGTCAGAAGTCCGGCATGAGTCCAGTTCCGCGCCGTCCCTGCAAGGGGTCGGGGCCGCCGGTCCAGCGCCGGAATTGCTTGTCCCGGATCTCAGCGCTGATCCGACGCATGCTCTCGACGTCGAGCGTCAGGCCGGGCTGTGGGCGCCCGTGTCGCCGCATCCAGGCGGCCAGGGCGAGCGATACGACCATGTCGTCGTGCTGCCCGCCAGGCGCCCCCGAGCGCACCGTGCCGGACTCTGTGACGGAGAACTGAAACTGCTCGAGTTCCTCGACGAGTTCGGGACACAGCTCGGGGTTCGGCAGCTCGATGCGCCCCTGTTCCATCATCAGGCTGAGGTTGTCGATCAGCGCGGACTTGCTTGCGTTGCTGAACTTGTAGCCCTCGGCGCGCACATCGGCCTTGCACAGGCTCTCGTAAACCGGATCTCCCACGCCCGTGGAGTCCACCAGCACGCGGGCGTCGTTGTACTTCTGGCACGCGGCGTACACGCGTCCGACTTGCACTGACCAGTCGAGACGGTTGTAGCGGTCGACGAACACCACCCTTGCGTCGGCGTCCAAGATCGTCAGCACCGTGTAGTCCGCCACCTTCGCGAGGTCCAAGCCGCCGACGTAGGTCTCCTCGGGCTTGGGCTCGTGCCATGTGCCCGTCGCGCATTCGCGCACGTTGCGGAAGACAGCACCGCTTCCCTCGAGGAACGCCCCCTCGTACTCCTGCCGAAAGACGCGCTCGGGGAGCAGCGCCCGCTCCGCGTCCACGCGGGCGGGATCGATGTGCGGGTTGTTGATGGTGGGGTTGTTCCACGAAGCCCAGGCTGCGTCCGTACTCTGTCCGCGGCGGAACATCTCGTGGAACCACCCCCTGCCGGCAGGCGTGCTGATCAGCAGCGCCCAGCCGCGCTTGTCGATGAGCCGCTGGCTCAGGAAGTGCTGCCAGATGCGGGGGTGAAGACGGGCCGCTTCGTCGACCACCAGCCAGGACAGCCCCTCGCCCAGCAGCGAGGTGGGGTTGTCGGCGGACTTGGCACGGATCTCGGAGACGCCGCCACCGAGGTTGCGCATGAGCACACGCCGGTCGGACTCACGGATCTGGAGGACGCGGTGGCGCAGCTTCTCGACGGCAAAGCGCACGATCTCCCGATAGACCTTGTCCGCCAGGTCGTAGGTCGGGGCGACCACCCATCCGATGCTGTGGTTGCACGGCGCCAGCACGGCAGCAGTGGCTTCGGCAGCCGCGCACAGCGTCTTGCCCCAGCGCACCCCGCAGGCCACGACTCGACGCTCGGCTGTGCTCTTGTGCACCTCGATCTGTCCCGGATGCGGCACGTATCCGAGATCCCGGAACAGCGCGACCTTGTGGATGGGCCTAGCCGTCATCGTTGACCGGCTCGATCGCGGGCTGCTCGACGGCGAACACATCCCAACCTTCGTCCGCGCCGGCGGGACCGAGCCAGCGGGCGGCCTCGCGCTTGATGATGTCCTCCACCGCCACGGCGCTGCGGTCGGTGGGTTCGCCGGCGATGAGCCGCTCTTGCTTCAAGCCGAGGTCGAGGGCGCGCACAGCGCCCATGGCCGAGTCGATGGGGAGGCTCCGCAGCGCTTCGAGGGCCTTGGCCTGGAGCATCTTGGCCGTCTTGATGTGGCGCTGGTTCATCTCCTCGACGGCATCCACGAGGCTCGTCTCGCTGCGCTCGCGGGCCTTGGTCTCGATCTCGAGCAGCCGCCGCGCCCAACCGTGGCGCGTGGCGAACTTCACGATGCTGCGCTTGTGCACGCCGTAGTGCGCGGCGACCTGGGCGTAGCTCCGGGTCGGCCCGAGGCGGACGTAGAAGTCGAAGCTGTCAGGTGGGATGCGGGTTGTCACGGTGAAGCCTCCACAGGGCGTGGGCGCCAGTGCCACGCGCCGTACAGCGCGAGAAGCAGGTAGATGGCGTGGAGCGTGCCCTTCTCGGGCAGGCCGTGGGTGAACGAGGCGTGGATCCAGACGATGTTGGTCACAGTCCAGACCGCGAAGCACGCGCGGTGCTTGCGGACGTTGAGCCAGGTGCCGAGCAGCGACAGGAGCGCGG
>QNBX01000172.1 GCA_003644265.1 Planctomycetota bacterium
CGGCGCGCGCGCGCCGAGGTGTTTGCCCGGTGAGGCGTCGGCGCGTGGCGCTGGTGTTCCTGGTGCTCATGCTCGGCTACGCCGCCGTGTTCGCCCAGCTCGTGCGCTTGCAGCTGGTCGAGCACGAGATGTGGAGCCGGGAGTCCCGTCGCAGCTCCAAGCACGTCACGTCGCTGCCGTTTGAGCGCGGCTGGATCCTGGATCGTGACGGCGTGCCCCTGGCGCGAACCGAGGCGGTGGACGACCTCACCTTCAGCTATCGCGCCTGGCGTCGCGGCGCCGTGTCGGGTCTGGTCTCGGGCGCCTCGTGGACCCTGGGCGCGCGCTGGCGCCTGCCGAGCCTGGTGCGCGCCAGCGTGGCCGATGACCTGGCCAGTCTCGGGGCGCTCAGCGTGGGGGAGCTGGCCGGGCTTCAGCCCTACAAGCGGCGCAGCGACCTGGTGGGTTTCTACATCGAGCGGCTGTTCGGCCGCTCGGTCTCACGCGAGCTGTCCGCTCGGCTGCGCGAGGACCCGCTGCGCTCTGAGGTGACCGTGGCGGAGCTGCCCGGCTTTGAGCAGGGTCTGAGCGCCGCGCGGGTGCGGGCGTCGCACGAAGCGGACGCCTGGGCGCGGCTGGTCGCGTTGGTGGGGCCGGAGCTGGTGCAGGAGGTCGACGACGTGGCGCAGCGGGCCATGGGTACGGTGGCGCGCGAGGCCGGGCTGCCGTCCAACTGGTCCACGGCGGGCGTGCTGGAGCGCGAGGGCTGGAACTGCGTGCAGGCCCTGCAGGCCGAGTTCGAGCACCAGCAGATCGAGGTCTGGGCCCAGGTCTCCTACGACGCCGCCACGCTGCTGGCCCTGCGAGGCGACGAGCTGCCGGGCTTGGGCCTGTCCACCCGCAACCGCCGGGTCTACCCCGAGGCCGTGGCCGACACCGCCGCCTTGCTGGTGGGGCGGGTGGGTCCCATCACCCAGGAGAACGATGAGCAGGCGCGGGCCAACCGGGTCCGTCTGGCGTGGCTGCAGTCGTTGGATGACCTCTCGCCCGAGGAGCTCGACGAGCACGAGCGGCTGCGGGTGCAGGTGCGCGAGCTCGACTACCGCATCACCGAGGAGCGCGGCCAGATGGGGCTGGAGCGCGCCCTGGAGTCGCAGCTCCGTGGCCGGCGCGGTTGGGAGTCGCGCTGGCTCGACGCGGCCGGTGAGCCCCAGCGTGAGGCCGAGGTCGCGCGGCGCGGGCGCGACGTGCACCTGACCCTCGACGCGGAGCTGCAGCGGGCGGCGGAGGGCGTGCTGGTCGATGTCTGGCAGCGCGCGCCCGAGGTGCCTGGCGACCCGGCCGGCGTGCCCGAGCACTGGGCCGGCGCGATCGTGCTGCTCGACCCGCGCAGCGGCGATGTGCTGGTCGCCGCCAGCGGACCACGGGCCACGCGACAGCAGCTCGACGGCGCCGAGCTGCACGAGACCGAGCGCCACCCCGCCAAGCTGCTGTATCACCGCGCTCTCTACGCCGGGGCCCGCGGCGTGGCGCCGCCGCCGGGTTCCACCTTCAAGCCGGTGTCGGCCCTCGCCGGCCTGAGCGCTGGCGTCATCACGGCCGGCACGCGCTTCTCCTGCGACGGTGGCCTGGGTCAGGGGCGCTGGCGCATGCACTGCCTGGGCAACCACGGTGAGATCGACCTGGCCCGGGCCCTGGCGGTCTCGTGCAACGTCTACTTCTACCGCCTGGGGCAAGAGCTGGGCGCCGAGCCCCTCGCGGCCCTGGCGCGCCTGATCGGGTTCGGAGGACCGTTGCCTCTGCTGCAAGGCAATCGGCGCTTGCTGGCCGCCGGTGTCGACCCGCGCTGGGGCTTCAGCGAGCTGTCGCTGGGCATGATCCCCGGGCCGTGGGACCAGCGCGACGCCATGAGCCTGGCCATCGGGCAGGCTCCTCTGGATGACGTCACGCCGCTGCAGGTGGCGTCCATGATGGCCGCCATCGGTTCGGGCTTCGTGCGCCCGCCGCGACTCGTCGCCGCCATCGACGACGTGACCCTGGTGGACGACCCCGCCGTGCCGCTGCCCGTGGCCGCCTCGCACCTGGCCGCTGTGCGCGCCGCCCTGGCCGGCGTGGTCGACCCGAAGGCGCGCGGCACGGCCGCCGAGCTGGCCAGGCGCCACCCCGCCCTGGCCGCCCAGGTGGCCGCCAAGACCGGCACCGCCGAGGTGGACGACGTGCCCGATCAGTCGTGGTTTGCCGGCTACCTGCCGCGCGACAATCCGCGTCTGGCCTTCGCGGTCCTGGTCGAGGACTGCGGGCTGCACGGTTCGGAGGCGGCCCTGCCGGTCTTCCTGAAGCTGCTGGACACGCCCGCCATGCGGCGCCACCTGGCCGAGCAGGTCCTGCCGGGGGTGCCCCTCGGGGAGGCCCCGCGATGAGCGTGCGCCGTCGCCTGAACCTGGAGTGGCCCATCGTGCTGCCGGCCGTGGCGCTGCTGGTGATCGGTGTGGTGTTCATCCACAGCTCGACGGCGGAGCGTTTCCCCGGGCTCTGGAAGCGGCAGCTGCTGTTTGCCGCGGCTGGCATGCTGTGCGCCGCCGTGGTCATGCGCCTGGGCACGCGCCGGCTGCTCGACTCGGCCTGGGAGCTCTACGGCACGCTGATCGTGCTGCTGTTGATCGTGCCCTTCATGCCGGGCGCCGCCAGCGCCAGCAGCATGCGCTGGATCCCCATGCCCTTCGGCTTCAAGCTGCAGCCCAGCGAGTTCATGAAGCTGGGTCTGGTGCTGGGCTTGGCTCGACACCTGCGCCACCGAGGCGTGACCAACACCTGGAGCAGCTATCTGGGACCCGGCGCGCTGGTGGTCGTGCCCTGGCTGCTGATCGCGCGCCAGCCCGACCTGGGCACGGCCCTGGTGCTGCTGCCCATGTCCCTGGCCATGGTGACCGTCAGCGGCGCGCGCGTGAGCCACATCTTCGGCGTGGCCCTGGTGTGCCTGGGGCTGCTGGTGGTGGCCTACCACGTGCCGGGCGTGCTCAAGCCGTACCAGAAGGACCGCCTGGACGCCTTCATCACCTCGGCCCCGGCCAAGGTGGCGCAGGTCTCGTCGCTGCGTGCCAAGCGGGACCAGGACGCGGTGGACGAGATGGAAGCCGAGCTGTCCGAGTTCAAGCGCGGCACGGGCTTCCAGCAGTACTACTCCATCGTCGCCATCGGCAGCGGCGGGCTCACGGGGGCGGGGCTCGGGCAGGGGCTGCAGAACCGCGCCAACCGGCTGCCGGTGAGCCACTCCGACTTCGTGGTCTCCGTGGTGGGGGAGGAGGCTGGGCTGCTGGGCACCGGCCTGGTGCTACTGCTGCACGCGGCCCTCACGGCGGCCGTACTGGGCGTGGCCCATCGCACGCGCGAGCCCTTCGGGCGCATGGTCTGCGTGGGGGTTGGAGCCCTGCTGGGCGCCCAGGCCCTGATGAACATGGCCATCGCCACCGGCCTGCTGCCTGTGACCGGCCTGACCCTGCCGCTGGTGTCGTACGGCGGCTCCTCGGTGCTCTCGACCTGCGCCTCGCTGGGTTGCGTGCTGGACGTGGCGCGCCAGCGCACGGCGGTCTTCTTCGAGGAGTGACCGGCGCGCGGCGAGCGAGTTAGAATCCGCGGCCCGCACGACCCCGCGTCAGCGCCGCCGGACACGGCCCGCTGCTACGCACTCCTCTGCTCCAGGACAGCCCGGACCATGGCCATCGACGCGCCCGCCGTCTGCACCGAAGACCTCGACATGTACGCCATCTTCGGTCGGCAGTTCGACCGGGCGGCCAGCTTCCTCGACATCGACGAGGGGCTGTTGGCGCAGATCAAGGCCTGCAACAACGTGTACGCGTTCAGCTTTCCGGTGCAGGTCGAAGGCAAAGTGCAGATGTTCAAGGGCTGGCGTGCCGAACACAGCCACCACCGCAAGCCGCTCAAGGGCGGCATCCGTTTTGCTGACCACGTGGACGAGAACGAGGTCATGGCGCTGGCGTCGCTGATGACGTTCAAGTGCGCGCTGGTGAACGTGCCCTTCGGCGGCTCCAAGGGCGCGGTGCGCATCAACCCGTACCGCGTGTCCGACGACGTGCTGGAGAAGGTCACGCGCCGTTACGCCTTTGAGCTGGCGCACAAGAACTTCATCGGCCCCGGCGTCAACGTGCCCGCTCCCGACATGGGCACGGGCGAGCGCGAGATGGCCTGGATCGTGGACACCTACGCCGCCATCCACCACGGCGAGCTGGACGCATTTGCCTGCGTCACCGGCAAGCCCGTGAGCCAGGGCGGCATCCACGGCCGCACGGAGGCCACCGGGCGCGGCGTGTACTACGGCATCCATGAGGCCTGCCAGCACGACGGCGACATGGATCGGCTCGGGCTCAAGGTGGGCACCGAGGGCAAGACCGTCGTGATCCAGGGCTTTGGCAACGTGGGCTATCACGCCGCGCACATCCTGCAGCACGAGGGCGGCGCCAAGATCGTCGGCATCGGCGAGTACAACGGCTCGATCTACAACCCCGACGGCATCGACGTCGACGCGCTCAAGGCGCACCAGAGCGAGACCGGCTACATCCAGGGTTTCGGTCACGGCTGCAAGGAGCTGCCCAGGAGCAGCGACTGCCTGGAGCTGCCCTGCGACATCCTGGTGCCCGCGGCGCTCGAGAACCAGATCACCTCCGCGAACGCGCCGCGCATCCAGGCCAAGATCATCGGCGAGGGCGCCAACGGCCCCACCACCGACGCGGCCGACGAGATCCTCAACCAGCGTGGCGTGATGGTCATCCCCGACATCTACCTGAACGCCGGCGGCGTGACGGTCAGCTACTTCGAGTGGACCAAGAACATCAGTCACATGCGCTTCGGGCGCATGGCCAAGCGCTTCGACGTGGGGCGCGACCACCGCATCCTTGACCTGCTCGAGGAGGCCACCGGCGCCAAGCTGAGCCCCGAACGCCGGCAGGAGCTGGCCCAGGGCGCCGACGAGGTCGATCTGGTGCGCTCCGGTCTGTGGACCACCATGGCCGACGCCTACGGCGAGATGAAGGCGGCCAAGCAGCGCTATGACGGCGTGAACGACCTGCGAACGGCCGCCTATCTTGTGGCGATCGAGAAGGTCGCCAACAGCTACGGCCAGCTCGGCATCTTTCCGTAGCCGCGGGCGAGCGGCTCGAGCCCAGCGGTCGTCTGAGGGGCTCTTGAACTCCCTCGGCTGGAGCTCCGGCGCGGGCGTCAGCTCGCAGCCGAGGTCGCATGCTCGTTGCACCCGTCGCTCTACGGGTAGCCAGCTTCGTGGCAGAAGACGCTGTCTGTCATGGGCAACGCACGCTGGCTATGATCGCCAACGATGATCCTCCAAGACGCTGATCTGCGCTCGATCCAGGAGGCCCGGGACCTGGTGCGTCGTAGCCAGGTCGCCTGGGAGCGCTGGCGCCGGGTCGATCAGGTCACGGTGGACCGCGTCTGCGAGGCCATGGCCCGCGCGGGCAGCGCCGCCAGCGAGACCCTGGCGCACCTGGCGGTGGAGGAGTCGGGCTTCGGCAACCCCGTCGGCAAGTTCCAGAAGAACCGCTTCTGCACGGACATGCTCTGGGAGAGCCTCAAGGACCTGAAGACGGTGGGGGTGGTGCAGCGTGATGACGCGCGCCGCTACTACCAGGTGGCGGAGCCGTACGGCGTGGTGTTGGCCATCGTGCCCATCACCAACCCCACCTCGACGGCCATGTACAAGGCGCTCATCTCGGTCAAGGCGCGCAACAGCATCGTGGTCAGCCCGCACCCGCGGGGGGTGCGCTGCATCGGCGAGGCCACGGCCATCATGGCCCGCGCTGCGCGCGAGGCCGGCGCGCCCGAAGACCTGATCCTGTGCATGGCATCGCCCTCGCTCGAGGGCACCCACGAGGCCATGAAGGCGCCCGAGACCGCGCTGATCCTGGCCACCGGAGGGCCGGGGCTGGTGCGGGCCGCGTACAGCGCCGGCAAGCCGGCCTACGGCGTGGGCCCCGGCAACGCGCCGGCCTTCATCGAGCGCAGCGCCGACATCGACCACGCCGTGCGCGCCATCGTGGGCAGCCAGACCTTCGACAACGCCACCATCTGTGCCAGCGAGCAGTCGCTGGTGATCGACGCGCCCATCGCCGATCAGGTGCGCGCCGCCTTCACGGCCAACAGCGCCCACTGGTGCAACCCGGCGGAGCGCGAGGCCTTGCAGCGCATCGTGCTGCGCGGCCGCCGCGTCAACGCCGACATCGTGGGGTTGTTCCCGCATCAGATCGCGGCCATGGCCGGCTTCGAGGTGCCCGAGACCACCACCGTGCTGCTGGTCGAGGAGACCGGCGTGGGCTGGGACCACCCCCTGTCCGTCGAGAAGCTCTCGCCGATCCTCTCGGTCTACGTCGAGGACGGCTGGGAGGCGGGCTGCGAGCGCTGCATCGAGATCCTCGACTTTGGTGGGCGCGGGCACACGCTGGCCATCCACAGCCGCGACGAGGACATCATCTGGCGCTTCGTGGCCGAGAAGCCCACCCATCGCATCCTGATCAACGCGCCCACGGCGCAGGGGGCGGTGGGTTTCGGCACCGGCCTGGTGCCCTCCATGACCCTGGGCTGCGGCGCGTTCGGCGGCAACATCACCTCCGACAACATCAGCGCCCACAACCTGCTGCTCACCAAGCACGTGGGCTACTGCTACGAGGGCTTCGTCGAGTCGTTCCCCGACTTTGCCCAGGGCCCGCCGCGCGAGATGAGCTTCTCGCCCCAGGCCGCCGCGCCCGTGCCCGGCCCGCGCGCCAGCCACAGCAGCGGCGCCGTGGGCACCTCGGGCCCCACGCCCGCGCCGCGCGCGCCGAGCCCCGAGCGCCTAGCATGGCTGGGCAACCCGGCCCACCCGGCCTCGCCGTCGGGCTCCGGCGCCGCCCCGGGCACCGGCCCGGCCACGCCCTCCGGCTCTGCTCCGGCCGCGCCCACTCACTCCGACACCGCAGCGCAGACCACGCCGGGCGGCCCGCCGTCCCGCCGTCGACCGCTCTATGAGGGCGGCCCGCTTCCCGACCTGACGTCCAAACTGACCTGAGATCCACACCCCCATGGGCACCTCGGGCGACACAGCCCGCGGGACCCGGAGAGCTGAGCGCACATGAGCCAGATTGCACTGGGAATGATCGAGACCAAGGGCCTGGTGGGCTCCATCGAGGCGGCTGACGCCATGGTCAAGGCCGCCAAGGTGGCCCTGATCGGCAAGGAGCGCATCGGCGGCGGCTACGTGACCGTGATGGTGCGCGGTGACGTGGGCGCCGTGAAGGCCGCCACCGACGCCGGCGCCGCGGCGGCCCGCCGCGTGGGCGAGCTGGTCTCGGTGCACGTGATCCCGCGCCCGCACAGCGAGGTCGAGTCGATCCTGCCGCAGCCCGAGGGCGAGCCGGCCTGAATCGTGCCGGCGGGCGCTCGCTGAGCCCCGCCGGGCCGAGTCGCTGAGCCCGCTCGCCGCCCATCGTGGCCGGGCTGTGCGGCGCGGCTTCGTCGCTCCGCCCGGCACCGAGCCCCTCACCGCCCCCGCGCCCCGCAGCGTCCTACCCCCGCGCGCCCGACCCGCGAGTCCCCATGGTCCAGCTCCGAAGCTACGTCTTCCTCGACTCGATGCAGCCGCAGTTCGCGTCCTTCGTGGCCAGCACGGCCCGGGGCTACCTGCCGGTGCGCGGTCAGGCGGCGCTCTACGTCGAGATCGCCCCCGGCATCGCCATCAATCGCGTGACCGACATCGCGCTCAAGAGCACCTCGGTGCGCCCGGCGGTGCAGGTGGTGGAGCGCGCCTTCGGGCTGCTGGAGGTGCACGACGAGAGCCAGGCCGAGGTGCGCTCGGCCGGCCGCCATATCCTCGACTACCTGGAGCACGAGGAGCACGACCGGCTGCAGCCGCGCATCCTCACCAGCGAGATCATCACGGGCATCGACGACTACCAGTCCATGCTGATCAACCGCAACCGCTCGGGCATGATGCTGCTGGGCGGCGAGACGCTCTACATCCTCGAGGTGCACCCCGCGGCCTACGCCGTGATCGCCGCCAACGAGGCCGAGAAAGCCGCGGACATCAAGCTGATCGACATGCGGCCCTACGGCGCCTTCGGACGCCTGCAGCTGGGCGGTAGCGAGTCCGACATCCGCGTGGCCGAGGAGGCCATCGCCAAGGCCCTGGCCGACATCCCCGGCCAGCCCAACGAAGGTCGGGGCTAGCGCGTCATGATCAATCGCGCTCTGTTCCGCTCCGAGGTGTCGCGCGCGCGCGCGCTCGCGCTGGCCCGTGCGGCCGGTCGAGGCGCCTGATCATGGCTCCCGTCGTCGGCGCCGCCGGTCCCGCCATCGCCCTGCTGGAGCTCGCGTCCATCGCGGTGGGGCACCGCACGCTCGACGCCCTGCTCAAGCAGGCCGAGGTTCAGCTGCTGGTGGCGCGTCCGGTGAGCCCCGGCCGCTGGATCATCCTGATCACCGGCCAGGTGGAGGAGCTGAGTTCGGCCCTGCGTCGCGGCGTCGAGGTGGCGGGGGCGGCCCTGGTCGATCGGCTGTTCATCCCCAACGTAGAGCCCTCGCTGCTGGCGCTGGTGTCGGCGCCGGGGGCGGTGCCGGAGAGCCTGGACGCGGTGGGCACGCTGGAGACCCTGAGCGTAGCCAGCGTCATCGCGGCGGGGGACGCGGCGGCCAAGGCGGCCAGCATCTCTCTGCTCTCGCTGGGGCTGGCGCGTGGCCTGGGCGGCAAGTGCTGGGTGAGCTTCACCGGCGAGCTGTCCGACGTCAGCGCCGCCATGGACGCGGGCGCGGCCGCAGCGTCGACCGCGGGCATGCTGCTGGAGCGCGTGGTCATTCCGCGTCCCGACCCGCGCCTGGGCGAGATCCTGGCCCGCGGCGTCGACCTCTCGTGAGCCGGCTGATCACCGAGCTGGACCTGCTGTCCGGGCGCGTCGCGGGGACCATCGTGCTGTCGGCCGACGTGCTGATCACGCCCGCCGCCCGCGACCGGGCCGTGGTCCGGGGGATGGTGATCGTGGAGCGCGACGGGAGCGTGTGCGGCGGGGCGCCCGCTACGGCCGCGCCGCCCGCGAAGGCCGCGAAGGCCGCGAAGGCCGCGAAGGCCGCGAAGGCCGCGAAGGCCGCAGGATCCGGAACCGGTTGCGGCGACGTCGAGGCGGCGACGACGTGCTCCTGCACAGCGCCTCCCGCGGCATCTGGTGGCAGCGCGCAACTTGGTGGCAGTGCGCAAGCTGGCAGCGTGCAACCTGCCGCGCCCGCGCCTGCGCCCGCGCCCGCGCC
>QNBX01000173.1 GCA_003644265.1 Planctomycetota bacterium
CGAGCTCGACCTCACGTGAGCTCTTCTTCGGCTTCGCCGGGGGGCCACGTCGCCTGCCCTTCAGGCCCTCCTCGCCGTGACGCTGAAGCTGCTTGCGCCAAGAGGCCAGGTGCGACGAGTACAGGCCCTCGCGACGGAGCAGGGCGCCGATCTCCCCGGGCTGCTTGCAGGCCGAAGCCTCGCGCACGATGCGAGCCTTGTACGCCGCGGTGAAGCGGCGCCGCTCGGCGCGCGGTACCACCTGCGGGTCGGGATCGGAGCCCCGTGAGGGGAGCCCTTCGCTCCGCTCCGGGCTCCCCTCACGGGGCTCCCCGGCGTCCGGGGCATCCTGGGGGTCCTGAGACGTCTGCTCGGCCATGGTCGGTCATCCTTGCGGCCCTCTACACTAAACTCGCGGGGCTGAACTGTCTCAGGCACGTTGGCACAGAGGGCCAGGGCCTGCCAGCCGGCACCGAGATCTGGGCGCAGTGGGCCATCCAGGACGCGGCGGCGATCCACGGCGCGGCGCTCAGCAACGCGATCAAGGGAACCACGCCGTGATCGGGGTGGGCGGCGCATCGCGCGGGCGATGAACGTGCTGCTGCCGGGACCGCCGTCGACGGGGCCGGGACGCTTTCGTACACAGCGCTGTGACGCCGGCACGAAGACCTCGCTGTGGCGCCACTCCCACAACGTCCGTCAGATCATGGCGCGAAACTCCCGGCCGGAGTCAATCGGAGTAACCTCACGGAACGGGCAGCGACACACTCACGGAGGACAGCGTTTGAATATCCGGATGAACCACATGCTGAGCGCCTTGGGTGCGATCGCGCTGTGCGCCAGTACAGCCCTGGGAGGCGTTGTGTACGTGGACGACGACGCACCACCCGGGGGAGACGGTCAGTCCTGGGCGACCGCGTATCGATTCCTCCAGGATGGCCTGGCCGACGCGGCTGCATCGGGCGGCAGCGTCACCGAAATTCGTGTGGGACAAGGCCTGTATCGCCCCGACCTGGACGCGGCGAACCCTGCGGGTACCGGTGACCTGCTGGCGACGTTCCAGCTGCTCGACGGGGTACGGCTCGCAGGAGGGTACGCCGGGCTCGGCGCGCCGGATCCCGACGCGCGCGACGTATCGCTCTTCGTGTCGACGCTCGGTGGCGATCTGCTCGGCGATGACGGCCCGGGGTTCGCCGACAACGTCGACAACAGCTGGCACGTCGTCACGGGCAGCCTGACCGACGCGACGGCGATCATCGACGGCTTCACGGTCACGGGGGGCAACGCCGCCGGGCCGGAGGGCGCGCCCGCCTACCACGCTTCAGGAGGCGGGATGCTCGTCGTCAACGGCAGCCCCACCGTCCGGTGCTGCACCTTCGAGGCCAACTCCGCCGCCGGCTGGGGAGCCGGCATGGTCGTCAACGACGGCGGCAGCGCGAAGATCAGCGGATCGACGTTCCTCGGGAACGTCGCGCAGCGGGCGGGCGGCGGCCTCCGGCGTGGGGAGACCAGCGTCGAAGTCACCGACAGCGCCTTCATCTCCAACCGCGCCGAGGACGGCGGGTTGGGCGGCGGCGCCATCGGCAGTCTCGACAGCGACCTCCTTGTCACGGAGTCCTTGTTCTTCAACAACTACACCGCTGGCGAGGGCGGCGTGTCAGCCACCGTCATCGGCGAGACGGTGGTCATCAACTCGACGCTCATCGGGAACAGGGCGGCAAATGCAGGGGGCGGGCTGTGCACCACGAGCGGCGGCATCACCGACGTCTCGAACAGCATCATCGCCCTCAACGAGGCGCCCTCAGATGCGCAGATCTTCAACATGGGACAACAGACCGTCACGCGCATGGTGTCCAGCAGCACACAGGGCGGCCTTGGTGGCTTCGGCGTGGTCGACGGCGGGGGCAACATCGACGCCGTTCCGCTCTTCGTGCAGGCGTCCTCCCCAGGGCCCGACGGGCTCTGGGCCACCGGGGACGAGATCCTGGGCGACCTGCGGCTGACCCCAGGCTCCCCCTGCGTCGACGCCGGTGACAACGCACTCGTGCCGTTCGGGACGAACGCCGACTTCGACGACAACGTGCGCTTCTTCGACGACCCGACCACGGCCGACACGGGTGTGGCTGGGGCGCTGGGCGGCAGCGCGGTCGTGGACATGGGCCCCTTCGAGCGCGGGGCCCCGCCGTCGGGGCTGTGGACCGACCTCGGCAACGCGCTTGGTACGCCCCGCCTTGCGGGTTCGGGCGCGCTGCTGGGGGGAGAGCCGACGACGCTCCTGCTGGTGGACGCCTCACCCGGTGCGCTCGCGTACCTCGTGCTGGGGATCACGGAGCTGAGCGCGCCCTTCAAGCAGGGGCTGCTCGTGCCGAACCCGGACTTCGTCGTGCCGCTGCCCGTCGATGGCGCCGGGTCGGTCGGCGTCACGGCTGCCTGGTACCCGGGGCTGCCGTCGGGCATCTCGCTCACCTCCCAGTTCTGGGTCCCGGACGTCTCGGGCCCGTCCGGGTTCACGGCCAGCAACGGACTCCGGAGCACGACGCTGTGATGCTGTTCGAGCGAGGTGACACGATCAGCGGTACGCCTTGGCTGCTGAGGAGCCCGAGCTGCCCGCCGACCAGCAACCGACGTTCACACTGATCGAGTGTGACGTCCGCCACCGACCGCCTACTCCGCCCAGGGCATCGCGGGTCGGATGCCGATGCTGCCGCCCGACCAGGTCGGCGCGCGGAACATCCGGTGTGAAGAGCGTGCGCTGAACGGCGGGTTCTTGAAGGCCCCCCCTCGGTACGCGCGGCCGACGGAGGCCCCCCCGATGTCCTCATCCAAGACGCTGACGGGATCCAGCTCCGGACTCCGGGAGTAGAACTCCCCGTCACCAGCGGCATCCCGACACCACTCCCACACGTTGCCGTGGACGTCGTGCAGCCCGAACGCGTTCGGCGCCAGGATGCCCACCTCCGCGTGCCCTCCTCGCAGGCCGTCGTCGTGGCCCAGGTTGGCGGCGCCGATCAACGCCCCGGGGTCCTCGCCCGTCGACCACGGCGTCTGGGTGCCGGCCCGCGCGGCGTATTCCCACTGCGCTTCGCTCGGGAGCGCAAGGCCGGCTCGCTCCATGCAGTTCGACGCGACCCACCAGTCCACCCCCTCCACCGGGTGTCGCGCCGTGTCGCCACCGGCCTGTTTCATGCTCGGATTGCGGCCGGTGAGGCGCTGCCATTGGGCCTGGGTCAGCTCGTACTTCGAGATCAGGAACGGCGAGAGCCTCACCTCGTGTACGGGACCCTCGCCGCCCTCCCCGCCAATTGCCCTCGGGTCATACTGACGCGCCGTGGCGTCGTCCGGCTGCGCGCCCATCCAGAAGGAACCACCCGGCAAGAGGACCAGCACCACGCCCGTCCGAGTCGTCAGCACGAGCCGACCGTCGGGGGCACGTGTGGCCGACTCACCCGTCATGAGGTGCGCGAACTCCCACAGCGCGGTGACCGGGTCGGGACCCAGCGGGACCAGGCCCATACGCGGCGACGCGTCGAGCCCGGGGTACGCCTCCTCGATCCTCGGGAGGGCCTCGCTCCACGCTGCGTTGATCGAGCCGCCATCGCTCGAACTCGCCGCGAGCTCCCGGGCGAAGGCCAGCCGCTTCGACATGCCCCAGCCGTGCTCCGTGATCGCGGTGTCGTCGTCGAGCAGCACGGCCAGCCCCTCCAACCGCTCGATCAGCTGCGCGAGCGTGGCGAGCTGCCACTCGTCCTCGACGCGAGCACTGCCGTCGGACCGGTCCTCCTCCAATGCCGACGTCAGCTGGGACACGATGCGGCGATGGTCGTCCAACCCCGTCAGCAATCCGGCGGCCCGCTCGCTCCAGTCCGTCATCGCCGCCAAGCGTCCACCGACGGGATAGGGCGGGTGCAACACGTCGGCCTCGGCGAGCAGGGCGTCCAGCCGCGTGCCGTCCGACAGACGCAGGACCTGGCGACCACGTGAGGCAGCCTCGGCCAGCCCGGCCGCGGCGACCACCAATGAGGCGCCGACCAGCAGGCCGACGGCGACGCCCACGCGATGGCGCCGGACGAACTTGCGCAGCCGGTAGACGGCGCTCGGGCGGCGCGCGAGCACGGGCTCGTGCGCGAGGTGCCGCCGCACGTCGTCAGCGAACTCGGCCACCGAGGCGTAGCGCTGGCCTGGGTTCTTCTCGAGCGCCTTGAGGCAGATCCAGTCGAGGTCGCCCTCGAGGCCGCGCACCAGCGCCCGCGAGTCGGTGCCGTGGCGCGGCGCGATTACGTTGGCTGACTGCTCGCTGCGCCTCAACCTCGTGCTGGGCCTCGGCGGGTCGGTCTCGCGAATCGCGCGCTGAATCTCCGAGAACGAGCCCTTGTGCACGAAAGGCAGCAGGCCGCTCACGAGCTGATAGAGCACGACGCCCATCGAGTAGACATCGCTGCGCGTGTCGATGTCGATGCCCGTGGGATCCGCCTGCTCGGGGCTCATGTAGTCGGGCGTGCCGATGACCTGCCCCGCCATGGTGTGCAGCGAGCCCTGGCCGAGGCGACCAGTGGTTGCGCGCGCGACGCCGAAGTCGATGACCTTCGGCACGGGCCCACCGTCCTGTTCGGTGACGAGCAGGTTGTTCGGCTTGAGATCGCGGTGGATCAGTCCCTTCTGGTGGGCGTGCTCGACGCCGCGACACACATCGAGAAACAGCCCGAGCCGCATGCGGGTCGAGAGCCGGCGACGGTCGCAATAGGTTGTGAGGGTCTCGCCCGCCACGTACTCCATGACAAAGTAGGAGCGTCCGTCATCTGTCGTCCCGCCGTCCAAGACCGGGGTGACGTTGGGGTGGCTCATGCGGGCCAGGGCCTGGCGCTCTGCCTCGAAGCGCGCGACGACCGCGGCGCTGTCCATGCCGCGCTTGATCAGCTTCAGGGCGACGCGACGCTCGACCGGCTGCAACTGTTGGGCGACGTAGACCTCACCCATGCCGCCTTCGCCGATCTTCTCGATCAGCTTGTAAGGGCCGATGCGCGTCGGGGTGCGTCGGGGGCGAGTGGCTCCCGCCCGTTGTTCGTCACCCTGACTCGACAGCGCCTCGCGCACCAGCTGGGCCCGCGCTGCATCGGACTCCGACAGGCCGGGGTGCGGGCGCTCGTCGTGCGCGACGAGCCCGAGCACCTCGGCGCGCAGTGTCTCGTCGTCGCACTCTGTGGCGAGGAAGGCCTCGCGCTCCGCCGGATCGAGCGCGCAGGCGAGCTCGAACAGCTCGGCGAGCCTCTCGTAGCGCGCCGGGTCCACTCAGTCTGCCCCGTCGACGGCGAGCTCCCGCGAGAGCCAGGCGCGGGCCATACGCCAGGCGGTCGCGGCAGTGCGGGGAGACACCTGAAGAGCCTCGGCGGCCTCCTCGAGTGTCAGACCTGCGAAGAAGCGCAGCTCGACGAGCCTCGCCTGGCGAGCATCCAGCACGCCCAACCGCGCGAGCGCTTCGTCGAGGACCAGCACGTCGACCTGGGATGTTTCGCTCGCCGGGGTCAGTTCCGTCGCCAGCGTGATGGGCTCGCGCCCCCCACCGCGCTTGTCCGCCTGCTTGCGCCTGGCGTGGTCGACCAGAACACGGCGCATGGCCTGGGCCGCGAGGGCGAAGAAGTGCGCCTTGCCCGTCCAGCGCGAGCCGTCCTGCGCCGAGAGCCGGAGCCACGCCTCGTGGACCAGGGCGGTCGGCTGCAGCGTGTGGTTGGAGCGTTCGCGGCTGAGGAAGTCCGCGGCCAGCGCCCGGAGTTCGGCGTACAGCTGCGCGTCGAGGTCGCTCGTCGGCGGCGGCCCCTGGTCTGCGGGAGGCGTGTTCTCGGGCATGGCGCGGTCTGTTCCCAGCCGTGGATCGAAGTCGGCCTGAAGGGCCAGTCTAGACCAATGAGTCGAGAACCCCTCCAGACGCGTCACCGCCGGAGCTGATTGTCCTGACCCGGTTGCCCTGGGTGGTCGGCGACCGCGCTGGCTTTCGGCGATCTGGGTCTCGCGCTCGGTCTTCCCGAGCGTGTTGTCTACCCGCTCGACGTGAGTTGAGCTTTCATCAACCACCCGGCTCTTGCGTGGGCGAGTCATGCAGAGCCACAGAGCCAGATCGGCCCTCGCCAGCCCAGCGCCCCTGGGCCCGGTTGACGACCGCTCCCGGATCCCAACGCACAGGGAACTCCCTGCGCGATCCCGCGCACCCGCAGAGCCCCCCGCTCGCTCCACCCGCAGGTGGTGGTTCACCGGTCCACGAGGTACTCGATGACATCCTGCTGGCGACGGCCCATCCAGCCGGCGACGGAGACGAGGAGGATCTGGAGGGGTTGGATCGCGGCGTTCATCCGGCCATCGTAGGCGGGCGCAAGTCCATGGTCAGGGGCCAGCTACGGCGCGGCTGAGTTTGTGGACAGGACGCGCAGCAGGGCCAGCACCTTGACCCGCACCGTCAGCTCAGCAGCGGCAGCGGCGTCAGCGCGTGTCCCGGAAAGACCGCGGCGGCGTCGCCTCCGAGCCAGTCGTTGATCACGCCGCCGAACACGTCGCGCAGGTCGACCTGCGCGGGCAGTTCGCCGTGCTCGTCGAGGTCAGCGGGTTCCATGGACGGGTGCTCGTTGACCAGCCCGCCCTGCACAGCGTCGCCGAGCAGGAGCACCGGGTTGACGGTGCCGTGGTCCGTGCCGCCGCTGCCGTTCTCGTACACCGTGCGGCCGAACTCGCTGAAGACGATGAAGAGCGTGTCCTGCGCCAGGCCGAACGACGCGAGGTCGGTGTAGAGCGCGTCGATCAAGGCCGATACGCGGCCGAGGCGCTGGCCGTGGTCGTCGTCCAGGTTCTGGTCGGCGTGGGTGTCAAAGCCCCCCATGGGGATGTAGAAGGAGCGCATGCCCACGTCCGCGGCAAGCAGGCGCGCGACGAGCTGAAACGACTTGGCCACGTAGGTGTCGGGGTACAGCCCGACGTGGTTGAACTCGGGCACCGTGGCGAATAGGTCGATCAGGTCGAGCAGGCCCAACGACGTGTCGGCCATGGCGGCCAGGTCGCCTCCGCCGCCCGTCAGGGACGACGCGATGGCGGTGAACGCCGCGCGTCGATTGCCCCCGTCCGATTGGTGCCAACTGTCCACAGGAAACGTGAACGACTCCAGCTGCTTGAAGGCCGGCGTAAAGCCGCCCGAACCCGTGACGAGCAGGCTGCTCGTGCCGCTGACCGAAACGGTGTCCGGCGTCGTGGGTGGCGGTTGCGTGGCCAGGTGTCGCCCGAGCCAGCCAGCGGTGCTCAGCGCGCTCGGGTCGCCCGTCTGCCAGACGCGCTCGGAGAACTCGTGGCTAAAGCTCGGCTCCGGGTAGTGCACGCCCTGCACGATGGCGAGGCGCCCGGCGTCGAAGTGGGTCTTGAGGCCGGTCATGTTCGGGTGCAGGCCGATACCGGCGGCCAGTGGCAGGGCTGCCGCCGAGTTCACGCCGATCGTCGGGCGGAACTCCGTCAGGTAGCTGCCGCCCGCGAGTCCATGGGGCACCACGGTGTTGAGGCCGTCGTTGCCGCCCTTGAGATCGACCAACACCAGCTTGCGTGGGCCCGCGCCGAGCGGCGCCAGCATGGCCGTGACTGCGTTCTTGGGCCATAGCGCCAGGGCGGAGCTGGCCAGCACACCCTTGAGGAGATCGCGACGGGAGAGGCTCATACTCAGGCCATCTGGTATTCGGGGCAGGCGAGCGCGACGGCAATCAGGCCGCGCACCTTCTTGTCGATGAAGTCGTCGTCGACCACGACCGCCTGCGGAAGGCCGAACACGTCGGCGCGGGCGTAGTCCTCGAGCACTGCCGTGGTGGCGGGCGAGGCGTGGGACAGGTCGAGGGCCTCGAGCACTCGGGTCACGACGGCGCTGGCGTCCAGCTCATCCCACTTGCCCTTGGGGCCCATGAGCCGCCTCGGGTGCAGCAGCAGGGGGTGCGTCTTGTGACGCGCCATTGCGATCCAGGCGCCGGTGCTGGCGCGGGCCAGCAGCCCCGAGGCCTCGACCCACGGCAGACCCTGATTCCAGCCGAACACGGACGGCGGGTCGAACAGGGTCTGTCCCATGTCGCGCAGCTTGTCTCCGAGACTCCAGCCGTCGCCCTTCCGGATGCGCGCGCCGGTGTGCAGGATCGCGCCGGCCATCCACTCGGCCGGGCTCTTCACGCGGCTGTGCAGCGCGGGCTCCGAGAAGAATGCGTCGTGCATCAAGATGGCCTCGACGATCGTGGCGATGTCGCCGTCGGACGCGACGTAGACCGCGGCCAGCTCGTCACACAGCGGATCGTCGAGCGCGATCGGGTAGGCCAAGAACGACCACAGCTGCTGGGGGATGCGCCGCGCCGTGGCCGGGTCGTTCACCAGGATGTCGACGATGTCGTCTCCGTCCAGATTTCCGGTGACGCCCTTGACGGTCTTCTGCCCGTAGTCGTGTTTCGATTCCTTGAACAGGAACTCGTCGTGCTGCAGCGACCAGCCCGTGAAGGCCCGCGCGACCTCCACCACGTCGGTTTCGGTGTAGTTCGGATCGCCGTTCTGATCCAACACGCCGGTGGTGAACACCTCCATCAGCTCGCGCGCCCAGTTCTCGTTGATGCTGTCGGCGTAGTTGGTGCGGTTGTCGAGCCAGACCAGCATGGCCGGGTCGCGGGCCATGGCGAGCACCAGCTCGCGGAAGCTGCCGAGCGCGTGGGTGCGCAGCGTGGCCACGTGCTCGAACATGCGAGCGTCGCTGCCGACTTTGTGGAACGCCGTCGCGAAGTGGTTGTGCCAGAAGAGCGTCAGCTTCTCGGCCAGGGGCTTGCGCGTCTTGACCATGCGGCGGACCCACCACGAGCCCATGCGGATCAATCCGTCGGCCTGCTTGGGCTTGCGCGCCAAGCGCTTCTGCGGGCGGATCAGGCGCTTGACGGTCTTCCCGTGTCCGCGCTTCACGGCACGCTTGACGGCCTTGGGCGACGCGGCGAAGCCGGTGCGGCGTAACAGGTGTGCGGCGAGTTCTGCGTTCCACGTGATGGGCAAGTGAGCGAGCTCCCCTAGTCGCGAGACGTTATCGGGCGGTGGGAGGAGCGAGTTGAGCGGCGGGGCTTGGAAATGATCTTCTGAACTTGACCCACCTGATCAGCGAAAGCTGACCCACCTCGAGCCCCGAATCCGGACGCTGTTGATTCCTACGTCACCAGCGATCTGGAGAAGGAATGCTCGAGGTGAG
>QNBX01000174.1 GCA_003644265.1 Planctomycetota bacterium
GAAGACGAGCTTGTCCTGCTTGGCGTCCGTGACGCGCAGCTTCACGAAGAACGTCTGCCGCGCGTCCTTGATCTCCATCACGTACAGCGCCGACTTCTCCGGTGAGAAGCAGCCCGTGGACCAGCCGCCTGTCGGGAGTTTGACGAGCTTCGCGAGCGACTTGGCCGACACGCGAGCCACCCGGTTCGTTCCTCCACCAGCGGAGATGTGCAGGTTGCCGCAGTTGTTGAACACGACGTCGACCTCGTTGCGGTGCTCGTCGATGTCCTGGCTGATGTGCCGGAAGCTGTAGGCGCTGCGCCCGTAGGCTTCGTTGTCGCCGCGACGATGGAGCGTGACGCGCGTGCCCTTCTCCGCGGGGACGGCGTTCCAACTGCCCGCGCCCAGCGCCAGCGCGCACGAGATGACTCCGAACAGCAGCATCGGCAATCTGTGGCGACGCATGGTCTCTCCCTCTGGCATTCCTGCTATTGAACCGGTCTGTAATCACGTCGATGCATCTTGCCCGAGGCTAACACGGGCCTGCTGCCCCCGAAGCGACGCTCGACGACGGGGGCAGACGCGCCAGGCGCGGGCACCGCGCTGGGGCAGGCAAGCCCCCGCTCCCTCCCGGAGCAGCGTTCGAGGTCGGAGCCGCAGATGCGACCCTGGGTCCCGTGATCGTGCTGCCCATCAGCATCGGCTTGGCCATCTGCCGCAAGGCCGGATGGCCGCCCCTCCGGGCGGGCTGAGGGTGGCTCAGGGATCGCGCGGTTCGTCTACCTCGCGCCGCGACCGATGGCGCAGCAACCGCTCGACGACGACGCCGCTCCCGAGAACCGCGAGCGCCGGCAGCAGCAGTCGTCCCGCGGCGTGCAGCGAGAGGCCGGTCAGCGCGAGCACCAGCCCGAGGAACGCCAGCGGCACCAGCGGGTAGCCGGGGATCGGGACGCGCGCGGCGCCCTCCCGCGCACGCAGCCGCAGCAGGCCGATCACCGCGAAGGCCGTGGAGAGGCCGAGGATCCAGCCCAGGTTCGTGAGCTGCTCGCGCAGACCCGACGCCCACAACACGATCACCGAGAGCGCGACCTGCAGCCAGATGGCGGAGGCCGGGACCGCGCCGGTGAAGGCGAGGCTCTTGGGTAAGACGCCGTCGTCCGCCATGCGAGCATAGACCCGGGGTCCGATCATCACCATCGACGAGACCGACGTCAGCAGAGCCAGCACGATGACACCGCGCACGAAGGCCTCGAACAGCGGACCGCCCAGCGCAGCAGCGGCGACGGCCGCCACGTCCTGCTGCCCCGCGAGCTGCTCGACGGGCGCCGAGTAGAGGAAGACGGCGTTGAGCGCGAGGTACAGCGCCGTGACGGCGAGCGTGGCGCCAAACATCGCGCGCGGGACGCTGCGAGCCGGGTCCCGCGCCTCGCCGGCGACGTAGACCCCGGCGTTCCAGCCGGAGTAGCTGAGCGAGACCCACATCAGGCTCACGGCGAACGTGCCGGGCTCGAAGGAGGCGGGCGCGGCCACGGGTTGCGGGCCGAGGAGCACCGCGCCCACGCTGATGAGCACGAGCAGTCCCAAGATCTTGGTGGCCACGATCAGGTTCTGCACCCGGCTGCCGAGCCCGGTACCCCGAGTGTGCAGCACGCCAGCCGCCACGATGACCGCGGTCCCGACCAGGTCGAGCGGGGTGCCGGCGGGCAGCCAGGGAGCGAGATACGCCCCGGCCGCCTCCGCCGCCAGCGCGATCGCACCCGTGAAGCCGGCCCACAGCGAGATCCAGCCCGCGAGGAAGCCGGCCAGCGGGTGCAGCGTGCGCGACAGGAACAGGTACTCGCCGCCCGACTCCTTCAGCCGCGCGGCGAGCGCTCCGTAGCAGAGCGTCCCGAGCAGGGCGATCAACCCGCCGAGCGCCCAGGCGGCCATCACCCAGCCGCGTGAGCCCAGGTCGGCGAGCGCGAAGCCCGAGGTCGTGAACACGCCCGCGCCGATCATGTTGGCCACGACGATCGCCCCGAGGCTGGGCACGCCGAGTCGCCGCCGACCCTGGTCGGTCACCGCCGGAGGACCGTCGCCTGGCGCACGGACCTGCCCCGGTCACCAGATCGGTGGCTCGATTCTTCCACCGCGCGTTGCATGCGGTGCATCATAGCGACCAGGCCGGGCGGCACCCACGCCTGGCAGGAACGCTGCAGCTCCCGTCTCGAACGCCCGCCGCAAGACGCGGGAACCTCCGATGATCCCGCTGCTTGCCCGGGCGCGTGACGAGGTCCTCGCGGCCTACGCGGAGCACCTGGCGGGCGCGTGAGGGCTGGGACGTGACCGGTTTCGGCCCCGCGGAACGGGCGGTCGCGCTGGAACGCGCCGCCGAGCACAACCGTGTGAAGGTGACCCTTGAGAAAGAGCGCATCCCACGAGGGCGTTGGATGATCCTCAGCCGGACGCCACGTTGAGCAAAACGGACACGTCGCCCGCGTCCGAGCTCGTCACGACGAGGTCCGGACGCAGGTCACCGTCCAGGTCGCCCATCGCCACGAAGGAGCGTCCGGGGCCGACGGAATAGCCCTGCGCCTCGGAGAAGCTCCCGTCCCCCTGGCCCAGCAGGACCGAGACGACCGGACCGTCGCCGGACACCGCCAGGTCGAGCACCCCGTCTGCGTCCACATCGCCGACGGCGACGGACAAGGGGCCCGACCCGACGGCGTAGTCGGTCTGCGGAGCGAAGCTGCCGTCGCCCAGGCCGAGCAGGATCGACACGTGATCTGGGGAGCCCGCGACGGTCGAGTAGGTCGTCACGGCCAGGTCGGGCACGCCGTCGCCGTCCAGGTCGTGCACCGCGAGGCCCACCGGGCTTCCGGACAGCGACACTTGTTGCAGCGGCCCGAACGTCCCGTCCCCCAGCCCCGGCAGGACGGCGACGTAGCTCGTGGACAAGGACCAGCCCGACGCAACCGTGACCACATCGGGCGCGCCGTCGCCGTCCAGATCGTCGATCGCGACGGCCCCGGGGCCGTTCCCGCCGGAGCCCGGCTCGGTCCCCGTCGAGACGGGCACGGGCGCTGCGAACGTGCCGTCTCCGAGACCCATCAGGACGCGGGCATCGATGGCCCCGTAGCTGATCCTCCCCACGGCAAGGTCGGGGACTCCGTCGAGGTCCAGATCGCCGATAGCGACCTTCCTTGGATAGTAGCCAACCGGGTAGCTGGCGGCGGGCGCGAACAGGCTCGCCGGGATGACATCGTCCGGCAGGAAGGTGGAGACCGACGCCGGCCCCAGCAGCAAGCCGTCCCGCGGCGAGGCCACCAGCATCTGGAAGTGGACGTCCAGGCCACCGACCGCCGCCGGCAGCGTCGGCACCCGCGTCACCAGCGCGGAGGCGCCGGGCGGCTGGCGCATCAGCCGCTCGACGATTGATGGCCCGACGAGCAGCACGCCCTGCAGGATCGGCAACGGCTGATGATGCGGACCGAGCGACCCAAGCAGCAGGACCACGTCCCCCTCCATGAGTTCGAACGAGAGCACCAGCTCTTGACCCTCCATGCCAGCCGTCGTGGACTGGAACGACCGATACGCGGCGGGTTGTTCCACAAGGCTCTCCGGGACCACCTGCAGCGCTTGGCCCGGAATCCCCGGACCGAACCCGAGGCCGCCCCTCCCGGGCACAAAGGCGACGTCGCGTGTGGTGATCGTCGCGAGGGGCGACACCTGCCAGAGCCCATGTCCGCCAGCCCCACCGACGCCGAAAGCGCCCATGCCTCCCCCGGACCCACCTTCCACGAGCCCACCCGCGAGGTCGACGTTGCTGCCGCTCTCCACCAGAAGCCCGCAGCCTCCCCGAGCCCCGATGAAGCTGGAGCAGTAGATGTCGAGCCCGACCCCGCCCCGGCCGCCCTTGAGCATCGAGTCGAGGAAGACGACCTGGGAACCGCTGACCGTGATGCCTGCTCCCCCGGCGCTCGGCTTCGCGCCGAGGCCGTCGGGTCCGCAGCCCATCCCATACGGGTCGCTGCCGCCGGACCCGCCCTGGCTTGTGCAGCGGATGAACACCACGGAGAGACTGTCGTGGATCTCAGCGCCCTCCCCTCCCGGCACGGCGGAGCTGCTGTACAAACCGATTCCGTTGTCCGAGCTCGCTACGCCGGAGGTACCCAGAGTCCTGCAGTCCTCGAGCAGTACGTGCCCCACGTTGTTCTGCACGGTCAATCCCGACTGCCCCACGCCGAAGGGCGGAGAGAACTCCAGTCCGCGGAGCACGACGCTCTGCGTTGCCGGGAGGTTCCGCACGACGGCTCCCGCCAGCACGGCGACGCCGCCCCGCGAGACGACGCTGAGCCCCTTGCCGTCGAGGGTCAGGACCTCGTTGTAGACGCCAGGCTCCAGCAAGACGATGTCACCCGGCGAGGCGAGCAGCACGGCCAGCTGGACACTGCTCGCTTCGCCGGGGACCGTGATCACGTCCGTCGCCCGGGCCGGCGCGACCAGCATGAGCGTCAGGGTCAGGCTGACATAGAGACTCGTGTAAGCGCTGGTCTTCGTGGTCATGGTCCGTTCCGCCCGTTCGAGACGCGTTCACTCGGCGAGACCAAAGCCGGCGCGTACCCGGTCCCGCACCGGGTCTCGGCGCCGTCCCGCCTCAAGGCGCCGTGGCCGCGAGGCCGTTGCTGGCAGCGAAGCCCTTGGGACCGGCCGCATCAGGAATCCACACCTGCCACCAACTCGTGGTCCCGGAGGGGATCCCGACCGGCCAGGTCGTCGACAGGGCGAAGCCGCCGCTGCCGTCCAGCGTCAGGCCCTCGATGAGGATGTCCGGCGAGGGCACCAGCACGCCGCCCTTGAAGCTCACGTTGAGCGCGCTGAGGCCGATCACCAAGTAGGCCGAGCCACCGGGCAGCCCGTTGACGAGCGTCAAACTGGCCAGGTCGCCGCCGAGCAGGTCTCCCGTGCCCGTGAGCAGAGGCAGCTGCCCGCCGGTGCCAACCACGCCTGCGTCCAGGTACGTCCACTGCTCCTCGACCTCGAGGAAGATCTGCGAGATGCGGTGCCCGGGAGAGCCCGCTCCGAAGCCCGACTCGGTCGTCGCCGGGTCGCTGTCGAGGGTGGTGATCGCTCCACCGAGGGCGAACTGCCCCCCCGTGGCCGCGTTGAGGGCAGCCAGGCCTGATGCGTCCAGAGAGATCGTGACGAGGCTGCCGTCGTCCGCGGAGCTCAGTTCGTAGCTGCCGTAGACCGTGCCGTCCGCCAGGTCGTTGAAAGCCGCGACTCCGCCCGAGCCGCCCAGCAGCGCCAGCTTCGACGTGGAGACCTCGAACAGCGTGTAGGTCTCGGAGGGATCGGGGCTCCCAACGCCGTAGGGGTGCTCAAGCGCCAGGGTCGCGGCCGTGACGAGTCCCCCGACGTCTTCCAGGCCGAAGACGAAGAAGTTCCGGAACTCGCCCCCCCCGCTGCACGGAGGGCAGTCACCGACGATGTAGTTCGTGTTGCTGGGCTCGTGGAAACCGGTGTCGCTGTACCAGCCCCGGTCTTCCGCGTCACGCACGTCACAGCTCGGCGTGATGAGCAGACTCACTTCCCAGTCGGTGCTCGAGAGGAAGGCTCGCTCAACGGTGCTCGGGTTGCTGTCGAGGGTCGTGATCGCGCCCCCGATTCCGACCTGGCCGCCGACGGCCGCGTTGAGTGCCGCGAGCCCGGCGGCGTTGAGTGGGACCACGACCTGATGGCCGTTGTCAGCGTCCGAGACCACCACCGAGCCGAGAGCCGTCCCCGTGCCGAGGTCGTCGTAGGCCGAGACCCCGCCGACGCCCGCCATCAGGCTTGCCAGAGGCGTCGAGACGTCGAAGAGCGTGTAAGTCTCCGTGGGGTCGACGCTCAGGAATCCGGCGGTTGGCATCTCGATGAGCAGGCTCGCCTCGGTGATCGTGTCCGTCACGCAGCCGAGGTCGAACACAAACCAGTTGTTGAAGGAGACGTGGGCGGTGCCGGGGCCGTTGCCGACGAGGTAGTTGTAGTTCCAGGTGAAGTGGACTCCATCCACCGCATACCAGCCCCGGTCGATCGGGGCCATGCCCTGGGCGGCGACGTGCCCGACCAGGGCGAACCCTGCCAAGCCCATGCAGAAACCGCTGCGCCATACGTTCTTCATGATCATGATTCGTTCCTCCAGCCCTTGTTGCGTACCCCGGACACCGATCGCCGGGAGTGGACTCCAACAGCCTGCGGGACCCCCGCAGGCCGTCGACAGGACCGCACTATTCGCGGCCGGAACGCTCGGATTGGCTCACTCGGCGCACATCCTGCCTCTACCCAGAGAAACGCAGACCACTTGCACCGGACTTCAGGGTAATTTGGAAATCGTATCCAGGGAGGTCGCCATGCCTGACCCCGGGCCGATCGGACCCGTCAGCGCCGTCCCGGCGGCGACGGAGCAGGTCTACGACGAGCTGCGGCGGGCGGCCGACGCGTGCTTCCGCGGGCAGCCCGCCGACCACACCCTCGAACCCACCGCCCTGGTCAACGAGGCGTACATCAGGCTCGCCAAACGGGAAGACGGGTTCAGCGACCGGAGCCACTTCTTCGCCGTGGCGGTGACGGCCATGCGACAGATCCTGGTGGACCACGCCCGCCGCCGCGCCGCAGCCAAGCGGGGCGGCGGCTGGCGGCGCGTCACCCTCTCCGGGGCCGTGGTGCCGGGTGCGAGCCGCGAGGTCGACCTGCTCGATCTGGAGCAGGCGCTGACCAAGCTCAGCGAGCTCGACGAGCGCAAGGCCCGGGTCATCGAGCTCAGGTTCTACGGCGGCCTGACCATCGACGAGGTCGCCGCCCTGCTCGAGGTCTCGGCCATCACCGTGAACCGCGACTGGTGGACGGCCCGGGCGTGGCTGCAGCGCGAGCTGACGCAAGCGACCGCGCCGTGAAGCGCGAGCAGTTCCAGCGGGTCGCGGCGATCTTCGAGCGAGCGATCGGGCTGGAGGGACCCGAGCGGGCGGCGATGGTCCGACAGGCCTGCGGCGACGACGACGCCCTGCGTGACGAGGTCGAGTCGCTGCTCGCGCAGCACCGCCCTGGCGAGCCGGGCCAGCTGGAGGCGGTGCACCGCACCACGCTCGACGACCCGGTGACCTCGCCGACGCCTGCGCCGGAGTTCATCGGTCGCTACCAGGTGCGGAGGATCATCGCCGCGGGGGCCATGGGCACCGTCTACGAGGCGGTCCAGGACCAACCGCACCGCGTGGTCGCGCTCAAGACGCTGCGGCGCGGACTGAGCTCGCCCACGATGCTCAGGCGCTTCCGTCACGAAGCGGAGTTCCTCGGCCGGCTCCAACACCCCAACATCGCCCAGATCTACGACGCGGCGACCCACGACGAGGGCGCCGGCGCCCAGCCCTACTTCGCCATGGAGTACGTCGAGGGGCGCACGCTGACCGAGCACGCGCGGGCGGAGCGGCTCGGCGTCCGCGAGCGCCTCGAGCTGCTGGTCAAGATCAGCGACGCGGTGAGCTACGCCCACGGGCGAGGGGTCATCCACCGCGACCTGAAGCCCGACAACATCCTCGTGGACGAGCACGGCGAGCCCCGGATCCTCGACTTCGGCATCGCTCGCGCGACGGACGCCGACCTGCGCATGACGACCATGGAGACCGGCGTGGGCGTCCTCGTCGGCACGCTCCCCTACATGAGCCCGGAGCAGGTCTCCGGAGATGGCGAGACCGAACCTCGGTCGTACGTCTACGCCCTGGGCGTCATGCTCTACGAGCTGCTCGCGGGCCGGCTGCCGCACGATCTGCGTGGCAAGTCGATCCCCGAGGCCACGCGGATCATCCGAGAGGACGAGCCCTCGTCGCTGGGGTCGCTGAACCGGACGTTCCGCGGCGACCTGGAGACCATCGTGGCGAAGGCCTCCGAGAAGGACGCTGCCCGGCGCTACCAGTCGGCGGCCGACCTCGCGGGCGACCTGCGGCACTACCTTCGGAACGAGCCGATCGTCGCCCGGCCCGCGAGCAGCTTCTACCAGCTCAGGAAGCTCTCGCGACGCAACCCGGCCCTGGTCGGCACAGTCGCGCTGTCCTTCCTGCTGCTGGTCGCCGGCATCCTCGGCACCAGGTGGCAGCTCCAGGCCACCCGCGACGAGGTCGCGAAGTTCAAGGAACTCAACGAGTTCGTGATGGCCACGTTCGCCATGCTCAGTCCCGCTTCCCCGGTGGACCCGCTCGAACCCCCGTCTGCCGACGGCAGTCTTCCAGCGGCCGAGACGCTGCTGGTCGACGCGGCACACCGGCTGGAGACGACGTTCGAGCGCTGGCCCGAGACGCGGGCGGAGCTGCACCTGAGTCTTGGCCTGACCTTCTGGGGAATCGGTCGCTTCGACGACGCCCGCCGCCAGCTCGAGCACGCCGTCCGCATCCGGAAGCAGCACCTCGGCGCCGACAACGTGGGCACCTACGAAGCCCGGATGTGGCTATGCCAGTTCAGGATCAGGACCGGTGAACCCGTGTCCGAGCCCACGCAGGAGGCGATCGACATCGCCGACGGTCTGCAGCGTCTTCCAACCGCCCCGCTCCCCGACGTACTCAAGGCCCGGCTCATCGCCTGCAACGGGCAGCTGGTCAGCGGCGACGCCGAGGCGGCCATGCGCGGTGTGCGTGACGTGCTGGCCACGGCGCGGGAGGAGCTCCCGGGCGATCGATTGGTGTTCGCTGCGGAGCGCCAACTCGCCTTCGCGTACACCGTCGCCGGCCTCCACACCGAAGCCGAGGCGCTGCTCCGCCCGGCCTTGGAACGCGCGCGGCGCCAGCTGGATGCTCACGACACCCACCGCCGCGGGCTCGCCCTCAGGCTGGCGGTCTCGCTGAATCATCAGCAGCGACATGAGGAGGCGCTGGGACTCGCCCAGGAGGCCGAGGATCTCGGGCGGATCCACGCGATGCCGGCACTCACGCAGACCGACATCCGGGCCACCAACGCCCTGGCGCGATCCCTGAACGGCTTGGGGCGGACCGACGAGGCCGAGGACGTGCTCCGGAAACGCGCCGCGGAGTGCCGCGAGCACCTCGGCGATCACCGCTACACGATCTGGGCGATCTCGCAGGTGGGCTGGGTGCTCAGGCAGCAGAAGCGTGGCAAGGAATCCGTTGAGC
>QNBX01000175.1 GCA_003644265.1 Planctomycetota bacterium
CCCTGACCCACCGGCACCACGTCGATGTGCGAGCAGAGCAGCAGCCCGCGCCCGCGCCCTGAGCCTGAGCCTGAGCCTGAGCCTGAGCCTGAGCCTGAGCGAACACCCGCACCGGGATCCGCCCCGGCCGGCGGCCCGCGACCCTCGCGCACGGCCAGCACGTTGCGGCCCAGCACCCGCGGCGACAGGCCGGCAGCGTCGAGCCACTGCACCAACGCGTCCCGGCAGGCGTGCTCGTTGCCAGACACCGACGGGATGGCGACCAGGCGCCGGAGCAAATCGACGGCGGCGCTCACGACGCGCCTTCCGCGGCGTGCGGCGGCTCGACACGTTGCGACTCGACACCTTGCGACTCGACAGCGCGCAGCACGGCGCGGGCCGATTCACCAGCCCGCGCCCTGGGGCTCCGGGCGACGGCGTCCGCGTGCTCCGCCCGCACGAGCGTGCCGCAGCCCTCGCGCGTGAACAGCTCCAGCAGCAGGGCCGACGGCTCGCTGCCGGAGAGGATGTGACCGCGCTCCACGCCGCCCTCCACCGCGCTCACCAACGCGGCCAACTTGGGGCGCATGCCGCCCTGCACGGACGGGTCGTCCAGCTTTGCCCGCGCCTCGGAGACGCTCAACGCCGGCACCAGGCTGGCCGGGTCGCTCGGGTCGGACAGCAGGCCCGGTGCGCCCGTGAGCAGCAGCAGCTTGGAGGCGCCCAGCTCCGTGGCCAGCACCGAGGCGACGGTGTCGGCGTTCACATTCAGGATGTTGCCGTCTGCGTCTCCGCCCAGCGACGACACCACCGGCACGTAGCCCTCGCCCATGAGCAGCGAGAGCAGGCTGGCGTCCACGCCCTCGACGTCGCCCACCAGGCCGTAGTCGACGGTGATGGGCTGGCCCCCCTCGTCCCGCGCGGCCACCGGATCGCGCCGGCGCACGTGCAGGATGTCACCGTCCACGCCCGAGAGACCCACGGCGCGCACGCCCTGGGCCCGCAGCGCCGACAGGATGTCGACGTTGATGGAGCCGGCGAAGACCATCTTGGCCACGTCCAGCGTGGCCTCGTCGGTGACGCGGCGCCCGTCCACCAGCCGCGGCTCCAGGCCCAGCCGACGCGACATCTCCGTGGCCTGGGGACCGCCGCCGTGCACCAGCGTGACGCGGATGCCCACGTGCACCAGCAGCGACAGGTCGGCGGCCAGCGAGGCCAGCGTCTCGGGTCGCGCGGCCAGCTCACCGCCCAGCTTGATCACGAAGGTGCACCCCTTGTGCTCGCGCATGTACGGCAGGGCCTGCTTGAGCAGCACGATGTCCTTCATGGGGAGACTCCCAGGGCGCGGCAGAGGGTGGCCTTCTGCACCGGCAAGCGGCACGCGGCCTGGCTCAGCACCAGCGAGGCGGGCGAGTCGAGCACGGCGGCGTCCACCACCACGTCGCGGCGCACGGGCAGGCAGTGCATGAAGCGCGCGCCGGCGGCCAAGTCGGCCGGGCTCACGCGCCAGGCAGCGCGGGTCGAGGTGTGGGAGACGGCCGCGGCTCCCGCCGCCGCGTCGCCGTACAGATCGGCTCGCCCCCACGACTTGGCGTAGACCACCTGCGCGCCCTGCAAGGCCTCCGCGCGGTCGTGGGTCACGCGCAGCTCGCCGCCGCGCGCCTGGGCCCCCGCCGTCACGCGCGCGAGCACGTCGGGGTCGAGTTCGAAGCCGGGCGGGTGACACAGCGTGACCTCGTGCCCGTCACGCACCAGGGCGGCCAGCGCCGCGTGGGGCACGGCCCGCGGCAGGGGCTTGATGTGAGGCGCCCAGGTGAAGGCCACGCGCACCGGCTCGCCCGCGAACGTGCGCCGCAGGCAGAGCGCGTCCGACAGGCCCTGGTGCGGGTGGTCGATGGCCGACTCCAGGTTGAGCACCGGCACGTTCGCGGCGCGGGCCACGGCGGCCAGCAGCTCATCGGCGGCGTCAGCGCGCGCGTCGGTCAGGGACGCGAACGCGCGCACGGCCAAGGCATCCACCATGGTCCCCAGCACGGGCACGGCCTCACGCACATGCTCGGCGGCGGCGCCGGTCATGGGCACGTCGTCGCGGTGCTCGAAATCCCAGCTGCCCTGGCCCGGCGTGATCACCAGCGGGTGCGCGCCCAGGTCGTGGCAGGCGATCTCGAACGACGCGCGGGTGCGCAGCGACGGCGCCAGGAACAGCGCCGCCGCCCGGGCCCCCGCCAACAAGGGCTGACGCCCGGCGCCGCCCGCGAGCCGCTCGGCAGAGGCCAGCAGGTCGGCGAAGCCCGCGTCGCTGAGGTCCCAGGTGTGCAGCACATCGGGCCGCGGCGGCGAGGCGACGGGGGCGCTCACGCCGGGCTCTCCGACAGCACCTCACCCAGGGCCGTCACCAGCAGGGCGGCCTGCTCGCGCTGCAGGATCAGCGGCGGCATCAGCCGCAGCTGGCGGGGATCGGCGCTGCCGCCCGTGAGCAGGCCGCGTGCGCGCAGGGCGGCCACCACGGGGCCCGCCGCGCGCTCCAGGTTGACGCCCAGCAGCAGCCCGCGGCCAGAGACCGAGCCCACGCCTGGCAACTCACACAGGGCCTGCGCCAGCCAGGCGCCCAGGCGCGCGGCGTGCTCGTGCAAGCGCTGCTCGGTCAGGACGTCGCACACGGCGGCCAGGGCCGCGCAGGCCAGCGGGCCGCCGCCGAAGGTGCTGCCCTGATCGCCCGGCTGCACCTGCTCGGCCAGATCCTCGCGCACGAGCACGAGCCCGGCGGGCACGCCGCCCGCCACGCCCTTGGCGGCGCTGATCAGGTCGGGTGTCATCCCCACCTGCTCGCCGAAGAACCAGCTGCCGGTGCGGCCGAAGCCGGTCTGCACCTCGTCGAACACGAGCAGGGCGCCGTGGGCGTCGCACTGCGCCCGCAGCGCCGCGTACCAGGCCTCGTCGGCCACGCGCACGCCGCCCATGGAGAGCACCGGCTCCGTGATCACGGCCGCCACGTCGTCGTCCATGGCCGCCGCGAGGGCCGCTTCGTCGCCGAACGGCACGCGCCGATGTTCCGTCGGCACGGGCCAGCTCGGGTCGCGGAATCGTTCGGGTCCCGTGGCTCCCAGAGAGCCCAGGGTGCGCCCGTGGAAGCCCTCCTGCATGGAGACCACCACGCGCCGCCCGGTGGCCTTGCGCGCCAGCTTGAGCGCGGTCTCGTTGGCCTCCGTGCCGCTGTTGCAGAAGAACACGCGACGCAGACCCTCGGGCGCCAGGGCCGTCACCTTCTCGGCGGCGGCCGCGCGCACGGGGCTGTAGACCACGTTGCTGTAGAAGATGAGCGCGCCGGCCTGATCGCGCAAGGCAGCCACCAGGCGCGGGTGGCAGTGGCCCAGCAGCGCCACGCAGTGCCCGCCATAGAGATCGAGGTAGCGCCGGCCGTCCACGTCCGTGACCCAGCAGCCCTCGCCCGAGGCCAGGGCCAGGGGCAGCTTGGCGTAGCTGGGCACCTGCCAGCGGTCCTCACGCGCCATGACGGCGGCCGTGGCGGGTGAAGCCTGGGCGGGAGTCAGCGACGCGGGCGTCGGCCCGGGCGAGGCGGCGGCGGTCATGGTCCGGCTCCCGGCACGAGCAGCCCGGTGGCTTCGGGCAGCCCGCACATGAGGTTGGCGTTCTGCATGGCGGTGCCCGCCATGCCGTGTCCCAGGTTGTCGAGCGCCACCATCACGCAGACCATGCCGTCGTCCACGGCCACCGACACGTCGGCCAGGCAGCTCCCGGCCACGGCGTGGACGGCGGGCGGCTGGTCGAGCACGCGCACCAGCGGCGCGTGCTCGTAGGTAGCGTGCACGGCGTCCACGGCGGCCTGCTCCCGGCCCGGCGCCACCGGGCAGAAGGCGGTGGCCAGCAGACCGCGGGAGAGCGGCGCGCTGTGTGGCACGAGGTGCAGCGGCGGCACCTCGCCCTCGGCGCCGGCGGCCAGGCAGGCGCGGATCTCGGGTGCGTGCTGATGGCGCAGCGGACGGTACGGGCGGTAGTCGTGGCTGCGGCGTGGGTGGTGGCTGCCCGCTCCGGGGTGGGCCCCCGCGCCGGTGGAACCCGTGGCCGAAGCCACCGTCATGGGCCCGGTCACGAAGCCCTCGTGCACCAGGGGCCAGGTGGCCAGCAGCGCGGCCGTGGCGTGGCAGCCGGGGTTGGCCACCAGGCGCGCGTCCGCGACCAACTCGCGAGCGCCGCACTCGGGCAGACCGTAGATGGCCTGCGCCGAGCGCTCGGGGTGCGGGTGCTCAAAGCCGTAGGCCGCGGCGTGCAGCGCCGGATCAGCCAGCCGATGCGCGCCCGACAGGTCGATCACGCGCAGCTCGGGCGCGGCGCTGAGCGCAGCGTGGGCCGCCGAGGCCGCCGCGCCGTGGGGCGTGGCCAGGAACAGCACGTCGACCTCCGGCCCCAGCTCCTGCGGCGTGCGGTCGTCGAACTCCAGCTCCACCAGCCCACGCAGGTGCGGGTGGGCAGCCCCCACCGGCCCGTGCTCGCTGCGGCTGGTGAGCGCCACCACCTCCAGCTGCGGGTGCTGCAACGACAGGCGCAGCAGCTCCATGCCGCCGTAGCCCGTGCCGCCTACGATGCCCGCGCGGATCATGCGCTCGCTCCCGTGGCCGAGGCGCTCCCCGATGCCGAGGCGCTGCCCGGGCGCACAGCCGGCGCGGATGTCTCGACGTCGTCCCCTGCCCGTGCGCACGCGCCCCCGGGCAAGGCGCCCGCGCCCAACACGCCCCGGAAGGCGGCGCGCTCCACCAGGTCCGTGAGCTGCTCGGGGTCGGTGCGCGCGTTGGCGGCCGGCAGGCCCAGCTCGTCACGCACATACGCCAGGCCCACGTCGTTGTCGGTGGCCGGGCCGGCCACCACGTCCAGCACGAGGCCCCGTTGAGCCAGCCAGGCCTGGCTGCCCCAGGCCGCCACCAGATCGTTGGCGCAGAGCACGTGCGCCGCCACCAGCTGCCGGAAGCCGGGGTCGATCAGGATCGACTCCACGCCGTAAGAGCCGATGATGCCGTCGCCCATCTCCGCCACGATCACGTCGAGCTCGTGCGCCGACTGTGCCACCAGCGAACCCAGCAGCCGCCGCGCCACGGGCGCCACGTCGGCCATGCCGGCCGTGCTGGGCAGGCCCGCGTCCACGAACGACACGCTGGCCACGGCCCCGTGATCCTGCATGTTGAGCGTGTCCCGCAGGGCCGCGACGCCGGTGAGCTTGGCGCCGCCGCAGACGTAGCCGCGCTCGGTCAGCCGCGCGATGAGCTCCACCGCGGCGCTGGTCTTGCCCGAGTTCATGCAGGTCCCGGAGACGACGATCACCGGCGGGATGGCGGCGCCGGGCAGCGCCTCGGGCAGGGGCACGTCGGCGATGTTGGCGCCGCGGCCGTCGCGCAGCACCATGCCCAGCACCTCCACCCGCAGCGGGTGTCCCACGTCCTTGTTCTCGCTGACCACGAGGCCCAGCACGCCCCCCAGGTTGAGCACGTGCAAGGTATCGCCGGCGCGGATGGACGCCGGGACGCGACCCACGAAGCCCTCGAGCGCGTCGCGCCGCCCGAGCGCCCCGACCAGCACGTCGCCCTTGCCGATATGCGCCTTGCGCCCGGTGGTGAGCTCGATCACGTCGTAGACGCGCTTCTCCTCCAGCGCGCGCACGGCCAGCACCTGCCCCGGACGCGCGTCGATCATGCGGCTGATCTCCACCTCGGCGGGCAGCTCCAGCCGCGCCACGACGCTGGCCAGCTTGTGGGGACGCAGCTTCATGACGAGGCCGCCATGCCAGCGCTGTCGGCCGGTGCTGGAGCTGACGCGGCGCTCGCAGGCAGCGGCGCGCGACGGTCCCGCGCTCCCGTGAGGCGCACCGCCTGGCCATGCAGACGTGCGAAGCCAGCGGCGTCTGCGCCGCTCCAGCAGCCGGTCTGCTCGCCGTAGACCGCGCTCTGCTGTCCCAGCAGCGAGTGGGGAGAGCGCGCGCCGTTCACCTCCATCCGTCCCTTGTGAAGCAGCAGCCGTACGTCGCCGCTGACGCGCGCGCTGGCGCTGTCCAGCAGGGCCTCGGCGTCGCGCATGGCCGGGTCGTGGTAGAGCCCCTCGTGCAGGCTCTGGCCCCAGAAGTCGCCCAGCTGCCGCAGCCAGTGGGCCTGCCGGCTGGTGAGCACCAGCTTGGAGAGCTCGCGGTGGGCCGTGACCAGCGCCAGGGGGCCGGGGGCCTCGAAGGCGATGCGACCCTTCACGCCCAGGATGGTGTCGCCCACGTGGATGCCACGGCCCACGCCGTGCGCGCCCACGCGCTGGTTCAGCTCGGCCAGCAGCGCGGGCCCGTCGAGCGAGCGCCCATCGAGGGTGCGGGCCACGCCGGACTCGAAGCCGAGCAGCAGCTCCTCGGCCTCGTCGGGCGCGTCCGCGGGGTCGACGGTCATGCTGTAGACGGACCCTGGCGGCATGGACCACGCGTCGTGGGTCTCCTGGCCGCCGATCGTGGTGCCTACCAGGCCGCTGTTCACGGAGTAAGCCACCGTGTCGCTGTCGAGCGCGTGGCCCCGCTCGGCCAGCCAGTCGGCGGCGCGCTCGCGGCTCCAGCCCAGAGCGCGCACCGGCGCCAGCACCTCGAGTTCGGGCGCCAGCGCGCCCAGGGCCACGTCGAAGCGCACCTGGTCGTTGCCGGCGCCCGTGCTGCCGTGCGCCACCGTCCCCACGCCCAGCGCGCGCGCCACGCTCAGCACCGCTTCGGTCTGGGCCGTGCGCTCCGCCGCCACGGAGACGGGGTACACGCCGCCGCGCAGGGCCTGACCCTTCACGACATACGTCACGAAGCGCTCCCACACGGCGTCGCGTGCGTCGATGGTGTGGTGCCCGACCGCGCCCAGGGACAGCGCGCGCTGCTCGATGGCGGCCAGCGAGCCGGCGTCGAAGCCGCCGGTGTCCACGCAGACCGTGGTCACCTCGGCCCCATGCTGCTCGCGCAGCCACGCGACGCAAAACGAGGTGTCGAGCCCGCCCGAGAAGGCCAGCACGATGCGTTCATTCGCGGTCATGGTTCGTCGTCCCTCCCAGCGCACAGGCCGCGGCTCGTCGCCCTTGCGGGAGTAGGCAGCATGCGCATAACTTGTAAAAGTTGCGCATATGAGAACGAACGCGACGCGGCAGCGCAAGGCCTTGCTGGGGAGCCGCGCAGAGCGGGACCGCGTCGCCGCTGGGCAGGTGGCCAGGCGCGAACGCCCGGCACGCATGGCAGCGCAAGGAATCGCGAGGCAGGGCGGCCCTGTACCTGAGCGCCGCAGAGGACAACACGGCGTCCGGTCGGGCCCGCACTCGGCACCGGCCACCCTGCCCGGAGCGGATCCCGACTGCGGAGGATGCCGTCAGGCGGGATCAGCGAGCAGGACGGCGTTCAGCCCGGGGCCGCCGGCCTCCGAGCGAGCCCGGGCGCCTGGGCGCTGGGCGGATCACCTCAGCGCTGGGGCGACCGCCTCAATGCGAGGCGAGCAGCCTCAATGCTGGGCGGATCGCCTCAACGCTGGGCGGGTCGCCTCGATCCAAGGTGCGCAGCCTCAATGCCGGAAGCGCAGCCTCAGCGCTGGGCAAGCGGCACGAACTCGCGCCCGTCCGCCTCGCCGATGAAGTTGGCGCGCGGGCGGATGAGCCGGTTGTCGCTGTGCTGCTCGAGCACGTGGGCCAGCCAGCCGCTCATGCGCGAGACCGCGAAGATCGGCGTGAAGATGCCGGGATCCAGGCGCAGCGAGCCGTAGACCGAGGCCGAGTAGAAGTCGACGTTGGGCGCGATGCCCTTGGCCGTCATGACGGCCTCGACGGCCAGCGACATCTCGAACCACTTGCGGTTGCCGGTCTGGGTCGTGAGCTCGTCGGCCATGCTGCGCAGCACGGTGGCGCGCGGGTCCTCGACCTTGTAGACGCGGTGGCCGAAGCCCATCACGCGCCCCTTGGGCTGGCTCAGGATGCCCTGTACGTGGCTCTCGACCGCGCTGACCTCGCCGATGTCCTGCAGCATGCGCATGACACGCTCGTTGGCGCCGCCGTGCAGGCGTCCGCCCAGGGTGCCGATGGCGGAGGTGATGGCCGCGTAGAGGTCGGCCTCGGTGCCCGCGGTGACCCGCGCGCAGAAGGTGGAGGCGTTGAAGCCGTGGTCGGCGTGCAGCGTCAGCGACGCGTCGAAGATGCGCTCCTCGGCGTCGTGCGGGACCTCGCCGCGGAGCTGGTAGAGGAAGTTGCCGGCGATGGACAAGTCGTCCCGCGGCGCGAGAGGCTCCTCGCCGTGGGCGAGGCGGTACGCGCCCGTCACCAGCGAGCCGACGCGCGCCATGATGCGCGTGGCGATCTTGCGCTCCAGGTCGATCTTGCCGCCCAGCCCGTCGCGCACATCCTTGACGTCGGGGTCGAACGCAGACAGGGCCGAGATGCCCGTGCGCAGCAGGTCCATCTGGCTCATGCCGCGCTTGGCCAGCGGGCGCAGGATCTCGAAGATCTCGGCCGGCACCTCCTGTTCGGCGCGCAGCGACGCCTTGAACGCGTCGAGCTGCGCCGCGTCGGGCAGCCGGTTGTGCCAGAGCAGGTAGATGCACTCCTCGAACGTCGACTGCTCGGAGAGCGGCTCGATCGGGATGCCGCAGTAGTACAGGCGACCCTTCTCGCCGTCGACGCGGCTGAGGCTGGTGTTACCTGCGGTCACGCCTTGCAGGCCAGCGGCCTTGGCGGTGGACTTGCTCGTCTCGGTGGTCACGGTTGCGTTCGGAGGAGGAGGCGGAGGAGCCCTCGGCGCCCCTTTTCAAGGCAGGCCGGAGCGCCCCTCATTCTAAACGACACGGGGGTCGGCGTGCCAGCGGTGCGGCCCGGCACGCGCGCGGCATCCGACCTCGGCCACAGCGGGCAGCCCACCTGGCCGGGAGCGCTCGGGGGACCATCGGCCAGCTGTGGGCGGGCGTGACGCCGCCGTCCTGCCAGGCCGCGCCCCAAGCTGCCCCAAGCTGCCCCAAGCTGCCCCAAGCTGCCCC
>QNBX01000176.1 GCA_003644265.1 Planctomycetota bacterium
GTCCGCGTCGGTCGCCTTGGTGGGCGCTCCTGGTGGCCCGGCGCTCAGCTCGGTGGGGGCTCGCTGCGCACCCACCCGGTCCCCGCCGAGAGCATCAGCGCGATGGGCCGGGTGGACTCGATGTTGGCCAGGATGATCTGTAGGGATGCCGTGAGTGGCACCGCCAGGAAGGTGCCCGGCACGCCCCAGAGCCCTGCCCAGACCACCACCGAGACCAGGATCACCAGGGGCGACAGGTTGAGCTCGCGGCCCAGCAGCCGTGGCTCGAGGATCGACCCCAGGGTCACGTTCACCGCCAGGTACATGCCCGCCACCACGGCGGCTGCCCCCAGCCCGTCCAGCGCCAGGGCCGAGAGCGACGGCAGCACCGACGCGGCAATGGACCCGAAGGTCGGGATGTAGTTGAGCAGGAAGGTGATGAACCCGAACAGCAGGGCGTAGGGCACCTCCAGGAACATCAGGCCCGTGTAGCAGAGCACGCCGGTGGCCAGGGACGTGACGGTCTTGACCACGAGGTAGCGCTGGATGCCCAGGCCGATGGACTGCAGCACGTCCGCGGCGTCGGCGCTGCGGTGTTCGGCCAGCGACAGGATCTTGCTGCGGAAGATCTGCTGCTCCGCAAAGATGAACAACATGTAGAGCACCACCAGCAGCAGGCCGCGGCTGAAGTCACCAACGGTGCCCAGGGCCTGCAGCACCTGGGACTCCAGCAGGGGCTTGAAGGTCTCGAGCATGGCGTCGGGCACGCCCGCCTCGCCGGCCCGCTCGAGCAGGGCGTCGCGTGTGCGCACCAGTCCGCCCTGGGCGTCGGTGTACAGGCGCAGCTCGGTGTAGAGCAGCTGGGCGCCCTGCCAGACGCCGACCACGAACAGGGCCGTCACCGAGATGACCGTGGCCCAGGCCGGGATCTTCACCAGCTTGAGCAGGCGCACCAGCGGCTGCAGCACCGTGCACAGCAGGAAGGCGATCACCAACGGCTGCAGGATCTCGGCCGCCTGGATCAACACCCAGCCCACCAGGATGGTGGCGATCACGCCGACCAGCGTGGTCAAGGGGCCGAAGCGGGAGCGATCGTTGGGTGACATGGGCGCAGCCTAACCCGGACGTGGTGCCAGTTCCGGCACCCGAAGGTACGCTCTGAGCGCCATGTCCATCTTCCTGATCTCGTCGCTGCTGGCTGCCGCCCTGCTGGGCCCGACTCCTGCCGAGGACAGACCGGAGCGATCCAGCCTGGTGATCATCACCCTGGACACGACCCGGGCCGATCACCTGGGGACCTACGGCCACTACCAGCGCACCACGCCGCAACTCGACGCGCTGGCTCGAAAGGGCGTGGTGTTTGAGCGCGCCTACGCGCCCATGGCACAGACCGTGCCCAGCCACTCCACGCTCTTCAGCGGGCTCTGGCCCCGGCAGCACGGGGCCACCGAGAACCACCTCTCCTTACCCGACGGGGTCACCACCCTTGCCGAGACCCTGGCGGGAGAGGGCTACGACACGGCCGCGTTCATCGCAGCCCGGGTGCTGGAGGCCGAGTCGGGCCTGGCCCAGGGCTTCGATGTCTTTGGCGAGCCCTCGCGCAACCGCGCCAAGCACGGTGCTCGGCCGGCCGACGCGGTGGTGGACGAGGCGTTGGCGTGGGCCGGGCGGCACGACCGCACCCGCCCGTTCCTGCTGTGGGTGCACCTGTTCGACGTGCACGCACCCTATGAGCCGCCCGAGGCGTTTGCGGAGGCCCTGCGCGAGCGAGCCGTCGGTCTGGATGTGACAGACCGTTTTGAGCGGAAGGCCTGGACCATGGGTGCGCAGCCCCCGCGCAACCGCTTCACGCCCTACACCCGCCACATCCTGGACTACGACCGTGAGCTGGCGTTCGTGGACCAGCAGGTCGGGCGTCTCGTGCGCGGGCTGACCAAGCGCCAGCTCATGCCGGACGCGGCGCTGATCGTGGTCGGTGACCATGGCGAAGGCCTGTTTGAGCACGGCATCCTGGGGCACGGGCTGCACGTGCATGAGGAGCTGGTCCACGTGCCGTTGATCGTGGTGCCGCCGCAGGCGGGCAGCCTGGCTGGGACCCGCGTGGCCGACCCGATCTCGCTGCGCGACGTGCGTGGCTTGGCGCTACGCCTGCTGCTGGGCGACGGCGCCGATCCGCACCTGGACGGTCGCGACGCCTGGACCTCGCTGCTGCGCACGGGCAAGCTGCCGCTGCAGCCGGTGTTCCTCGAGCGCCCGCACTACACCGAGGCCGGCTTCCTGGCGCGTCTCGAGCACGACGGGCCGGACGACCTGCTGCCGGGCGAGTTGCTGGCCGTGGTCATGGGCGGCCTCAAGCTGGTGCGCTTTCCGAGCGGCAGCGAACAGCTGTTCGACCTGGACGGCGACCCGGACGAGTTGCGGGACATCGTGGCCGAGCACCCCAAGGTGCAGGCCCGGCTGGCTCGTCTGCTGGACCGCTGGCTGGCCGACCAGCCCGATCCGACGGACCCCGAGCGCGGGCTGAGCGAGGAGCGACGCAAGGCCCTCGAGCAGCTGGGCTACGGTCGCTGAGTGCCCCCATGAGCTCCTTCTCCGGTGAGCCCGGCCCGCTGCCCGATGTGCCTGCCTCGGCCGACGCGGCCGCTCGCGCCGTGGCGCTCTGGCGCGCGGGCCCCGACGGCACCCGGCCCGGCACCGACGAGCTGGTGGTGGAGGAGCCGCTGGAGGTTCGCCTGGGCCAGCGCAGCCTGCTGGTGACCATGCGCACGCCCGGCCATGACCTCGACCTGGTGCGCGGCTTGCTGTTCACGGAGGGGCTGGTGGCCAGCCCGGCCGACGTGACCGGCCTGGCCATGTGTCGAGACGTGCCGCCCGAGGCGTTGGGCAACGTGGTCATGCTCTCCCTGGCGCCGGGGGCCTCGCTGGACGAGGTGCGCACGGCGCGGGCCGGCCTGACGGTCTCGGCCTGCGGGGTGTGTGGCAAGGCCAGCCTGGAGGCGCTGGCCACCCTGGCGCCGCCCGTGCCCACGGGAGCGCCCTGGGACCTGGAGCTGCTGTCTCGGCTGCCTGCCGTGCTGCAGCAGCAGCAGCCGGTCTTTGGCCGCACGGGAGGCCTGCACGGGGCTGGCCTGTTTGACCGCCAGGGCCGCCTGCTGGCCAGCGCCGAAGATGTAGGACGGCACAACGCCGTCGACAAGGTGATCGGCCAGGCCATCCGCTTCCGGCGTTTGCCCATGCATGACGCCCTGCTGCTGGTCTCCGGGCGCGCCGGCTTCGAGATCGTCCAGAAAGCCCGACGAGCTGGCATTCCTGTGGTCTGCTCCGTATCGGCACCGTCCAGCCTGGCGCTCGACCTGGCGCGGGACGGCTGCCAGGCCCTGGTGGGGTTCCTCCGGGACGGCCGCTGCAACGTGTACTGCGGTGCCGAGCGCCTGCGCGGCCTCCACTCCTCCAACTCGCCGGAGACCCCCGAGATCAAGTCGTGAACCCCTGTTTTGGCCTGTTTCTGCTGGCGCTGTCGAGCTCTCTGGCGGCCTGTGGGGGGGCTCCGGCCGACCCAGCGACCCCGGCGCCGGCCAGCGGCGGGCGCTCGATCGTGGTGATCACGTTGGACACCACCCGGGCCGACTTCCTGGGGGCCTACGGTGGCGGCCTGGGCGTGACGCCGCGCCTGGACGCCCTGGCCGAGCAGGGCGCGCTCTTCGAGCGGGCCTACGCGCCCATGCCCCAGACCCTGCCCTCCCACGCCACGCTCTTCACGGGGCTCATGCCGCGGCACCACGGGGCGCTCGAGAACACCTACGTGCTCGAGCCGGGCATGCTGACCCTGGCCGAGCTGGCCGAAGCGCGCGGCTACGCCACCGGCGGTTTCATCGGGGCCCTGGCCATCGAGGCCATCACGGGCATGGACCAGGGCTTCTCCACCTGGAGTCAGCCCGAGGGCGACTGGGGCCAGGATCGCCTGGGCCACCCGCCCCAGCGCCGCGCCCGGGACGTGACCGACGCGGCCCTGGCCTGGGCCGGAGGGCTCGACAAGCAGCGGCCCTTCCTGCTCTGGGCCCACTACTACGATCCCCACGGCGACGGCCCCCAGGGCTTCTCCCCGCCTCGCAAGCACTGGAAGCAGGTGGACCCGGCGCCGGTGGCCCGGCTGCTGGCCTCGCGCCGGGCGCGCTTCACCGGGCCTTACGATGTGCAGCAGCTGACCGACTTCTGGGTGGGCTACGCCGCCGAACTGCTCTACACGGACGAGCAGGTGGGGCGCTTGCTGGACGGTCTGGCTGATCAGGGCCTGATGGACGACACCCTGCTGCTGGTGGTGGGCGACCACGGGGAGGGCCTGTGGGAGCACGGCGTCAAGGCCCACGGCACCCACCTGTGGGAGGAGGCCCTGCGCGTGCCCATGATCCTGGTGGACCCCGGGGGCGTGGGCGCCGGGCGGCGGGTGCAAGCGCGCGTGCAGCTCCAGGACGTGCTGCCGACCCTGCGCCACGGGGCCTTCGGTGAGCCCGGCCAGCAACGCGAGGAGGTGCTGGGTCTCGACCTCTGGCCGCTGCTCCAAGACGGTCGCGAGCCGCCGCCGCGCCCGGTGGTGCTGGAGCGGCCCCATTTTGGGCCTGGTCGCATCCAGCACCGCGAGGGCGAGCTGGGCTTCCTGACCGCGGTGCTGCTCGACGAACTCAAGCTGGTGCTGCGACCCGATGGCACCGCGGCGCTCTACGATCTGTCCGTTGATCCGGACGAGCTGACGGACCTCTCCGCTGAGCGCCCGGCCGAGACCGTCCGCATGCGCGACTACCTGGAGCGGTGGATCGAGCGCAACCGCAGCGCCCCCCCCGGTCGCGCCGAGATCTCCCCCGAGCGGGCCCAGATCCTGAAGGCGCTCGGCTACCTTTAGTTGGCTAGTGGGGCTCCAGCTCCGGCCTCCCGGGGCAATCCGGCAGCGGGCTTTCCCCGGACCGCGGCCCTCGTTACGATGTCGCGGATTTCACGGTCGGTTCGCCAAAGTGATGCCGCGCGAGCTGTCCCGCGCCTGACGCTGGAGTCGCTGGCATGCCCGAGCACGCGCTCAACGAATACCTCCCGGTGCTGATGCTGCTGATCTTCGCGATCAGCTTCGCGGCCGGCAGCCTGACGCTCTCGTGGCTGCTCGGAAAACGGGGCCGGCGCGGCGGCACGAAGGACACCGCCTTCGAGTGCGGCATGCAGCCCTTCTACACCACCCGTCGACGCTTCAGCGTCAAGTTCTACGTGGTGGCCATGCTGTTCATCCTGTTCGACATCGAGGTGGTGTTCCTGTACCCGTGGGCCATCACCTACAAGTCGCTGGGCATGTTCGCGTTGGTCGAGATGCTGGTGTTCCTGGCCGTGCTGGCCCTGGGTTGGGTCTACGTGGTGCGCAAGGGCGCGCTCGACTGGGCCGCCAAGCCGAGGAGGGCCCAGTCGTGAGTGACACCCGCACCGCCGAGATCGACATTCCGGAGGCCAGCAGCGACAGCGGCCTGAACGACGAGGGCGGTTTCTTCGTCACCAAGGTCGACGAGCTCATCAACTGGTCGCGCAAGAACAGCCTGTGGCCCCTGCCGCTGGGCCTGTCGTGCTGCGCCATCGAGTTCATGGCCGCGGCCAGCAGCCGCTTCGACATGGCGCGCTTCGGCGCCGAGGTGGCGCGCTTCAGCCCGCGCCAGGCCGACCTGATGCTGGTGGCCGGCACCTGCACCCACAAGATGGCCACGGCCGCGCGGCGCGTGTACGAGCAGATGCAGGAGCCCAAGTGGGTCATCTGCATGGGCGCCTGCGCCAGCAGCGGCGGCATGTACCGCACCTACAGCGTGGTCCAGGGCATCGACACGTTCCTGCCGGTCGACTTCTACATCTCGGGCTGCCCGCCGCGTCCCGAGAACGTGCTCAACACGCTCATGAAGCTGCAGAAGAAGATCGAGACCAGAAGACCCTGCGCCCATGAGCACGCTCACCGATCAAGGCGACGCGGCTGCGGCCGCGGCGCTGCACGAGGCCTTCCCTGATGTGACCGGCGAGCCGCAGGAGTTCCGCGGCGACTGGCGCGTGGCTGTCGAGACCGCGGCCGAGGTCGAGCTCATCCGCTACGCGCGCGACGAGTTGGGCTTCGAGCTGTTCGTCGATCGCATGGGCGCCGATCAGGGCCCGGACGCCGATCCACGCTTCGACGTGATCACCTGCCTCTACAACCTCGCGAGCCACACGCGGCTGATCGTCATGACGACGCTGCCCGCCGCTCGGCCCTCGTGCCCCACGCTGATCGGCGTGTTCCGCGGCGCCAACTGGTTCGAGCGCGAGATCTACGACATGTACGGCGTGAGCTTCACGGGTCACCCGAACCTGACGCGCATCCTCATGCCCGACGAGTTCGACGCGTTTCCGTTGCGCAAGGAGTACCCCATGGAAGGCCTGGGCGCCTTCGGTGCGCCGCGGCGCGCCCTGGGCGGCAACGTCGACGGCACCGACGGCCACGTGGCTATCCCGCCGCACCCCGGCCAGCCCGGCGCGCCCACGCGCGACCCGCTGCTCGGCGACGACGGGCTGCTGCCCAGCGAGCGGGCGCTGCTGCCGGACGACGGCGAGGAGGCCTCGTCATGACCACCGCGCGCGCGCTCGACGTCGAGCTGGCTGAGAACCCCAACGCCGAGGCCATGTTGATCAACATGGGGCCTCAGCACCCGTCCACCCACGGTGTGCTGCGCCTGATCCTGGAGCTCGACGGCGAGGAGGTGGTCAAGGCCGCCCCCGACATCGGCTTCCTGCACCGCGGCAAGGAGAAGGTGGGCGAGGCCTACTCGTTCCACAAGTTCATCCCGTACACCGACCGGCTCGACTACCTCGCGCCGCTCTCGAACAACGTGGGCTACGCCCTCGCCTGCGAGAAGCTGTTCGACATCGAGTGCCCGCCGCGCGCCACGGCCATCCGCGTCATCGCCCACGAGCTGTCGCGCATCAGCGCGCACCTGCTGGGGCTGGGCGCCTACGCCATGGACCTGGGCGCCATGACGGTGTTCCTCTGGACCTTCCGCGAGCGCGAACACATCTACGGGCTGATCGAGCGCATCTGCGGCGCGCGCTTCACCACCAGCTACACGCGCATCGGCGGCGTCGAGCGCGATCTGCCCGCGGACTTCTTCCCGCGCCTGGCGGCCTTCCTCGAAGAGATGCCCCGGCGCGTCGACGAGTACGACGCCATGCTCACGCGCAACCGCATCTGGGTCGAGCGCACCCAGGGCGTGGGCGTCATCACGCGCGAGCAGTGCCTGCAGTTCGGCCTCACGGGCCCGATCCTGCGGGCCTCCGGCGTCGACCACGACATCCGCAAGAGCAACCCGTACCTCGGCTACGAAGACTACGACTTCGACGTCCCGATCGGCACCGAGGGCGACTGCTACGACCGCTACATGGTGCGGCTCGAGGAGATGCGTCAGTCGGTGCGCATCATGGCGCAGGTGCTGGCCAAGCTGCCCGACGGCCCCGTGATGAACCGCGAGGGCGAGCAGGTGCTCAAGTCGGTGCTGCCCGAGAAGGGCAAGGTGCTCACCAACATGGAGGCGCTGATCCACCAGTTCATGGTGGGCACCGACAACGCGGGCGCGCCCGACGCCGGCGAGGTCTACTTCTCGATCGAGAACCCCAAGGGCGAGCTGGGCTTCTACCTGCGCAGCGACGGCGGCCACGCGGCCTCGCGCCTGCGCATCCGCGGACCCAGCTTCGCCAACCTGCAGATCCTCGAAGAGATCCTGCCGGGGCACATGGTGTCCGACGTCATGGCCATCCTGGGCAGCCTCGACTTTGTGATGGGGGAGTGCGACCGGTGAGCGACGCCGACACGCAGGAGCGAGCTGTGAAGCAACCCTTCTCTGACGAGCTGGTGGCCGAGCTGACGGCCATCCGGGGGCGCTTCCCGTTCCCCAAGGCCGCCATGGTGCCCGTGCTGCGGCGCGTGCAAGAGCTGCGCGGCTGGATCGACACCGACGCGCGCGCCCAGGTGGCCGAGCTGCTCTCGGTCACCGCCATGGAGGTGCACGAGGTCGTGACCTTCTACCCCATGCTCTACGGCACGCCCGTGGGCCGGAACGTGGTGCACCTGTGCCGCACGCTGTCGTGCGATCTGTGCGGCGCGCGCGAGCTCTGGAAGCACCTGGAGCGCAAGCTGGGCGTGGCTCGCGGCGAGACCACCGCCGACGGACGCTACACGCTCAAGGCCGCCGAGTGCCTGGCCAGCTGCGGCACCTCGCCGGTCATGCTGATCAACAACACGCGCCACGAGCACGTGACGCCCGAGCTGGCCGACAAGCTGCTGGAGGCCGCCAAGTGAGCGACGCCATCAAGCTCTCGAGCGTGCTCTCCAAGCGCTTCGAGCAGAACGACCCGTCGCTGAAGGGCTACCGCGCCGACGGCGGCTACGCGACCTGGCTCAAGCTGCTGGAGGACAAGCGCGAGCCCTCGTCGCTGATCGACGAGGTCAAGGCCTCGGGCCTCAAGGGCCGCGGCGGCGCCGGTTTCTCCACCGGCATGAAGTGGTCCTTCGTGCCCAAGGACAGCCCCAAGCCCAAGTACCTGTGCGTCAACGGCGACGAGAGCGAGCCCGGCACCTTCAAGGATCGCCAGATCCTGGAGCTCGAC
>QNBX01000177.1 GCA_003644265.1 Planctomycetota bacterium
CCCGGACGTCGAGGGGCTCACCCAGGCCAGGGCCAGGGCGGCGAACAGCAGGGCGGGCGGGACCGCGCGCGTGGGCATGGCAGACTCCATCAGCATCCGTTGCCTTCCATACTGCCCCGGGGCCCGTGGCGTTGGCGGCGCTACGATGTCCTCTGTGGACACTCCGCGCACCATCCTGCACGCCGACATGGACGCCTTCTACGCCGCCGTGGAGCAGCGCGACGACCCGAAACTGCGTGGGCGGCCCGTGATCGTGGGGGGGCTCGGACGCCGCGGCGTGGTCTCCACGGCCAGCTACGAGGCCCGGGCCTTCGGTGTGCACTCAGCCCTGCCCACCGAGCGCGCCCGGGCCCTGTGCCCCCAGGGCGTCTTCCTGCGGCCGCGCATGAGCGCCTACGTGGAGGTGTCGGGCCAGGTGCGCGCGGTCTTCGACGGCTTCACGGATCAGGTCGAGCCGCTCTCGCTGGACGAGGCCTTTCTGGACGTGAGCGGCTGCCGGCGGCTGTTCGGTGATGGCCCGGCCATCGCTGCGGCCATCCGACGTGGCGTGGCCGAGGCCACGGGGCTCACGGTCTCGGTGGGAGTGGCCTGCAACAAGTTCGTGGCCAAGGTGGCCAGCGATCAGAACAAGCCCGACGGCCTGACCGTGGTGCCCGCCGGCGCCGAGGCTGCCTTCCTGGCGCCGCTGCCCACCGCGCGGTTGTGGGGCGCGGGCGCGGTGACGCAGGCCAAGCTGGCGGCCCTGGGCTGCCTCAGCATTGGCGACGTGCAGACCCTGGACCCCCGGCGATTGGCGAGCGCCCTGGGGGAGGGCCCCGGCGCGCAGCTCGTGTCCCTGGCCCTGGGGCTCGACACGCGCCCGTTGGTGTGCAGCTCGGAGCCGCGTTCGATCGGCCGCGAGAGCACCTTCGAGACCGACCTCGTGGACCAGTCCGCCTGCCTCGACGTGCTGCTGGCGCTGGCCGAAGACGTGGGGCGCCGGCTGCGCTACCGCGGGCTCGCGGCGCGCACGATCAGGCTCAAGCTGCGGCACCCACCCTTCGTGACGCTCACGCGCCAGCGCCAGCCGCCCCGGCCCACCAGCGCGGACGAGGTCATCTACAGTGCGGCCCGGGAGCTGTTCCTGGCCGCTCGACCCGGCCGGCGCCCGGTGCGCTTGCTGGGCGTCACCGCCGCGGAGCTGCGTCCGGCTGAGCAGCCGCGCCAGTCCCAGCTCTTCGAGGATCGATCCGCGACCGATTCGTCGCGGGTGGACGGCGCCCTGGACGCCATCCGGGAGCGCTTCGGACCCGGATCCGCGGGCCGCATGGGCCAGACCCGCCGCGAGCGTTGAGCCGGGTCTTGGGCCCGCTCGCACGTCCAGCCCGCTGGCGTGCCCCCGCGCGCTGACTGCGGCCGAGGCAGGCAGCGGCGCCGCGCGCTGCCCGGGGCATGAGGAGAGGTGTGGTGGGCGCAGCAGGGCTCGAACCTGCGACCCCCAGCTTGTCGAGCTGGTGCTCTGCCAACTGAGCTATGCGCCCGTGAACACGCCTCTCAAGACGCGGCACGAGGGGGCCACTCATACGCGATGGGAGCCGGCAACGCAACGACTCAGCTCCAGTGCTTGTGACCGACGGGCGCCGAACCTAGACTCCCCGGTCCCCATGCCCCATCTCCCGGGGCCCGCACCGGAGCCTTACCATGAAGATCGGCGTCCCCACCGAGATCAAGCCCAGTGAGAACCGCGTGGCCATGGTGCCCGCGGGCGTCGACATCTTGGTTCACGACGGCCACGAGCTCTGCGTGCAGCAAGGCGCCGGACTGGGCTCAGGCATCAGCGACGACGAGTTCGTGCGGGCCGGCGCCAAGATCCTGCCCGACGCGGACGCCGTGTTTGCCGAGGCGGACATGATCGTCAAGGTCAAGGAGCCCATCACCGAGGAGTACGCCCGCATCCGGCAGGACCAGCTGCTCTTCACCTACTTCCACTTTGCCGCCAGTGAGCCGCTCACCGACGCCATGCTCAAGACGGGCGCGCACTGCGTGGCCTACGAGACCGTGGAGGCCGGCGGCAGTCTGCCGCTGCTGACGCCCATGTCCGAGGTGGCCGGTCGCATGTCCGTGCAGGAGGGTGCCAAGTACCTCGAGAAGCCCATGGGCGGGCGCGGCGTGCTGCTGGGTGGCGTGCCGGGTGTGCCCCCCGGCCGCGTGCTCGTGCTGGGCGGCGGCGTGGTGGGCATCAACGCCGCCAAGATGGCCGCGGGGCTGGGCGCCAGCGTCGTCATGATGGACATCGACCTCGATCGGCTGCGTTATCTCGATGACGTCATGCCGGCCAACGTCACGACGCGCTTCTCCAACCGTCTTGCCATCCAGGAGGAGCTGCGATCGGCGGACCTGGTCATCGGCGCGGTGCTGGTCACGGGGGCCAAGGCCCCCAACCTCGTCTCGCGCGAGGACCTCAAGCTGATGCCGCGGGGCGCGGTCATCGTCGACGTGGCGGTCGATCAGGGCGGCTGCGTGGAGACCATCCGGCCCACCACGCACCTCGACCCGGTCTACGAGGTGGAGGGGGTGGTGCACTACGGCGTGGCCAATATGCCCGGTGCCGTGCCGCGCACCTCGACCTTCGCGCTGACCAACGTGACCCTGCCCTACGCCAGGATCCTGGCGGGCAAGGGCCTGCGTTCGGCCTTGAGCGACGACCCTGGCCTGGCCCTGGGCGCCAACGTCATGGGGGGCGCCATCACGCACCCCGCCGTGGCCCAGGCCTTCGGTCGCGAGCTGACAGAGCTCAACGTCGCGCTGGGCTGATCGCCCGGCTGCTCGCCAAGCCAGGCGTGTCACCGGTCCTGATGCTCGGCGCGTTGCTGGCCGGAGCCCGGGCCCTGGGCGCGCTGCAGCCCCAGCCGGTCGCGACCCGCAGCGCGCCGTCGTCGGCCGCTGTCGCCGTGGCCATCGACGGCGACACCGTCGAGCTGCCCGGCGGGCAGCGCCTACGCCTGCTGTATGTGGACGCCCCTGAGACGGGCCGCCCCCTGGCGGCGGAGGCCACGGCCCATGTGACCGCCTTCCTGGCCCGGGGGCCGGTGGCGTTGAGGCCCGCCGCGCCCCGCCGCGACCGCTACGGTCGCCTGCTGGCCGACCTGATCCTCTTGGCGGGATCGGGTGGCAGCGCCGATCCGAGCGCGGGCCCCGACAGCCTCTCGGCCAGCCTGGTGTCGGCCGGTCTGGCCTGGGTCTATCGCGGCGCGCCCAGCTCAATGCTGGACAGACAGGCGCTGGCCGTGGAGCATCGGAGGGGCGTACACCATGGGCTGGATGGCTGGTCCGGGGGGCCTCTGCTGGTCACCCGCACGGGTTTCCATGCGCTGACTTGCACGGTGGTGGGCTCGCGCGGGAGGGAGCTCCCGCTGGAGGCTACGCCGCAGGGTCCTCTCAAGGCGGGGCGATCGCCTTGCCGACGGTGTCTGCCGTGGCCTCCCCGTGGATGGTCACGTCCCCATGCCACCCGCCACTGAGTCATGGCCAGAGACAAGGACGTCCTCACCACCGGCGATGTGGCCAGATGCTGCCGGGTGACGATCCGCACCGTCATCAAGTGGTTCGATCAGGGCCGCCTGGAGGGCTACCGCCTGCCCGGCTCCGGCGACCGTCGCTTCACGCGGGCCGCCGTCGAGCGCTTCATGCTCAAGAACGAGCTGCCCACGGATCTGCTGCACGGCGACGCCGGACCGCGCCGCGTGTTGGTGGTGGATGACGACCAGGGCGTGCTCGAGATGATCAAGCGCGTGCTGACACGCCTGCCGGACATCGAGATCAGCACGGCCAGTTCGGGCTGGGAGGCCGGCATGCAGACGGCCAGCGTGCACCCGCACATGATCCTGTTGGATTACCGCCTGGGCGACATGACCGGCGACACGGTCGTGGCCACCATCCGCTCGCACACGGAGCTGCCCAGCCAGCCGGCCATCGTGATCATGTCCGCCTTCTTGACCGACGACGAGGCCGCGCAGCTGCTGCGAGACGGCGCCGACGCGTATCTGGCCAAGCCCTTCGACCTGGACGAGTTGCGCGCCACCGTGCGTCGCTACGCGGGGCTGCCCGCATGAGCGCTGAGGACCCGGGCGCAGCCTCGCTGCTGTTGCTGGGCGTGGTCCAGGGCTTGACCGAGTTCCTGCCCGTGAGCAGCAGCGGTCACCTGGTGCTGGGGCGCGAGTGGATGGGGCTGCCACGCGCCGGACTGGCGCGCGAGGTCGCGCTGCACCTGGGCACACTGCTGTCCGTGATCGTGTTCTGCTTCAAGGACCTGCTGGGCATGCTGTCGGCGGGCTCGGCCGGACTCTGGCGCCTGATGCTGGGCTCGACCCTGGTGACGGGGGTGCTGGGCTTGCTGCTCGAGGCGCAGATCGAGACCTCGCTCAATAACGTCGCCTCGGCTGGGGCCGGGCTGATCGTGACCAGCCTGCTGCTGATCGTGGTGGCGCCGCAGCACGGCGAGGACGGCCGCCCGCTGTCCAGCGGCAGCTGGCGCGACGCCCTGATCCTGGGACTGTTCCAGAGCCTGGCCCTGATGCCCGGCATCAGCCGCGCGGGCGCCACCATCGTCGGCGCCCTGGTGCTGGGCTTCGCGCGACCCGACGCCGTGCGGGTGGCCTTCCTGATCTCCATTCCGGTGGTGGCCGGCGCCGTGCTGCTCAAGGTGTCCCAGGGCGAGGCGCTGGCCGAGATGACGCGGCCCGAGATGGGGCCGGCCATCCTGGTGGCCGGCCTGGTGGGGCTGTTGGCGCTGCGCATCGTGCGCGTCAACAGCGGCCCACGGGCGCTGCGCCGCTTCGGCGCCTACACTTTGGTGCTGGGCATCGTGGCCATCGCCAGCGCTTGATCCGTTACGCTTCCTGACCCTTCGCACCTGAGAGACGAGACACCTCCCGATGGCCAAGCGCGCACTCATCACCGGGATCACCGGGCAGGACGGCAGCTACCTCGCAGAGCTGCTGCTCGACAAGGACTACGAGGTCTTCGGCCTCGTGCGGCGCACCAGCACCGACAGCAGCGAGCGCATCGGTCAGCTGGCCGGGCGCGTCACGCTGCTCGATGGCGACCTGCTGGACAGCGCCTCGTTGATGGCCGCGCTGGCCGCGAGCCAGGCCGACGAGGTCTACAACCTGGCCGCCCAGTCCTTCGTGCACGCCAGCTTCAATCAGCCGGTGCTGACCGCGGAGGCCACAGCTGTGGGGGTCACGCGGCTGCTCGACGCCGTGCGCCTGATGCGCCCCGAGGCGCGCTACTACCAGGCCAGCTCGAGCGAGATGTTCGGCAAGGTGCACGAGACGCCCCAGACAGAGACCACGCCGTTTCACCCGCGCAGCCCGTACGGCGTGGCCAAGGTGTACGGGCACTGGATCACGGTGAACTACCGTGAGTCCTACGACATGCACGCCAGCTCGGGCATCCTCTTCAACCATGAGTCGCCGCGGCGCGGGCTGGAGTTCGTGACGCGCAAGATCACGCACGCCGTGGCGCGCATTCACCACGGCCTGCAGGACAAGCTGGCCCTGGGCAACCTCGACGCCCAGCGCGACTGGGGCTTCGCCGGCGACTACGTAGATGTCATGTGGCGCATGCTGCAGGCCGACACGCCGGACGACTACGTGGTGGCCACGGGCAAGACCCACTCGGTGCGTCAGTTCTGCGAGATCGCCTTCAGCCACGTGGGCCTCGACTACAACGACCACGTCGTGATCGACCCGGCCTTCTACCGACCGGCCGAGGTCGACCTGCTGCTGGGCGACCCCGCCAAGGCCCAGCAGGCCCTGGGCTGGACGCCGCAGATGGACTTCCCGTCGCTGGTCCAGCTCATGACCGAGTCCGACGTGGAGTGGGTCGGCGCGCAGAAGCTCAAGGGTCTGGCCGGCCCGGCCTCGTGAGGACGCTGATCACCGGCGCCGCGGGCTTTGCCGGGCGTCATCTGGTGGCGGCGTTGCGAGGGCAGGGCCATGACATCGTCGCCGCCGACCTCGCAGCGGACGAGCGCCCCTCGGCCCCGAGCGTCGAAGCTGACGACGGCGTCGAGCGCGTGGTCCTCGACGTGACCGACGAGCAGGCCTGCTGGGACGTGGTGCACGACGCGCGCCCGGAGCTGGTGCTGCACCTGGCGGGCATGGCGCACGTGGGGCAGGCCGAGGCCGCCGCCGAGCGCTGTCTGGCGGTGAACGCCGGTGGCACACGCAACATGCTGGCGGCCTGTCTCGACGGCCACGCCAACACGCGCTTCCTGTTGGTGTCCTCGGCGGAGGTCTACGGCCGGGTGCAGGCCGCGCAGTTGCCCGTCAGCGAGCAGCACCCGCTGCGGCCGGGCACGGCCTACGCGGTCAGCAAGGCCTGCGCCGAGATGCACGTGCACCACGCCGCCGCGCGGGGTCTGCACGCCGTCGTGGCGCGCGCCTTCAACCACATCGGGCCGGGCCAGGACCCGGCCTTCGTGGCCGCCGCGTTCGCACGACAGCTGGCGCAGATCGAGGCCGGGCTGGCCGAGCCCGTGGTTCGCGTGGGCAACCTCGACGCGGTGCGTGACTTCTCGGACGTGCGCGACACGGTCGTGGGCTACCTGGCCTGCCTGGATGCGGGGCAGCCCGGCGACGTGTTCAACATCACCAGCGGCGCGACGGTGCGCATCGCCGACCTGCTGGACACCTTGGTCAAGCTGTCCAGCGCCGATGTGCGCGTCGAGCAGGACCCCGAGCGTATGCGCGCCGTGGACGTGCCGATCTTCCACGGGGACGGCGCCAAGCTCGCGCAGGCCAGCGGCTTTGCGCCCCGCTTCGATCTGGAGCGGACCCTGGGCGCTGTGCTCGAGGACTGGCGCGGCCGCGTGGCAGCTCAGGCGCCGCGGTAGGCGCCGACGATCACGGACAGGCTCCTGCCCGGGCACGCCGTGAGCTTGAAGCGGCTGTGGGGAAACACGTCCGACGCTCCCAGCGAGAAGCGCGCGCGCAGCGTGTCGAGCAGGCGGTCGAGCGCCTGGGCCTGAGCAGCGGGCACGCTGGCCTCGTCGAAGTTGCCCATCAGGCACACGCCCACGTTGCCACGGTTCTTGTCAGAGCCCGCGTGCGCGCCCTGGACGCGCAGCGCACGTCCCTCCCAGATGCCCCCCTCGGGGTCGATCAGGAAGTGATAGCCGATGTCGGCCCAGTTGCGCACATCCTGGTGGTAGGACTGGATCGAGCGCATGGTGGCCCCGCCCAGCCCCGGTCGCGGCCGCGCCATGGCGGTGTGATGCACCGTGATGGCCTGGATCGGGTCCATGGCGCCGTGATTGGGGCGCAGCGGCTGGGCACCCCAAGAGGCGCGCGGGTGGATCTCAGCCAACAGCTCCCGCGGGTCGGTTGGGATCGACGTGTTGGCCCTCACCACCAGCTGGGGAGCCGGGCGCTTGGAAGTCTGCAAGCGCCGGCGCGCCGCAGCGAGCTGCAGCGCGCTGCCCGACCCGAGCTTGCGGCGCCAAGCGCGGGCCGACGCTGCGTCGCCTGACATCTCGTAGGACGCCGCCAGCCCCGCCAGGGCCTGGTCCCGACTGGAGGCGGAGAGCCCCGGCCGTCTCAGCAGCTCCTGCCAGCGCGTGCGCGCGCGATCACGCTGGGCGGTGCGGTGCTCGAGCTCGGCCCACTCCAGCTGGATCTCGCCGCCCAGGCCCGCGGCGGAGGGCTCCACATGGGCCCAGGCGCGCTGCAGGCTGAGCTTGGCGGAGAGCGGCCGACCCAGCTCGCGCAGGGCCCGCGCCACGGCCAGCTCGAGCTCGGCGGCCAGGCGCGGGTCGTCGATGTCGGGGCGCACGCGATCGGCGTAGCTCAACAGCTGGTCCGGATGGGCGGCACGTTCAGACAGGCCACGCCGCACGCTGTCGTTGACCTCGGCGCCGCGGGTGTCCCGTCCATCGCGAGCATCGGGGATCACACAGGCCCCGCAGAGCAGGGCCACCAGCAGCACCACGAGCGATCGGATCATGCGCTCACCGTGTCAGCCGTCGGCGGGCGATTCAAGCTTGCCTCCCGCGGCGGCACCCACCCGGCGCGGAGCCGTCAGGCCCAACAACAAGGCACCCAGCAGCGCTGCGAGGGCCAAGCCTGCGTAGCTGCGGGGCAGGTCGCCCAGCGCCAGCTCGGCGTCCACCGACCACAGCACGGCCGCGAAGGCCAGCCGACCGCCCACGCTCTGGACCGACAGCAGCCAGGCCCGGTCGCGGGAGGGCACGCGGCGGTTGAGGGCGGTGCGCCCCAGAGGTTGGAGGAACGAGAAGCTCACCTGCTGGATCGCGAGCATGGGCAGCAACCACCAGGCAGGGCCCAGTCCCAGTCCCAGGAAGGCCACGCCGAGCATGACCAGCACCGCCAGCGCGCTGCCGACCTCGCCCAGGCGGTCATGCACGGGGCGCACGCCAAAGGCCGCCAGACCCGCGAGCAGGTTGAGCAAGCCGAACACGAGGCCGTGTTGCCAGAGCGAGGCGACGCCCTGCTCGAGCAGCGTGGGTTGGTAGAGCTGGAAGCCCACACGCAACAGCACGAACACCAGCGCGAACCAGGCCAGGCACCAGGCCACCCCCGGTCGGCGCAGATCGCTCAGAAGGCGCGTGGGC
>QNBX01000178.1 GCA_003644265.1 Planctomycetota bacterium
AGGCGGTGGCGCGCGACGTCGCGCGCATCCTCGCGCTGGACGTGAGCTTCCGCGGCGGCACGCGCCTGGGCCGCGACGTCAGCCTCGACGGGCTGCTGTCCGATGGCTTCGACGCGGTGCTGCTGGCCCTCGGGGCCGGGCGCGCCCGGAAGCTGGACGTCCCGGGTGCGGACGGCGCCGGTCGTCCGGAGGTGGTGGACGCCCTCGGCTACCTGGCTCGCGTCGCGTCGGGCGACCGGGTGCCCAGCGGGGCGAAGGTGGTCGTGGTGGGCGGCGGCAACGCGGCCTTCGACGCGGCCCGCTCGGCGCTCCGCAGCGGGGCCGACGAGGTCGTCATCGCCTACCGGCGCACGCGGGCGGAGATGCCCGCCCTGGCGGACGAGATCCTGGCCGCCGAGCGCGAGGGCATCGTCATCGCGCCGCGACTCTCGCCCCTCGCCGTGCAACGCGAGGGGCCGCTCGGCCTGGTGTGCCTGGCCACCGAGCCCGGCGAGCCGGACGCCAGCGGGCGCCGTCGGCCTCAGCCCGTCGAGGGCAGCGAGCGCCTGCTCGAGGCCGACCTGATCATCGTGGCGGTGGGCCAGGACCCCGAGCTGGAGGCCCCGGCCTGCGAGCTCGACGTCGACCCGCGCGGGTGCCTGCACCGTGACCCTGAGACCGGCGCCACCTCCCGCGAGCGCGTGTTCGCCGCGGGCGACGTGGTGGACGGCGAGCGCACGGTGACGGCCGCCATGGCCTCGGGCCAGCGCGCCGCCTGGGGCATCGACCGTTTGCTCATGGGCGCCGAGCTGGCCGACCTGCGGGCGCCGCCGCCGCTGCGCGAGGAATGGCCGGGCAGCGAAGGTGCGGCCGTGGCGGCCCGGCCCGGCGCGCCCCGTCGGCAGCGGCCGTCCGAGCTCTCCCCCGAGCGCTGCCGCGACGGATTCGAGGAGGTCGTCGGCGCGCTCTCCGAAGAGGCGGCCCGCGCCGAGGCCGCGCGCTGCGCCGTCTGCGGCCAGTGCGCCAACTGCCGCGCCTGCCTCGACCTGTTCGGTTGCCCGGCCTTCTACATGGAGGAGGGGCGCATCCAGATCGACCCGATCCTGTGCACGGGCTGCGGCGTGTGCGCCGACTTCTGCAGCAACGGCGCCATCGTGCCCGTGGACGGGAGCCCGGCATGAGCGCGACGAACGGCGCCGGCAGCGGCCCTCGGGACACCTCCGCGAACGACGTCCCGAGCGGCGACTCGCGCGGTGCCGCGAGCCCGTCTCGCGAGCGCCGCACGCGGGTGCTGGTGGTGGGCGTGGGGGGGCAGGGCGTGCTGACCGTGGCCCGTTGGTTGGGCCGCGCCGCCCAGACGGCCGGCGTGCCCGTGGTCATCGGGCAGCTCCACGGCATGTCGCAGCGCGGCGGCAGCGTGGAGACCTCGGTGCTGTTCGGCCCGGGTTCCAGCTCGTTCATCCCCAGCGGCGGAGCGCACGTCGTGCTGGGCCTCGAGCCCATGGAGGTGCTGCGCGCCAAGCAGCGCGTCGGGCCCGACACGCACCTGATCGTGAACACCGGGCGGGTGGTGCCCTGCACCCTCTCCTTCGCCGGCGAGCCCTACCCCGACGTGAGCGCCATGCTGGCTGCGGTGGCCGGGCTGGGCAGGGAGCTGGTGACCGTCGAGGGGTCGTCGCTCGCGCACGCGCTGGGCGAGCCGCGCGTGCTCAGCACGCTCATGACGGGCGCGCTGATCGGCTCGGGCCGCGTGCCGCTGGGTCGCGACGAGGTCTGGGCTGCCATCGAGTCCCGTTGCCCGCCGCGGCTGCTCGAGGTCAACCGGCAGGCCTTCGAGGCGGGTCTGGATGCCACGCGCCGCGCGACGCCTTCGGGCGGGGGCGGGGGCGGTTGCGGGTGCGGGGCCGGGTGCTCATGACCCGCTTCAAGATCGGCATCGACGTGGGCGGCACCTTCACCGACCTCTGCCTGTGGTCGGAGGGCGAGGGCGTGCAGACCTTCAAGGTGCTCTCGACGCCGCACGACCCTTCGGTGGGCGTGTTGGAAGGCGTCGCGCGCATGGCCTCGGCCGTGGGCCTCGACGTGCCGGCCTTCCTGGGCGCGACGGGCCTGATCGTCCACGGCACGACGGTCTGCACCAACGCCGTGCTGACCCGCGGCGGCGCCACCTGCGGACTGATCACCACCAGCGGTGTGCGCGACGCGCTGGAGATGCGCCGCGGCATCCGCGAGGAGCAGTACGACAACCGCTTCACCAACGTGGTCCCGCTGGTGCCGCGCCGGCGGCGGCTGGCCGTGCCCGGGCGGCTCGACTTCCGCGGGCAGGAGCTGGAGCCCCTGGCGCTGGACGAGGTGCGCGCGGCGGCGCGGCAGCTCGGCGAGCAGGGCGTCGCCGCCGTCGCCATCTGCTTCATGCACTCGTACGCGGACGACGCCCACGAGCAGGCCGCGGCCGCCGTCGTGCGCGAGGAGCTGCCGGACGCCTACCTGTCGGTGTCGTCCGAGGTGCTCCCCACCATCCGCTTCTACGACCGGGTCTCGACCACCGCGCTGAACGCCTACGTCGGACCGGTGCTGCGCGACTACCTGGCGAGCCTCACGGGCAAGCTGGCCGACGCGGGCTTCGGCGGCGTGCTGCTGGTGATGCAGTCCAACGGCGGCCTGGCCCGCCCGGACGTGGTGCGGGAGCGGCCGGCCACCACGCTGCTGTCCGGCCCCGCGGCGGGTCCCCGTGCGGCGGCCACGTTCGCTGCGGTGCACGGGCGCGACGACTGCATCCTGGTCGACATGGGCGGCACGAGCTTCGAGGCCTCGCTGGTGCGCGGCGGCGACGCCGACATCGCGGGCGCGGGGGAGATCGACCGCCTGCGCATCGCCCTGCCCATGCTGGCCATCACGACCATCGGCGCCGGCGGGGGCAGCATCGGCTGGATCGACGAGGGCGGCCTGCTGCGCATGGGGCCCGAGTCGGCCGGCGCCGCGCCGGGCCCGGCCTGCTACGGGCGCGGCGGCGAGCGGCCCACCTGCACGGACGCCGACGTCGTGCTCGGCTACCTCGACCCCGACGACTTCGCGGGCGGGAGCATGTCGCTCGATCGCTCCGCGGCGGAACGGGCCGTCAGTGAGGGCGTGGCGGCGCCGCTCGGGCTGCAGCTCGAGCAGGCGGCCGCGGGCATGTACCGCGTCATCAACGCCAACATGGCCCACGGCGTGCGCCAGGTGACGGTGCAGCGCGGCCTCGACCCGCGCGAGTTCCCGCTGGTGGTGGCCGGCGGCGCGGGCGCGCTGCACGCCTGCATGATCGCCAGCGACCTGGAGATCCCCACGCTGCTCGTGCCCGGGCCGGCCTCGACGCTGTGCGCCGTCGGCATGCTGCAGTGCGACCTGCAGCACGACTTCGTGCGCTCGTGCGTGGGCCGGCTGGACGAGATCGAGAGCTCGCGCCTGACCGGGCTGGTCGCGTCCATGATCGCGGACGGCGAGCGTCAGCTGCGCGCGGAGGGCGCCGACGAGGTCGAGCACGAGACGTCGCTCGACCTGCGCTACCTCAAGCAGTACCACGAGGTCACCGTGCCCGTGCAGCGCGCGGCGCTGGACGCGGGCGACCTGGGCGCCATGGCCGCGGCCTTCCACGCGGCGCACGACCAGCTCTACGGCTACAGCCTGCAGGGCGAGGACGCCGGGCTGGAGCTGATCAACGTCCGCGTGCGATCGCTGGGTCGCACCGAGAAGCCGCCGCTGCCTTCGCTGGCCGCGGGGAGCGGGGATCCGGCCGCGGCGCTCAAGGGTCGCCGGCGCGCCTACGTGCCCGAGCGCGAGGCCTTCGAGGACGTGCCGGTCTACGACGGCCACGTGCTGCTCGCCGGCGACACGCTGGTCGGCCCCGCGCTGATCGAGCGCGTCGACACCACCATCTTCGTCAGCGCCGCCTACACAGCCAGCGTGGACGGCCACGGCGGCGTCCTGCTGCGGCACCGCGACCTGGAGGGAGCGGCATGAGCGACACGGGCGACACGCACAACACGGGCAACACGGGCGACGCGGGCGCGGTCGATCCCGTCCTGGGAGCCATCATCGGTCGGGCGCTGAAGGCGATCACCGACGAGATGAGCGTCACCATGGAGAAGACCACGCGCTCGCCGATCCTGTGCGAGGCCAAGGACTTCGTGACGGGCATCTACGACGCCGAGGGGCGCATGCTCGAGCAGACCGAGAACCTGCCCATCCTGAGCTTCTCGCTCAGCCCGGTCTGCCAGCACATCGCCGAGCGCTTCGCGGGCAACGTCTTCCCGGGCGACGTCTTCTTCCACAACGACGTGTTCAGCCTCGGCAACCAGAACAACGACGTGGCGGCCTTCAAACCCATCTTCGTGGGTGAGCAGCTGGTGGGCTGGGCCGCGGCCAAGGGGCACCAGGCGGACATCGGCGGCGCCGTGCGCGGGGGCTACAACCCCAACGCCACCGAGGTCTGGCAGGAGGCCCTGCGCATTCCGGCGGTCAAGGTCTTCGAGCGCGGCGAGCTGCGGCGCGACGTGTGGGACCTCATCTTCGCCAACATCCGGCTGCCCATCGTGCAGCAGGACATGCTGGCGGAGATCGGCGCCTGCACCGTGGGCGAGCGCCGGCTGCTGCAGCTCATCGACAAGTACGGCGTGGCCCGTTTCGACGCCCACAAGCGCTACCTGTTCGAGGCCGCCCGCAAGATGATGCAGGCCGAGATCCGCTCGATCCCCGACGGCTCCTACAGCGGCGAGGCCAAGGTCTACTTCGACGGCAAGACGCCCGGCTCGGTCTACACCATCCGCGTGACGATCGAGGTGGACGGCGAGCGCATCCGCTTCGACTACTCGGACACCGACGCCCAGACCACAGGCTTCGTGAACGGCACCTACACGTCGAGCGCGTCGGCCACCATCCTCACCTTCCTGCAGCTGGTGAACCCCGACATCCCGCACAACGACGGGATGATCCAGCCGATCGAGATCGTGATCCCCGAGGGCACGATCCTGAACGCGGCCTACCCGGCGGCCACGACCTTCGGCAACCACCTCTGCCCGCCCAACGCGGACGCCATCATCCGGGCGCTGGCGCCGGTGATCCCCGAGCGCGTGACGGCGGGCTGGAACAACCTGCTGTGCTCGCTCTCGTCGGGGCACAATCCGCAGCGCGACGACACCTACGTCGACATCCTGTTCATGGGGCTCAAGGGCGGGTCGGGCGCCACCAGCGACTGCGACGGCTACGACCACATCGGCATGATCGACGCCTCGGGCGGGTTGCTCGACCAGGACTACGAGATGTTCGAGCAGATGACGCCGCACCTGCTGATCAAGCACGAGTTCCTGCGGGACTCGGCCGGCGCGGGGCGCCAGCGCGGCGGGCTGGGCGTCGAGACGCGCTACCGCGTGGGCGGGCAGACGGCCGACATCGTGACCTTCGGCGACGGCGACGTGGAGCCGGCCTTCGGGCTGTACGGCGGCGGGCCGGGCACGCTCAACTCGATCGAGCTGCAGCGGCCGGACGGTTCGGTGCAGCGCCCCACCAGCAAGGACCTGGTCAGCGGCGTCCCCGGCGGCACGCTGTACGTGCAGCAGGCGGGCGGCGGCGGGGGCTACGGCCCGCCCAGCGAGCGCCCGGCGGCCAAGCTGGCCGAGGAGGTCGCCGACGGCATCATCTCCCTGGAGGCGGCGCGCGAGCTCTACGGCGTGGCGCTCGACCCCGACACGCTTGAAGTGCTCAAGGACGAGACGGCGCGCCTGCGCGGGGAGGCCACGTGAACTTCGAGCTGACCGAGGACCAGACGGCGCGCCTGCGCGGGAGGGCCTCGTGAACTTCGAGCTGACCGAAGAACAGGCGGCGGTCCAGCAGACCTTCGCCGCCTTCGCCGAGCGCGAGATCCGCCCTGCGTCGGACGACCTCGAGCAGAACCCGCGCTTCCCGCGCGAGCTGTTCGAGGCCGCGGGCAGGCTGGGCTTCTTCGGCATGCGCTATCCCGAGCCCGACGGCTCCGGAGCGGACGTCGTCTCCTACGTGCTCGCGGTGGAGGAGCTGGCCCGGGGCAACCTGGCCGTGGCCGCCGCCTGCTGCATGCAGTCGCTCATGGGCACCTGGTTCGTGCAGCGCTACTCCCGCGGCGAGGTGCGCGAGCGGCTGCTGGCTCCCGCCCTGCGCGGCGAGATCGTGGGCACCATCTGCATGACCGAGCCGGACGCGGGCAGCGACCTGAACGCCATCACGACGCGCGCCCGGGAGGACGGCGGGCGCTGGTTCATCAGCGGCCGCAAGACCTGGATCACCTCGGCGCCCGTGGCGGACATGTTCACGGTCTTCGCGCGCACCGGCGAGAAGCAGCTCTCGGTCTTTTTGGTGGAGCGCGGCGCGGTGGGCCTGGAGGTGGGCCGGAACATCGACAAGATGGGCGTGCGCGCGTCGGTCACCTCCGAGCTGTCGTTCGACGAGACGCCGGCCACCTGCCTGCTGGGCGAGCTGCACCAGGGCATGGACTACCTGCGCGAGATCCTGGCCCAGATCCGGGTCATGACCGCCGCGCTGTCGCTGGGCGTGGCGCGCGCCGCGCTCGAGGACGCCGTCACCTACGCGTCCGAGCGCAGCCAGTTCGGTCGGCCCATCAACCGCTTCGGCGCCATCCAGGCGCACCTGGCCGACATGGCCACCGACCTGGAGGCCGCGCGCCAGCTCACGCGCTGGGCAGCCTGGCGCTCCGACCAGGGGCTCGAGAACGCGCACCAGGCATCCATGGCCAAGCTGTTCGCCTCCGAGGCGGCGCTGCGCATCTGCGACCGGGCCGCGCGCGTGCTGGCCAGCTACGGCTACGCGAAGGACTACGCCGTGGAGCGCTACCTGCGCGACGTGCGCTTCACGCTCATCGGTGGCGGGACCTCGGAGATCCTGCGCATCAACATCGCCCGGGGGCTCGAGCCGTCATGACGCCATCCACCACAGACCGGCCACCCATCCGGGTGCTGATCGGCAAGCCCGGCCTCGACGGCCACGACGTTGGGGCCAAGGTGGTCTGCCGCGCGCTCATGGACGCGGGCATGGAGGTCATCTACACCGGCCTGCGTCAGTCGCCGCAGCGCATCGCCAGCGTCGCCATCGAGGAGCACGTCGACGTGGTCGGGCTCTCGATCTTGTCAGGCGCGCACCTGCCCCTGTGCCGCAAGCTGTCCGAGCAGCTGTCGCAGCGCGGCGGGCGCGACGACCTGCTGTGGATCCTGGGCGGCAACATCCCCGAGGGCGATCACGCGGCCCTGGGCGAGCTGGGCGTCGACCGGGTCTTCGCCACCGGCTCGGACTTCGAAGACATCGTCGGCTTCATCCGCGAGAGGGTCTCGGCATGAGCCACGATGGGACGTCGAAGGACGCCGCGGCGCTGCCCGACGGCGTGGCGCCGCTGCGCTGGGAGTCCGGCTGCGAGATCAAGCCGGTCTACACGCCCATCGACCTGGAACGCAGCGGCGGGACCGGCGGCGTCGGGCAGCCCGGGCGCTTCCCGTTCACGCGCGGCATCCACCCGCACATGTACCGCAAGCGCCCGTGGACCATGCGCCAGTACTCGGGCTTCGGCACCGCCGCCGAGACGCGCGAGCGCTTTGCCTACCTCATCAAGAACGGGCAGACCGGGCTCAACGTGGCCTTCGACCTGCCCACCCAGTGCGGGCTCGACTCCGACGACCCCATGGCCGAGGGCGAGGTCGGCCGCGTGGGCATGGCCGTCGACACGCTGGCCGACATGGAGGAGGCCTTCGCGGACATCGACCTGAACAAGATCACCGTCTCGCTCACGATCAATGGGGCCTCGGCGCCCATCATGGCCATGTACTTCGCCATGGCGGTCAAGCGCGGCTACGACCTGGCCGAGCTGCGCGGCACGGCGCAGAACGACATCCTCAAGGAGTTCATCGGGCGCGGCACCTGGATCTACCCGGTGGAGCCGTCGGTGCGCCTGGTGGGCGACACGATCGAGTTCTGCGCCGAGCACGTGCCGCGCTACAGCGCCGTGAGCGTGTGCGGGTATCACATCCGCGAGTCGGGGGCGACGCCGGCGCAGGAGATGGCCTACGGGCTGTCCATCGCGCGGGCCTACGTCGACCACGTGCTGGAGCGCGGCCTCGACATCGACGCCTTCGCGCGCGGGCTGTCATTCAACTTCGACATCTACGGCAACATCTGGGAGCAGGTGGCCAAGTTCCGCGCCGGGCGTCGCCTGTGGGCGCGCATCATGCAGGACGAGTACGGCGCGGTCGAACCGCGCTCCATGCAGCTGCGCATGATCGCGGGCGGGGGCGGCGGCGGGCTCACCATCCAGCAGCCCGAGAACAACATCGTGCGCGGCGCCTACTACGCCCTCATCTCCGCGCTGTCGGGCACGCAGACCATGGCGCTCTGCTCGTACGACGAGGCCTACACCATCCTCAGCGAGAAGGCCGCGCGCCTGTCGCTGCGCACTATGGAGATGCTTATGCAAAAGGTGGGCCTGTTCGACACCGTCGACCCGCTCGGCCGGTTGTGGTTGGTTGAGAGCATGACCAACGAGATGGAGCAGCGCAGCGTGTCGATCATGGAGCG
>QNBX01000179.1 GCA_003644265.1 Planctomycetota bacterium
CCCTTGTAGGGACCAATAGCGCTGTTCATTTCAACTCTGAATCCGCGGTTTACCTGTGCTCGGCCCTGGTCGTCGATCCATGGAACGCGGAAGGTGATGATGCGTTCCGGCTCAACGAGTCTTTCGATAATACGGCTTTCACGATAATGCGGGTGACGGTCAACAACCTCTACCAGGGAGTCCAGGATTTCCTCGGCGGCCCGCTCGCGCAGCCGCAGGGCCTCGGCGGAGTCGCTGCCCTGTGCGGCATCGGGCCGCTGGACGGCGATGCTGCCCAGGGCGCCCAGGACCAGCAGGCGCTCATCGGCCGACTGTCCCTTGAGACAGGCCTCCAGCAGCTCGACGGCGGCCGGGTCGCCCATGGTGGCCAGGGCCTGCAGAGCCCCCCTGCGCAGGGCCGAAGCGCCCGTTTCGAGGGCTTCGGTGGCGTAGTGGGTCAGGGCCGGGTCGCGCTTGTGGGCCAGCACCAGCAGCAGGTGCTGCTTGGTCAGATCGGCCTCTTCGGTGCTGGCCGCGCTGGCGGTCAGGCTGTCGTAGAGGCTGGCCAGCTCAGCGGTCTGCACGTCCGCCAGGTCGAGGCTGCCCCTGCGCAGACCGTCGCTCAGGGAGTAGAGCACCTGCCAGCGACCGTGGGGCCCGGCCTGACGCAGATCCGCCAGCAACTGGCCGGCGTCATCGGGCGCGGCCCCCGCCAGGGCGCGCAGCACCAGGTACACCGCCGTGAGCGTGGCCACCAGGATGGCCGGGAACACGAAGAACTGCGGCAGGGCCGACAAGAACGAGCCCGGAGCGGCCGCCGGCTCCTCGTCGAAGGCGCCCTGCTCCCCGTCCGGCGCAGCTCCCGCGAGCGTCGGCGGCTTGGCCTCGGACGGCTCGAAGATGGGCTGTGTCTGGTCCACGGGCGGTCCGGTTCCAACGGTTTTCGGGCTGGGTGCAGAATCGCGGCGATCGTAGAACAACCGGCCGGGAGCGCGCCAGCACCTGATGCGGCCGCGACAGTGCTAACCTGCGCGGCCCATGCACGCCCTGGCCATCGATGGACTGCGGAAGCGCTTTGGCCGCTCGGTGGCGGTGGAGGACGTGTCGCTGCGCGTCGAAACGGGCCAGATCCACGGCCTGCTGGGGCCCAACGGCTCGGGCAAGACCACCACCCTGCGCTGCGCCCTGGGGCTGCTGCGGCCCGACGCCGGCAGCATCAGCGTGCTGGGCCTGCCGCCGGACGCCATCCACCGCACGGCCGGGCGCGTGGCGGTGGTCTTCGACCGGCCGCAGCTGCTGCCCAACCTGGACGCCCTGGCCAATCTGGCCTGGGCCCGGCGCCTGCTGGGCCACTCCGGCGGCCGCAGCGCCCACGAGGCGCTGGAACTGGTGGGCATCCCGCACCTGGCGCGCCACAAGGCCGGCAACATGTCCCTGGGCCAGAGCCGGCGCCTCTCCATCGCCCGCGCCCTGCTGGGCCGGCCCGAACTGCTGGTGCTGGACGAGCCCCTCTCGGGCCTGGATGCCGTGGGCGTGCGCTCCCTGTTGCAGCTCTTCATCAGCCTGCGCGAGGCCGGCCACACCCTGCTGCTCTCCAGCCACCGCCTGCACGAGCTGGAGCGGGTGGTCGACCGCATCACCGTGATCCTCGCGGGACGCGTGGTGCGGCAGGGCGCCCTGAGCGACGTGCTCAGCGGCCCGGGCCAGCGCCTGGTGCTGCGCACACCGCAGCGCGAGCGCGCCGTGGCGCTGCTGGGCGGGCTACCCGCTGCCCAGATCCATCGGGACGGGGTCGAGCAGGACCTGCTGCACGTGGAGGGCCTCGACGACGCCGCCAACGTCGTGGCCCGGGTGCTGGTGGAGGGCGGCTGCCCGCTCACCGCCGTGCACCCCGAGCGGCGCACCCTGGCCGCCGTGTTCGACGACCTGGTGGACGCCGCGGCCGATCAGGGCGCGAGCGCGGCAGGCTCGGCCCCCACAGCGCCGCCCACTGCCGGCCCCCCCGCCGGCCCGCCCGCCGGTGCCTCGGCCGCCTCGGGCCCCTCCGCGGGAGACCCGGGGTGAGGGGCTCGCTGCGCGTCTTCCGCGCCGAGGGCGCCCGGCTGCTCCAGGCGCGGCTGCTGTTCGTGGCCGCCGCGGGCGTGGCGGGCGTGTCGGTCCTGCGCGTCTGGGGCGAGCGCGTCAGCCTGGCCGCCGCCCGCAACGCCGCGGTGCAGCGCGCCCTGTCCCGCGGCGCCGAGGCGCCCCCGGACGCCGGCCCCTCCAACGCCTGGTCGCCCTGGATCGAGGGCTGGTCGGCCGGCCTGACCCTGGGCACCCTGCTCATGCTGGTGCTGGCCTCGCGCAGCCTGGCGGGCGATCGCGAGGCGGGCCTGCTGCCCCTGGCCACCACGCGCAGCGTCTCGCGCGGCGGGCTGGTGCTGGGTCGGGCCCTGCTGGGCGTGCCGCTGGTGCTGGGCCTGCTGCTGATCACCGGCCTGGCCTCGTGGATCGCCGCCAACGCGTGGTTCCAGTTTGGGCCGCTGGTCGAGCACGGCTACCAGATCCTCTCGGCCGACGAGCTGTCCTACGAGACCAGCCGCGCTGCGCTGGCCAGCGTGGGGCCGCTGCTGGGGCTGTGGGCCTTTGGCCTCGCGGTCTCGTCGTTCACGACCTCCTCGGCCGTGGCCGTGGGCCTGACGCTCACCGGATTCCTGGGCTTCGACCTGTTCAAGCAGGTGCTGGGCGACGGTCAGCGCTGGGTCTTCGCCAGCTTCGCGCCGTCCCTGGTGGACAGCTCGGCCATGGAGGAGCTGACCCAGGTGGCGCGTGGCTTGTCTGACGCAGGCTTCACACAGCGGCTCTGGGCCATGAACATGATCCTGCCCTGGCCCCAGGCGGCGCTGCTGCTGGCGCTGGCCTGGGTCGTCACCGCCCGGCGCTCGCTCTGAGCCCCGGCCGCTGAAGGAGCCGTTGATGAGTGCCCGCCGCCGCCTCGCGCGTGCCGTTTCAGTGAGCGCCTGCCTCGCCGCCCTGGCGCTGACGGCCTGCAGCACGGCCCCCATCGCGCCCCTGCCGCCACCGCTGCCTGAGCTGCTGGCCTGGAGCGTGCCCCCGGCGTCCGGCGCCTTCCTCGGCATCGACGGTGAGGTCAACAGCGGCGACACCCTGGACGCGCTCACGTTTGAGCCCGGCGTGCGCGTGGTGCGCGTGTTGCCACACTCGCCCGCGGCCCAGGCGGGCATCCTCGGCGGCGACGTGGTGCTGGAGTTCGACGGCGCCGAGGTCGACGACCCCGAGGCGCTCACGGCACGGACCCAACGCGCGGGCCCGGGCGCCGAGGTGCTGCTGGCCATGCGCCGCGGCGACAGCGTGTACGACGTGCGCCTGACCCTCGCCGGCACCAACGCGCCGGCCGCCGCGCCCGATCCGCGCTACCGCCTGGACCCCACCCGTACCCGCGCGGGCTGGGCCACCGTGCCCGACGGCGTGCGCCTGGTGACGACCGCCCCCGACGGCCCGCTGGTCCAGGCCGGCCTGGAGCCGGGCGACGTGATCCTGGCCCTCGACGGCGCGCCCGTGGTGTCCGCCCGCGAGCTGATCCGCAAGCTGCAGGCGCGCCCGCCCGGCACGCGCGTCGAGCTGAGCGTACGCCACGCCGACGGCGGCGAGTCCAGCCAGCGCGTGAGCCTGCACCAGATGCCCACGCGCCTGACCGAGCTGGGCCTGCCGATCCTGTTCAACTGGAAGGCCGCCTCCGACGGCAGCAGCTCGTCCTTCTCGCTGATCGACATCTTCATCTTCGAGCTGTTCCAGTACGCGCGCGACGGCTCCGAGCAGCGCTGGGTGCTGTTCGAGCTGTTCGGTTGGGACCTGATCCCCTTCGCCGTCGGCGTGGGCGAGCTCGAGTGATGGCCGCTCCCGCGCTGCTGTTGCTCCTGGCCCTGGCGCTGTCGTCCACGCTCGCAGCGGTCGATCCCGTGGGCGAGGTACCCAGCGCCCCCACCGCGGCCGCAGCTGCCGCAGCGCTCAGTGCGCCCCCTGCTGTCGGGCCGTCCTTCCGCAAGAGCGAGGTGGTGCACATCGACGCCGGGCTCACGCTGCAGGGCGAGGTGCTCGACGTGGGCATCGGCGACGTGGACGGCGTGCCCGGCAACGAGCTGTCGGTGGCCGTCTACGACCGCAGCCTGCGCCGGCGCGAGCTGCGCGTGTACGGCCTGCCCGCCGGCGGCGGACGCACGCCGGAGCCCGTGCTGACCGTGCCCATCAAGAGCGACGTGCTGGCCTGGTGCTGGGCCGAGGTGCGCGACGAACCCGGCAAGGAGCTGGTGCTGCTCACGCGCTCGGGCGCCTGGGCCTATGCCCCGGGCGGCGAGGGCTACCGCGACATCCTGCGCCTGGTGCGGCAAGACCTGCTGTACGACGTGGCCGACCCCGGCGAGCTGCCGCGCTGGCCCTACGTGCTGCCGGACGCCGACGGCGACGCGCTGCTGCTGCCCGGCATCGACGGCTTCGCCATCTGGGGCCCCGGCGGCGAGGACGGCGCGTACGTCAGCGGCCCGCTGTTCGAGGAGCAGCGCGTGACGGACCTGCGCAGCTTCAGGGGCGAGGGCGGCAGCGTGGTGCTGGCCAGCGGCGGCATCCAGCTCACGGGCAACTTCCACCAGGGGCTGGCCGAGAGCAGGATCGCCATGCCCGAGCCGCACCTGGTGTCGGCCAGCGCGCGCATCGACGCGCCGGCGCTGCTGGACGTGGACGGCGACGGGCGCCTGGACGTCCTGCGCTGGCGCGACGGTCAGCTCGAGCTGCACCTGGCCGGGCCCGAGGGCATCTCCATCGAACCCACGCGCCGGGAGCGCTGGGCAGAACAGCTCACCGAGGGCAGCGGGCGTCTGCACGCCACGCTGCGCGACCTGGACGGCGACGGCGACCTGGACGTGCTGGCCAACCTGCGCTCCGAGCGCGGCGGCGTGATGGAGACCAACCGCACCATCACGCTGTTCGTGCTGATCAACGACGGCGACGCGCTGCTGCCCGAGCAGCCCCGACAGCTGTTCAAGTTCGAGGCCGCGGCGCTGCTGTCCGACGTGGCCGACGTCAACGGCGACGGCCTGCCCGACCTGGTGGTAACCAAGCTCTTGGGACCCAGCGTGCTGGAGCTCACCTCTCCCGAGGGCCTCAAGCTGACCCGCAGCGCGGTGGTGTTCTTCGGCCACGGCGACGGTCGCTTCGACAAGCGCCCGTCCATCGAGCTGGAGAAGACCTACGGCATCACCAGCCTGGACGGCGCCATCACCGAGCGCGCGCTGCGGCTCGACCTGGACGGCGACGGCATCGCCGACCTGGTGGACACCGACCTGCGCGGCAACACCGTGGTGCACCGCACGCGCCTCGAGTCGAGCTTCTTCGGCGGCGACACCTGGGAGATCGAGCCGACGCCGTGGCGCCGCTTCGAGGGCCAGGCGGACATGCAGGCCACCGAGGTGCTGGACGTCAACGGCGACGGCCTGGGCGACGTGCTCAGCCACCGCGGCGGGCGCCTGACGCTGCTGCTCTCACACCGTGTTGGAGTCGGACGATGAACGCGCACACGCTGCTGCTGGCGGCCCTGGTGACCGCGCCCGCGCTGACTTCGCGGCCTGCTGTGGTTCAAGCGCCGGCGCTCGCGCTGGAATCACCCGTCGCGCTGGCGCCCGCGCCCGCCGCGGCCTTGGGCCCGAGCGACGCGGCCGGGCTGATCGTGAGCACGGTGCCGGCGGGCCACACACAGATGTTCCTGCGCGACGTGGACGGCGACGGCGGTCTCGACCTGCTGGAGCTGGACGACCTGGGCGTGAACCTGCGTCTGCTGCGCGCCGACGGCAGCTACGCCGAACAGCCCGACGACGTGCTGCTCTGGCCCTCGGAGCAGCTCGGCTGGCACCTGACCGACGTCGACGGCGACGGGGACACCGACCTGGCCCTGCTGCTGGACGGTCGTCGCGCCGTGCTGCATCGCGTAGGCGCCGACGGCCGCTTTGATCCGGGCGAGCTGCTGCTCGAGGATCGTCGCGGCGCCCTGCCCCGCGGACGCCGGCGCGTGCCCTTCATCACCGACGTCGACGGCGACGGTCGCGCCGACGTGGTGGTGCCGGGCGGCGGCACCTATCGCATCCATCTGCGCGGCGACGAGCCGACCACCCTCAAGGTGCAGATGGATGCCCGCGTGCGCACCGACGTGGGCGACCCCAGCGACCTGGACGGCGAGTTCGAACAGTCCGTGACCATCCCCATGTTCCGCGTGGACGACATCGACGGCGATGGCGTCGACGACCTGGTGACGCAGACCAAGGACGTGGTGCAATTCCATCTGTCCATGTCGCCCGAGCCGTCATGGATCATCGATCTGGCTGCGCTGCGTGACGAGCTGCCGGAGACCGTCATCGACCTCGACAACCTGCTGGGCAGCGTGACCAACCGCGTGACCTGGCGCGTGGTCGATATCGACGGCACGCCGCCCAACGACCTGATCATCTCGCAGGCGGCCATGTTCCGCATCTGGCGCGGCGGCGCGTCGGGCGACTATCAGCGGCCGCCCGACCTGCTGCTCAAGTCCAGCGGCAACGTACTGCACTACCTGGTGCGCGACGTCACCGACGACGGCCTGCCCGACCTGCAGATCATCCGCGGCGACATCATCTCCCTGGCGGACGTCGTGCGCCTGCTGGTGGTGCCGGGCGCCCTCGACTTCGACGTCTTCACCTACCCCAACGAAGCGGGCACCTTCTCCAAGCGGCCGGCCAAGCGCTCCACCGTGCGCCTGGAGATCCCGCGCCTGTTGGCCTTCTTCAGCGAACTCGAAGAGATGCAGGAGCAGCTCAAGCAGCGCTTCGACACCCCTGCCCGGCGCATGTGCCTCGACGGCGACGGCCGCTTCAATGACGTGGTCGACCTGCTCGAGGGCGACCTGCTGCTGCACAAGGACGCCGTGCCTGGCGACTGGAACGAGACCATCATCGAGCGCGTCACCGACACCAGCCTGGACGGGCTGCTGGAGACGTTCGTGCTGCAGCGCCTCGACTCCATGGAGGACGGCGGGGTCTGGCCCATCGACCTGGAGGACGTCAAGCAGATGCGGCTCACCCCGGGCTGGGAGCTGCGTCAGCTCACACAGGAGCGCGAGCCCTGGCGGCGCCTGAAGACGGCCTTCGGCGGCTCCGTCGCGGTCGACGAGAACACCAAGGTGATCCTGAACGACACCGAGATCGAGGTGGTCGATCTGGACGGCGACGGCGTCTCGGACGTGGTCTTGAGCGGGGAGGTGGCCGAGGGCCAGCCGTTCGTGCAGCTCGTGTTGGTGCGCGCGAGCGGCTGACCTGCGGCGCCGGCAGGATGGTCACCGTGCACACGGCGGGCTCAGGCGCCGGCCGGGGTCGGGTGCTCGACGGGGTGCCCGGCCTCGATCCACGCGCCGGTGCCGCCGCGGATGTCCACCAGCTCGGTGAAGCCCGCGCGCGCCAACAACGCGACGGCCGCGCTCGAGCGGTACCCGCCTTGGCAGATGACGTGCAGCGGCGCCGAGCGCTCCAGGTCCGCCGCCGCCAGGTCGTGCTCCAGCCGGTGCAGGGGCAGGTTGGAGGCGCCCGGCACATGACCGCCCTCGTACTCGCCCTCGCGACGCACGTCGAGCACGGCCAGCGACGGGTCGGCGGACAGGCGCTCGGCCAGCTCGTCCACGTCGATGCGCGCGTGGGACGCCAGCGGGCGCCCGCTCTCGCGCCACGCGGCCAGGCCCCCGTCCAACACGCCCGCCACGGCATGGTGGCCCACGCGCGCCAGGCGCACCCAGGCATCGCGCGCCTGTGCGTCATCGTCGACCACCAGCAGCACGCGCGTGTCGCCGGACAGCAGCGTGCCCACCCACGACGCGAACTGCCCCCACAGGCCGATGTTCACGGAGCCCGGCAGGTGCCCCAAGGCGAAGTCGTCGGCGTGACGCACGTCCAACGCCAGGGCGCCGCCCAGCAGCTCGGCCTCGGCCTGGTCAGGAGCCAGGCGTGGCGGCTCGGGCAGCTCGTCCAGTCCCGGCGGCCCGACCCGGTTCAGCTCGGCGCTGCGCGGGAAGTACGCCGGCGCCGGGGGCAGCCCGGCCGTCTGCATGGCCACGAATTCCTGGCGGCTCATGGGCTGGAGCGCGGGGTTGTTCTGCTTCTGGCGGCCGATGGTGCACGACAGCTCGCTGGACATGGAGCGCCCGCAGGCGCTGCCGGCGCCGTGGCCGGGCCAGACCTCGCACGCGTCGGGCAGGATCAGCAGCTTGTCGTGCAGCGAGTCGTACATCAGCGAGGCCATCTCCTCGGCCGTGCGGCCCTTGCTCGACACGAGGTCGGGCCGTCCGACGTCGCCGATGAA
>QNBX01000180.1 GCA_003644265.1 Planctomycetota bacterium
TGCGCCCGCCGGGCCGCTTGAGCCGCCCCCCGCGGCCCAACTCGCGAGGCTGCTCGACGACCTGCGCGACGACGACGTGAGGTGGAACGCGGGCAAGGCCATGAGCCAGCTTCGCCGCTACCTCGAGCGCAGCCCGGCCCGGGAGGTGGTGGCCGAGGCTCTGACGGGCGCGCTCGACTCGACCGACCTCCAGCAGCGCTATTTTTCTGCGCAGGTGCTCATGCGAGCCGAGCTCGAGTCGCCACCCGATCGGCTGCTGGCCGTGGTCATCGACATGATGGCGGACGGCGAGTTGGAGGGCGCGCCCTGGGCCATGCGCCAGATCCGGCGCAACCTGTTCACGCCGCAGACGGCTTCGATCGACTACATGATCGAGCATGCCGACGTGGCGGAGCAGCGTCTGCTGGGCCTGCTGGGCCACCAACGTCAAGAGGAGGCGCGCTTCCTGGCGGCATTCGTGCTGGCCTCCACCGGGCACCCCGAGCACACCGACCGTCTCGCGCCGGTGCTCATCTCTCACCTGGCCGACAACGATTGGCCGCGCGACGCGGTCATGTCCATGATCGGGCTGATGGCGCTCGACCGCGAGCGCGTGATCTGGTGGCTGCGCGTCAGCAGCAAGCCGGACGAGCAGTTTCAGCGCTCCAAGCGGCTGCTGCTGTACGCCCTGCGCCACGAGGGGGTCGTACCCAAGGAGATGAACAAGCGGGACAACGTGGTCGCCCCCGGCAGGTCCAACTTCGTCGGCCTCTGGCGCTTCCATAGTTACGCGGGCCGGGGCAAGTAGGACCCGGCGCGTTGTTGGCCTGCCGCGGCGCGCGCCACGACTACCGCTCCTGCGCACCCGCTGCTACAACCGGGCGCTGGCCCACTCGCGCACGCTCACAGGAGGCACCCGCATGGTTTCCGCCATTCCCGCAGGCTTCGCGGCCGTCACGCCGCAGCTGACCGTGTCCGACGCCGGCAAGGCCATGGACTTCTATCGCGAGGCCTTTGGCGCGCAGGAGGTGCTGCGCGTGTCCATGCCGGGCGGGTCCATGGTCATGCACGGCGAGATCAAGATCGGCGGCTGCATGATCATGGTGGCGGGCGCCAACCCCGCCATGGGCTGCGTGGGCCCCAGCGCGGAGCACCCGTCCACGGTCACGGTGCACATCTACTGTGAGGACGTGGACGGCGCCTTTGCACGCGCCACCGCCGCAGGCTGCGAGACGATCATGGGGCTGCACGACGCGTTCTGGGGCGACCGCTTCGCCATGGTCATGGATCCCTTCGGGCAGCGCTGGTCCATGGCGCGGCACATGGAAGACCTGACCTCCGAGCAGATCGCCGAGCGCGCCATGGCCATGTTCGGGCAGGACGGCTGCGGTGGCGAGGGCCAGGGGCCGGCCTGACGCGTCCTCGCCGCCGGGTCACGATGCCGGGTCACGATGCCGGCTCACGATGCCGGCTCACGATGCCGGCTCACGATGCCGGCTCACGATGCCGGCTCGCTCGGTCGGTACGCAGCCGGGTTGAGGCGCCGCCTGACGCGCGCGCGACGCCGGTGGTAGGCTGCCGCACGATGTCGATCAACGACCCATGTCCGCGCCAGGGGCAGCCATGGCGTGCCTTGCGTGTCTCGCGCGCCGCTCCCGGTGCGCGCGTGCTTCCGCGTCTTGGGCTGCTGCTCGCGCTCACGTTGCTGGGTGCCTGCGCGTCCAGCAAGGTCTCGGTGTCGGTGACGCGCCCGGCCCAGCTCGACCTGCTGGGTCATCGCCACCTGGTCATGTGGGGCGTGACGGGCGACACCGGAGCGCTCATCGCGGATCGCGTCTCACAGGCGGTGTTCGACTCGTCGCGCTTCGACATCGTGGACCACGCCAACCTGGCCCGCGTACTGTCCCAGCAGGGGCTGCAGCTGGGGGACGCCTTCAGCCCGGAGGCGCAGGCGCTGATCGGCAAGCTCACCGGCGCCACCGCGGCTGTGGTCGGGCGTGTGAACCTGGAGTCGTTCCACGATCCCGTCACGGCCACGCCCTTTGAGCGCACGGAAGAGGACGCCCAGGGGAACGCGATCATCCGCAGGCACACCCGCTACGTGCGCGACGGGCTGGCGCGGCTCGACCTGAGCCTGCAGGTCACGGACCTGGGTACGGGCACCGTCATCGCGCGTCAGAGCCTGGGAGCCGAGCGCACGCAGCGCACCGAGTCGGTGGACGCCCCGCCCGCGCGTATCGACGCCGAGGGGCTCATGTTGGAGTGCGTGGACAGCGTGTGCGCGGACTTCATGCAGGCCATCGTGCCGCACGAAGAGCAGGTCCGGATCACGCTCTACCGCGGCGACGGGCTGTTTCAAGTGCAACGCCAGGCGGAGCTCGAGCGCGGCATCGAACAGGGGCGCGCGGGGCGTTGGAACGCTGCCGCCGCCTCCTTCGCCCAGGCCGTCGAGCGCTACGATTCGGCGCCGGGCAGCGTCGAGCTGCTGGCGCGGTCGCATTACAACCATGGGCTGGCTCTGGCGCTGGACCGCCGCTGCAGCGCTGCCCTGGCTGCGCTGGATCGCGCTCTGGCCTTGCAGGCTGACTCGTCGTTCCGCACCGCCCGCACCTGGGTGGAGCGGTTGCAGGCCGACTTCGAGCGCTTGCAGCGTCAGGTCGGACCCACGCCCAGCACCTGAAGGGGCCAGCCCAGGCGGGAGAGCTCTCGCGACGACCGCATACTCTTGGCGGGGCATACCGCATGCGAGCTTCCAGTCGATATATTGGACTGCGTCGGAGAGATGGCGATGCCGAGCATGGTGGGACAGAGCGAACCACCGCCCGCCCCCGATTGGTTGCCCGAATGGGTTGGGTTGGTGGGCTGCGCCTGCTGGGTCAGCGACCCTGTGGGTCGTCTCGTCTACCTGAACGACGAGGGGCGCCGCCTGTTCAAGGTGGGCGACGAAGCGCTGGGTCGCTGGTGCCACTCGATCGTGCGCGGGCTCGACGAGCAGGGCCGTGACTTCTGCCGTGAGGCGTGCCCGGCCTGGTGCGATGCCATGCGGGCTCGACCCGCTCGACCGCGCACATTGCGTACGCGTGGACCCGATGGCCGAGGACCCTGGTCGCTGGTGTGGATCGTGTCGGTCCGGGGTCCGCAGGGAACCCACCCCTGGTTGGTGCACTGTGCCTGCAGTCAGGAGCGTGCCCACGTGATCGAGCGGGAGGCGGCCGCTGATGCCAGGTGAACGGGGGTGCTCCCGCCTCCGTCCGTGGACGCCAGCTCGCCACGCAGCAGGGAGGGGAGCTCGCCGCAGGCAGGACCCGTGGCCGATCCGCCGTGCCTCTCAGGGCCCGGCGAACCGGCCGCGGTCCCTCAGGGCGCCATCCACCCCGCGCGATGAGCGCGAAGGCCGATGTGTCGGCGCTGTCCAGCTTGTGCAGCCGCCTGTAGCCGTTGCGGGTGAGCGTGCGCGCCTCCAGCCGCAGGTTGAACGTGCAGCGCCGCTGCGTCCCGGCCATGACCACGCCGTTCAGCAGGTGATCGACGCTCTGCAGCGGGACATCCGCGGCGCATGGCACGTCGTGCCCGCCTCGCTGGTCGAGACCGTCGTGAGCAGCGTGGCCGGCGTGATCGGCGTGATCGGCGTGGCAGCCGGGATCGTCGCGATCGCCGTGAGGGGCATGTGGGGTGTGGTCGATGTGATCGCTGCGACGACAGCGCGGCCGGGGCCGAGGGCGTGAGGTGACGTCCGCGGCCAACGCCTGGGACCTGTTCGGCGCGGCGCTGCTGGCCTACCAGGAGGGCGACCGGGACGCGACGCTGGAGGTGCACGTGGACGGTGGCCCCACGGAGCCGCTGCCGGCGGCGACCTTCTTTCGCGCGGCGCCCGAGTTCGAGGCCTGGGAGCAGGCGGCGCTGGAGGCTTGTCGCGGGCGCGTGCTCGACCTGGGCGCCGGGGCGGGTTGCCACGCGCTGGCGCTGCAGGAGCGCGGCCACGAGGTCGTGGCCGTGGACGTGAGCGCCGGAGCGGTGGCAGTCATGACGCGACGCGGTGTGCGCGACGCCCGTCGCGGCACCCTGGCCGAGGTGGGTGACGGACCCTTCGACACGCTGCTGCTGCTCATGCACGGCGCCGGGATCGGCGGAGACCTTCCCGGCCTGACCGCGCTGCTCAGCCAGTGCCGGCGCCTGCTCGCGCACGGCGGCGCGCTGCTGATCGACTCGGCGGACCCCAGCGGTCGGGTGCAGCACGACGACGCGCCACCCGACGACGACGCGCCACCCGACGACGTCCGGCCGGGTCACGCGCCGACCGCCCCCGACGACGTGACGCTGGACGCACAAGCGCCGGCTTGGCGAGGCGACGTGGGGGTGGCCAGCATGCGGCTGGCGTGGGACGGAGACCTGGGGCCGGCGTTCCCCTGGATCTACCTCTCCGCGCGAGCGCTGGAGTCACTGGCGCGCACCGCAGGCCTGGATTGCGGCGTCCTCTGGCGCGGCGACGGTGGCCGCTACTTGGCTCGACTCACGAGTCAGTAGGAGAGCGGCGCGCTCGACGCACGCTCAGACGAGCGGACGATTCGGTGGACGCGAGCGGGGCGTCGGGTCGGGCGGTGGGCGGCTTTCAGCGCTTGGCGGGCGTGCCCTCGCCCGGGATGGCCCCCGCGATGAACTCCCGGATGTCGTCGTTGGCCGCCTTCAGGTCCTCGCTGCGCAGGTACATCATATGGCCCGAGCGATAGCTCTTGTGCGTCATGCGGTCCTGGAAGCGCCCGGTGGGGTCCATGTTCCACATGGTGTATTTGGCGCTGAAGTAGTCGGTGGCGCCGTCGTAGTAGCCCGACTGCACCAGCATGTGCAGATAGGGGTTCTCGCCCATGGCCTGCTGCAGCTGCCAGCCCGTGCGGTCGCCGTCCCGGTCCCAGGGGTGCACCGGGCCGAAGACCCAGTACTGCAGGTCGGTCTCGTAGCCCAGCAGGTCGCGCAGGTAGTGGTTGATGGCCGGCGCAAAGGCGTGGTTCCAGGACGACAGGGCCGGGTCGAAGTCGGGCGAGCTGCCCGCGTCCTCACGGTCGAAGCCGCGGTAGCGGGAGTCGAGCCGCCCCACGGTCAGGCCCTCGTCGCGCAGCAGCTCCTTCCAGAAGAACGGCGTGGGCACGGCCATGTTGTATTGCCGCACGAGGGGCAGCTTGAGGCCGGAGTAGCGCGCGTAGCGCTCGGTCAGCTGGGCTCGCTCGGGTGCCGGGAGCGACCCGCCTTGGGCCAGGGCCGGCAGCAGCTCGTGCAGTGTGAAGGCCTCGACCTCGGGCAGGATGTCCTCCAGGTCGCGGCCCTGCAGGTCGTCGGCCAGCTTGCCGTGGTACCAGGCGGTGGCGGCGTAGTAGGGCAGGGGCAGGGCGTCGTCTACGGGGCCCTCGCGCTCGACGCCCAGGCCGGTGGGCGACACCAGGATGACCCCGTTCAGGAACATCCACTGCGAGTCTTGCAGTCGCGCCGCCAGGCCCGAGACGCGCGTCGTGCCGTACGACTCGCCGATCAGGAACTTGGGGCTGGTCCAGCGGCCCTGGCGCGTGACGAAGGTGTCGATCCACCTGGCCAGGTAGCGGATGTCCTGGTTGACGCCGAAGAACTGGCCGCGGTCGGCGTCGTTCAGGATGCGCGAGAAGCCCGTGTTGACCGGGTCGACGTAAAGGATGTCCGTCACGTCCAGGATCGAGTGGGCGTTCTCGCGGATGCCGTAGGGCTGCAGCGGGTAGCCCTCGTCGTCGATCTCGAGCAGGCGCGGCCCGGTGTACGCGATGTGCATCCAGAGCGACGCGGAGCCCGGGCCCCCGTTGAACGAGATGGTCAGCGGGCGCGCGCTGCGGTCCTCGACATCGCTGCGCTCATAGTAGGTGTAGAACAGGGAAGCGACGGGCTCGCCGTCCGCGTCCCAGACCGGCTGGTTGCCCACGGTCACGCGGTAGGGCACGCGCTGACCGTTGATGTTGACGCTGTCCTCGCTGGTGACGGCGTCGTCGGCCGGCACCTCGATCTTGTGTTCGCCGGGCTTGGACGGCTTGTCGCCCGCCGCGTCTCCGTCCTCGTCGTCCTGGGCGGCCAGGCTCGGCGCGAGCGAGAGGGCGAGCATGCACGCGAACGCCCAGCGGTGGGTCCGTCGACGAATGAAGTGGCGTAGGGACATGGGGGATCCGCAGCGAGGAGTGACCGGCCGTGGACTCTAAGGCACGCCCGAACGCACTGCCAAGGGCGAGCGTGCCGACGAGGCATCGTGTGACGCCGCCGGACACCGCCCGGGCCCCGCCCACACGCGCTCCGATCGCGCTCAGGCATACTGGCGCCACGACCTGGCGGTGCACCCGCTCATCGCTTGTCGCACAGCGTCGGCACGCTCGCTCCTGGCTCTCTCATGCAGCGCACTCTGCGCACGTCTCTCACGGTCTCCATCACCCCGGCCTGGACGCGATGATGCCCGCCGCCTTCAAGCTGCTGCGACTGATCGCCATCGCCTGGGTCCTGTGGGCCGCGCTCGCCTGGCTGTTCCAGCGGGAGCTGCTGTATCCGCGCCGCGGCCTGCTCCAGGCTCCCGAGCTGGTGCTGTCGCTGGGTGGCGAGCGCTGGTGGCTCGACACGCCGGGCGGTCGCGTGGAGGCCTGGTACTTTCCCGCCGGGGGCGATGGGCGCGCGCCCGCCGCGATCTGCGCTCACGGCAACGGCGAGCTGATCGACCACGCGGCGCCGCTGCTGGCCGACTTCCGCGCGCTCGGCGTGGGCGTGGTGCTGGTGGAGTATCCCGGTTACGGCCGCTCGGACGGCAGCCCGTCCCAGCGCGCGATCGAGGCGGCCTTCCTCGCGGCGCGTGAACGGCTGGTGGCGCGGCCCGAGGTGGACGCCGAGCGCCTGATCTACTTCGGGCGCTCACTGGGGAGCGGCGCGGTGTGCGCCTTGGCGGCTGCGCATCCGCCGGCGGCGCTGGTCCTGCACTCACCCTTCACGAGCGTCCGGTCCTTCGCGCCGGGCATGCTGCTGCCCGCTGTCCTGGTGCGTGACCCCTTCGACAATCTGTCGCTGGCCTCCGAACTCACGGCGCCGCTGCTCGTACTGCACGGCGAGGCCGACTCCATCATCCCCGTGGCGCATGGACGCGCGCTGGCCCGGGCGGCGAGCGACGGTCGTTGCGTGGAGTACCCCGGTGGGCACAACGACGTTCCTCGCAGCTTCTGGGGCGAGTTGCGTGCGTTTCTCGAGCGGGCGCGAGTCGTGGCTCCGCGCTGAGCGGCCGCCACGCTGCGGGTTTGTTTCGTCTGCTACACTGGCCTCGCGAACCCGGGGGGGTGAGCCGCTGCCGTCGCGCGGACCGACTCTCGGACAAGAGGGAGGGCCAAGCCATGTTGCGTACCATTCTGCTCCTGACCGTCGTCGCCGCGCTCAGCCACAACTCAGCCACGGCACAGATCCTGCGTGAGACACCCGCGCCGGCGCTCGCCGCGCGCATCGCGTCCCTGGGCGCCGAGGCCTCGGGCTGGAGGCTGAACACGCTGCGAGCCGGGGGGCCGCTGAACTCGCTGCGCGGGGAGGTCGTGCTCAGCGGCGACACGCCCCAGGAGCGGAGCCTCGACTTCGTCGCGCGTCACGGCGCGCTCTTCGGCGTGGTGCCTGCCGTCGTGCTGGGAGAGCCCCGGGTGTTGGCGCGCTTCCCTTCCCTGCACACAGGGTCCGCATCCGGCGGCTCCTCCGCTCCGCGCGCGCTGCGCATGCCACAGCTCATTCAGGGCGCCGAGCTGTCGGGCTACGGACTCACGCTGGAGTTCGACGCGGCCGGTGACTTCGTTCAGGCCCACGGAGTGGTGTCCGAATTCGCGTCCGCCTTGCCCGGTCCGACGGTGCTCGCGGTACAGGCGATCGAGACCGCGCTGCAGCACCTCGCGGCCCAGGGGCACGGCATCGGCGATCTGCGTGCCGGGCCCAGCGCCTCGCTGGTGGCGCGTGTCGCCGCGGATGGCCCGCACCTGCTGCACTCGGTGCAGGTCGTCCTGCGCCGCGCCGCCCAGCCCTATGCGGTGGAGATCGACGCCCACGACGGGAGCGTCTTCGCGCTGCGCGATCTGGCGCTGCACGGCACGGGCACCTATCACTTTGAGGGCAACCAGGTCCAGTTCAAGACCCGCAACGGCAAGGGCACCATCTACAAGTCGCTCAAGCACGCCATGCAGGGCAAGGCCTCCAACGGCAGGCTCGCCGAGGTCTCCCGGGAGAGCGTGGTCACAGGCCTGGCCGAGGACGGCTTCCTGTTCGGCCGCTGGGTGGCCCTGATCGATGACAAGCCCGTGGCCCA
>QNBX01000181.1 GCA_003644265.1 Planctomycetota bacterium
GCTGAAGTCAGGCAGGAGAGGCCCAGGCTGGTTGGTTCGACGAGGCTGGAGGTCCCACGGGGAGCCGGCGAGCCCGGTGCAGCGCGGGTTGGCAGTCGCCGGGACGCGGTGGGGGGGGGGCTTTGTATTTCCTATCCGTCCACGACCCGCAGGCCCAGACCAGCGAGGGCCCCGTGCACGAGGTGACGCTGTCGCCCTACCTGCTGTCGAAGTACGAGATGACGCAGGGCCAATGGGTACGGCTCACCGGGCACAACCCGAGCCAGTTCCAGCGCGTACGCTTCGATACACGCTGGAGCCGCGTGAAGAACCCCTGGAGCCTGTTGCAGCCCGTGGAGCAGGTGTCCTGGGAAGACGGCATGACGGCGACGAAGCGACTGGGCCTGGCGCTCCCCTCGGAGGCGCAATGGGAGCGGGCCTGTCGAGCGGGCTCGGCCACGGCCTGGTGGAGTGGCGATGAGCAAGAGTTGCTCCACGACGTCGCGAACCTGAAGGACGATTACGCGCAAAAGAACGGGTACGAGATCTGGACCTACTGGGAAGAGTGGCTGGATGATGGATACACGGGTCCCTCCCGTGTGGGGGCGTCGAGACCGAACGCCTTCGGCCTGCATGAAGTCCATGGCAACCTGTGGGAGGCGTGTCTGGATGCCCATGACTCGGCCTTCTACGCGAGGAGCCCAGCCATCGACCCCGTGAACCGCGAGCTCGACCCCTTCAACCGCGTGCACCGCGGTGGCAGCTTCCTCCACTTGGCCTCCTACGCGCGTTCGGCGTCCCGCTTCTTCAATAAGCCCGACTTCCCCGACCGCTCCCTGGGACTGCGCCCGGCCAGAGGTCTCACCCCTTAGCGCTCGCGAAGTCGGAGCGAGACTCCTGCGCCTCCCGCAAAGTCCATCCGCTCTATCCAGCATGGACTCACCCCCCGCTCGGGCCGAGGGCGCTCCGTGGCGAAGTGGTGAGTCGCCACCCGCCCGCAGGCTCGCACCTAGACTGGCTGTCAGTCCGTCAGGCTCGTCATCGTCAGCGAGCCCACCGATGGGGCCTCGTCCCCGGCGGCTCGCGAGACACCGGCCGACTCATCGCCATCAGGAGAGAACATATGGTCACGTGCAGCGCCCGGAACCTCGCCCTCGCGGGGCTGCTGTTCGCCCGAGCGGCGTCGGCCCAGCAGGCAGGGCTCGAGTCCACTCCGCTCTCGGGACCGCGCCTGATCGCCTTGACGACGGACGACGCCGTGATCGGCGCCGCGATCGAGGTCAGCGGTCGCGGAGCGGCGACCCTGACGGCGCTCGGGCCCACCAACGGCGCGCGCCACCTGCGCCGCTTCGGCCAGCAGGTCTTCGCCGTCCACCGCGATGCGGGCACCATCCTGCGGCTGCCCTTGGACGGCGACGCCTCACAACTCTACGACCTGGGATCCACGTCCGAGCCCATGGACGTGCTGGTCGCCGGCCCGACGCCCGGCCCGACGCCCGGTCTGGGTGAGGCCTGGGTGACACGGCGTCACGACCCCCGGTTGTTGCTCGTCGACCTCGAGAGCGGCGTGGCCACCGACTCCGTCGACCTCTCCCCCGTTGGAGGCGGTTCGACGATCTCGCTGGGCACCATGGCGCGTCACGGGTCGCGGCTGTTCGTGCAAGTGCGCATCTCCGACACCAACGCGGCCACGGGAGGCGACGACGGCGGCGTGCTGGCGGTGGTCGACCTCGATCAAGGCGTGTTGCTCGACGTCGACGGCCAGACGCCGGGCGTGCAGGGCGTCGCGCTGCAGGGCGCCCCACCACGATTCAAGATGCAGATCGTGGGAGAGACCCTCTTCGTCAGCACGACCGACAGCACGAACGACGTGCGCGGCGGCATCGAGCGCGTCGATCTCACCACGCTGACCTCGACCGGATACGCGGTGAGCGAGGCCAACGGCCACTCCGACATGGGTGGCTTCGTCATGCTCGACGAGGACCGCGGCTACTACGTCTTCCACACCGACCTGCTCACCTCGACACACCTGGTGTCCTTCACCAGCTCGGGAGGCCCCGAGCCCGGGAGCCTGATCGATCTGCTGGGCGACACCGTGGACGTGCTCGTCCATGACCCAGCGCGCGGGCGCGTATACCTCCCCAGCGGCGGCGCGTTCAGCGGGCACGGGCTGTATGCATTCAGCACCGAGACCAACGCGCAGCTGGGCCCGCCGCTCGACACGCGGCTGCGGCCGTTCGACGTGGTGTTCGTGAACGCGCTGTTGCCGTCCCAGCCCGGTTCCTGAAACGAGGTCGTGGCGCCTCAGCCCGGCGCGCCAGCCTACTGAGGCGACGCCCCGGACGACCCCGCCCTCGAGCGCGCGATAGCGAACGGGAGCTCGATCAGGCACAGCAGCAGCGTCCGCACTCCGCCTTGCGCCCTATACCTAACGGCCGCCGAAGCCTACCGACGCGGCACCCGCATGCACTCGTCGCGATCGCCAGCCCGTGGTAGGTTCGGTCAAGTTGCATGTTCAAAAGCCCGGATCAAATCTCCGGGAAGGAACTGGGGGGGGGACTTGCTTCTCCTATCCGCATGTTCAGGTCCGCTGGACACGCGTCAGCGGGCCGGACGGATCGCGCATCTGCGCACACACTGGCAGCTGCCAGTCGCGCCCGACTTACTTGAGGAGCTTGTCATGTCCCTTGGCCGCCTGATCATCAGTGTTCTCGGAAGCGTCAGTCTGCTCGCGACTCCCGTCGCAGCCCAGGTCCAGTCAGTCTTCGGCCTCGATCACCACGCCGTGGGGCAGGCCGTGCTCGGTACGTCCGGCGGCGGCCTCACCATCTCGAACATCGGCAGCAGCGGTAAGGACGGCGTGAGCATCGACCCGGATGGCGCCAAGTTCCTGGACTTCGATCGACAACTGCCCGACCCGGCCACGCTGCCGTCATCGACGCACTACTCCGCGGGGTATGCGAACTGCCAGGGCGCTCTCGTGTTCGCCGTGCGGGCGCAGCCGGCCCCGGGTGGAGCCGGCTGGAGCTACGTCCTGGAGCAGGCGCCGTCGTGGGTGCAGGGCGTGCGCGTGCTGGCGTTCGACAAGGAGGGCAACGAGGTGGCCTCCGCCGACCTGCCGGCCACACCCGGCACGACCCTGTACACGCTGGGCGACCCGGGCACGCCCGTGTCGAGCCGGATCGCCGGCTTCGAGGCCAGCGAGACCGACCCGACGGTGTGGTGTACGTTCAGCGAAGTGCCCGTGTCCGTGACGATCCCGGGCCAGGGGCCCGTACGGGCCATCCACAATGAGAGCGTATTCCTCGGCACGCCGCCCGCCGGCGCCGGCCTGTGCCAGGTGGAGCTCACGGGAACGTCCGTGGCCGCGACCGGCTTCAGCCTCAGCGACGAGGCCCTTGGCGTGTTCGGCCACGCCCACCGCGCGGAAGGCGACGCGAAGTTCCAGTACGACTACGTCATCGACACCCTGAACGTGTCCAACATCGGCAGCAGCGGCCAGGACGGTGTGAGCATCACGCCGCCGTGGCAGATGCCTGCGGGAACCCCGCCGACGTTCCAGGAGGTGTCCGGCCTGGGTGTCGAGTTCGAGTCGTTCGGCATGCCCGCGTCGAGCGGTCTCTCGGTGTCCTTCGACGGCGGCGACGCGGGCCTGCGCGGTCTCATGTTCGAGCGCGTCGGCTCCCAGATCCAGACGAGCGTCGTGGGCTTCTCCGGCCCCAGGTCCGTGCAGGTGCTGTCCGGTGGAGCGGTCGTAGGTCAGCAGGTCCTGGGGGTCGACAACATCGCGCTCGGACAGATGCCGCCCGCCAACGCCGAGCTGCTCGGCAGCGTCGTCACGACGCAGACGGGGCCCAGCCACGGCGTGCAGGCGCGCTTCCCGCCGGGGAGCGTGTTCGACATCGGCGGACAGATCCTCACGGGTGACACCTTGCGCGTGCTGGCGTTGGCCTCGATGGGCCCGCTCTATCCGGCGGGCTGGGAGATGCAGATCCTCGCCCACGGCATCCCCGCGCTGACCATCAAGGCAGAGCCCGTCGTGGAGACGCCCTGGCAGGACCTGGGCTTCGCCCTGGCCGGGTCCGTCGGCGAGCCGCAGCTGACCGGCCACGGGCTGCCGCAGGCGAACAGCATCATCGCCGTCGAGCTGGACGGCGGACGGGCGTCCGCCTTCAGCATCCTGTTCGTCTCGTTCTCGTCGACGCCCACGCCGTTCAAGGGCGGCACGCTGGTCACGGTGCCGGTGGGCCTCTCGGTGCCGCTGACCACCGATCCCCTCGGCGAGCTGTCGCTGAGCGCGGCCTGGCCGGCGGGCCTGCCGGTGGGTGCGCCGGTGTTCTGGCAAGTCGGCATCGCCGACGGGGGCGCGCCCGCGGGCGCGGCGCTCAGCAACGCGCTGCAGATGACGACGCTCTGAGGGCGCGGCCTCGCCGTCAGAGCCCAGTGTTGTTCTCGGAGAACGTGTTCTCGTCCGCGTCGACGAGCGCGTGTCCCCTGTGCCTCCCGGAAACCCGATCTGCCTTGCACGGTATGGACTTACGGCGCCGTAGCGCTTGCCGGCAGAGCCACCTCACCAACCAACGAGGCCCACTTCCTTGCCTCAAGGCCGCTACCTCGGCTGACGTTCATCAACCAAACGACACTCTAGTGATGAGATTCGCAGGGCCGCAGAGCCAGATCGGGCACCGTCGACCGTCCGGCGGGCGGGCTGGTTGATGGGCCTCGCCCGACCCCGCCGCACAGGCGCCCCCGTACGTGACCTGCGCCCATCACAGAGCCACCTGGTCGCACCTCCCGCGCTAGGTGATTCACCAAAGCGCACTGAAAAGCGAACGGGCTCTCTTTCGCATCTCCGTGCGCTCCGGTGTCGGGTCGATACGGAAAAGCGAACTCTGTTCGGTTCGCATTCAGGTGTGCGGTGGACACCGGGGAGGACTCGAACCTGGGCGGATCGCAGGCGCCCGTCGCGGCCCCCAGCGCGTGGTCGGTTCGGTTTGGTTGCTTGAGCCTTCCTCTACCCCACAGGAGTGGCCCCTCCTCCATGACGGCCTGTCGGTCGAGTTTCCGTTGCGCGTGATGGCGACCAACTCCGCGACTACCTGCGGAGCCTGAGTGGAGTGTCACCTATGGGCACGCGACGGAGGCACCAGCGTCGCCAGCTTCTCGATGAACGTCAGCGGCCGTTGAAGCCTGCCGATGCGGCGCCCTCTCGTTACGGCGACTCAGGCGAGCGCTACATCTGACGCACCCTGAGAAGATGCCGAGAGCGCCGCTGGCCATCACCCTGACTCCCCCAGCAACGCGCGAATTGCAACTCGCGACCTCATGAATTGGAGAAGACCAGAATGCGCAAGGCACGCCCGCTCTCCCTACCGATGACATCGTCGCGGCGGTGCCTCTTGCTCGCGCTGCTCGCCCCCGCACTCCTGGCCGGCGGCCCGGACGTGCAGGTCACCGACCTGCCGGGCGAAGGCACCCTGGTCGCCCTGGGGGACGTGGACGGTGACGGGCACCTCGACCTGGTGGCTGAGGAGTACGCCCTGATCCATGTGCTGCCGGGTGATGGCCTGGGCGGCTTTGGGGCACCGGTCTCCAGCACCAAGTCGTTCTCTCACGTTGGAGATCTGCGCCTTGCCGACTTCGATGGTGATGGCCGAGCCGATGTGGGAACCATCGCAAGCGGCAATGCGGTCGTGTACCTGTCGATCGGTGGAGGCGCGCTGGGACCGGCGATCACAGTGCCCGATTCGTTGGGCTCCGTCGACGCCGTGTTTGCTGATGTGACCGGCGACGGCAGAGACGATGTGGTCACTGCTGCTGGCGCAATCGGGTTTCGCCTCCATCGCAGTTTGCCGGGCGGAGCGTTCGCACCCGCAGTCACCGTGGCTGGGTCGGGCAGCGTGCAACAGGTGGCGCTTGCGGACGTCGATGGCAATGGCACCCTGGATGTGTTCACTCAACAGAGCTTCGGGGTGATCGGAAAGGTCGACGTTTACGTGCATGTACTCCAGCCCGGCGGCGGCTTCGCCCCCGCTGTCCTTCTCGCCTACATGGTTCCTGAGGGCAACTCCCTGTATGGCAAATCCCTGTTTGGGCGTGACATGGACGGCGACGGACTGGGCGACGTGCTCTATCAGGGAGACTCAGGCTGGGTCCTCAGGCGCTCCCTGGGCGGTGGCGCGTTCGCGGCCGAGATTGCCGTGACAGATGCGCACCCCGGCTTGGTGTTCGACGAGCGCGGGTTCACCGACGTCGACGGCGATGGGCTGACTGACATCCTGCTACGGGGTATCTCTGGTCCCTCGAAGATCCTGATGCAGGGACCGGACCACACCTTTGAGGTGGGTAAGGCACTCTATGTACTCAATAGCGATATGGCCCTGCCCGGCGACATGGATGAAGACGGTGCTGTCGACCGCGTCGTATCCTGGGACGTCGTATTGGCGCCTCAGTCGCCCGAAAAAGTTCACGTCTTTTCCGGGGACAGCTAGGGCGCCCTGCGCACATCCTGGGTGGACGGTCTCCTCATCAATCCCCAGGTGGTCGACGCCGATCTGGACGGCTACCCGGACCTGCTCTCTGCGAATCCGCCGCGCCTGGCTCGCGGGAGATCCGGTGGCCGCATCGGCCCCTTCGAGGACCTGGGCCTGGCCGGGGGGGATTCCCAGCGCGCTGTCGACATGGACGGCAACGGCCTGGTCGACCTGGTGACCAGCTGGCCATCCGGGTCCTCGGCACCGATGAATGAGCTGCACGTTGCCCTGGCCAGCACGCCAGCGACCTGGACGCCCGACGCATCGCCGCTCCTGCTGCCGCTGGACGAGAAGCAATATGGCCTGGACGTCGGTGACCTCGACGGCGACGGAGACGCGGACGTCGGCTGGCTCAGCAACGTGTCACCACCCGGCCAGCATCGCCTGCGAAGCGTGCTCAACGATGGCGCCGGCGAGCTGTCGGTTGCGTTCCTTCAGACGGCCCCGGACGGCTCCGAACTCCTCACCCTGCAACTCGGCGACATGGATGGTGACGGCGATCTCGATGCGTTGGTGGCGAGTCGCACCTTGGAGGACCTGCGCACGGCCCTCGGCGCGGGCGACGGCAGCTTCGGCGCCCTCGCTCCCGCGGTGCCCAGCGGCGACATCGGCTGGCTCAACGACGCTGTCCTGGCCGACAGTAACGGCGACGGCATTCTCGACCTGCACGGTGCGAGCACCAGTATCTCGGGGACGTGGGGCCTGCTGCGTCTGGAGGGGCTGGGTGACGGCAGCTTCGGTCCCGTCACGCTCACGACGACTGAGTCCGCCGATCTTCTCTTCGGCCTGGTTGCAGGGGACGCGGACGCCGATGGTGACGTGGATGTATTCACATCTGGCAACGGCCTCGCGCTCTGCATCGGTGACGGCGCAGGGGGCTTCAGCGCTCACACTGTGTTCCGGGGCCCCGGCGATCCGAGGCCTGGAAAACGCGGCACCCTGAGCGACATCGATGGCGACGGCATCCTCGACTACATGCACAGCGGCTTCCACGGCTGGGTCGTACCCGGAGCGGGGCCCTGGACATCGCTCGGGCATTCACTGGCGGGCGCTGCGGGCTACTCACGCCTGACAGGGGCCGGCCCGCTCACGGCAGGTTCGGTGGCGGAGCTGCTCGTCGAGCAGGCCCCGCCGGGCGCCAACGGTATCTTGGTCGTGGGACTGAGTGAGCTCTCGGCGCCCTTTAAAGGAGGGGTGATGGTGCCCTTCCCCGATGCGTTGCGCGCCTTCTCAGTCGATGCATCGGGCGAGGCCCTGCTGGCCGGGACCTGGCCCGCAGGCGTGCCGTCGGGTGCGGCCTTCTTCGCCCAGAGCTGGCTGCCCGGAACTCCCTTCGCGGCCACCACCGCCGTCACGGGCGTCGCGCCCTGATCGAGGTCGTGGGTCGGGAGTACAAAGCCCCCCCACTTCGCTCGGGCGACAGCCAAGCCCGTCCTGTCCACAAACTCGGCCTTGCCATCACTCGCCGCCAGTCAGCGAGTTGCGCTCACCGACCATGGCCGGATGAACGCCTCGATCCAGCCGCTCCAGTGACCGGCCCCCCTTCACGAGTCCACCCGCAGACCGCCGTTCCTCCGCGATCCTGGCGCCCCCGTCACGCGCCCAGAGCCCCCCGCTCGCTCCTGCCCCAGGTGGTGGTTCCCCAAAGCGCACTGAAGAGCGAAC
>QNBX01000182.1 GCA_003644265.1 Planctomycetota bacterium
GCCCGACGGGCCTACGGCTTTCACAGCGCACAGGCGCTCATCTCCATGCTCTTTCTCTGCTGCGGGGGCATCGAACTCGAACCAGCCCTCCCCGACTCACCCCTCAAAACGTGAGGAGAGCCAAAAAAAGGCGGCGAGCGCGGGCGGGGCGGGGCCGACGGACGGCGAGGCCGGTGGCTCAGACGGTGGGGCATTGGCTGGCTGAGCCGGGGCGGCTCGGATACGGGCAGCGAGGGCGGCTCGCGGGGTGGCTCGCGGTGAGCGCGCGCACGCTCAGGAACTGGCACCAGGCGGTGGAGGCGCCGTCTGTGCGGGCGGTGGGTCGTCCGCCGCGTGGAGCGCTGGGCTGGCGGGTGGTGGTGCGCGATGTGCAGCGTGCGCTGGTGGCGTGCGGGGAGGTGGGCTGGCGCACGGTGCACGTCTGGCTGGGTGCGCTGCACAGCACGGACGCGGTGCAGCGGGCGCTGTCGTGGGTCATGGCGCGTGTGCGCTGGCGTCGGGCGCGCTGGCGGGAGCGGCACGCGCGGCGCCTGCTGGTGCTCGGCGCAGGCCGTCTGTGGTCGCTGGACGGCACGCATGTGGGTCGTGATGGACGGGGGCGCGCTCTGGAGACGCAGGACCTCAAGGACAACGGTAGCCGTCTGCTGCTGGTGGCGGACATCGGAGGGTCTGTGAGCGGCGAGGAGGCGGTGGCCCTGCTGGAAGCGGGGCGTCAGGCCCACGGCGGTCTGCCGCTGGCGCTGCTGAGTGACAACGGCGCGCCGTACACGAGTGGGGTTTTCGAGTCGTACCTGACGCGCGAGCGCGTCGTGCACATCCTCAACCTGCCTCACACGCCGCAGCACAACGGGGCCTGCGAGCAGATCCACCGCGAGCTCAAAGCCGAGGCCAGGCTGGGCAAGGGCGTGACCATCGGATCGCTGCCCGCTGCGGCCGACGCTGTGCACGGCGCCCTGAAGCGCCTGAACACCCGCCCACGCGGCGTGCTGGGCGGAAAGAGCGCCACCGCGCAACACACGGCGACCACGCGGCGTTACACTCCGCAGACCCGGGAGATCATCCATGAGAGCCGCCGCCGTGCCATGGACGCAGCCCTGTCAGGCACGGGAAGTCACCGTGCTCGACGCCTCGCGGCCCGCCGTGCCGCGCTCGCGACGCTCGAACGCTACGGCATCATCAAACAAACCCGAGGCAACGACGACGGTCACGTCGTCAAACCGGAAGATGTTTCCTGACCACTACAACGACTACCGCGCGCGGCAGTATCGGGCCGATGTGGGGCGGTTTGTGCAGAGGGATCCAATGGGGATGAGGGAGTCAGCAAATCTACACTCGTACGCGCTGAACGATCCGGTTGATCGATATGACCCACTAGGAGGAACCTCGGTTGGCGTTGGGGCGGGCCGACTTGGCTTCTCGGTTCCCCCTTGTTTGTGGGGACCTCCCAGCCCCAGTCAGCAGGCCTGTCTTGATTCGTGCATGGATTTCAGCACCCTTCCAGCAAATGAATCGCACGCCACTTGTGTTACGAGCGCAGACATGGCGTACGAGAAATGTATTCATGCGCCCGTCCTGCTGCCAAGCGGTAGCATCGCTGACTGCTTTCAGCGAGCTTTTGTGTTTGTGCTAACAGCTTGCTGTAACAATGCATGCCGTTGTGAAGTGGATTCCGATGCTTGAGATGCCTCTCGGCAAAGTGATTGCAGTAGTGAAGTTCGTGGCGATGATAATTGCTATCATATCCGTCGCGGTTGCGTGGCCTGGGAGGGTGGTTTGGATGACGGGGTCGATGGCGCCCTTTGTCGCTCCCAGGGATCGTCATTGATGGCCGCGCCTTCTCAAGGCCCGGGTCGTGCCCTTCGCGCAGTGCGGGAAGTCCTGGCAGTTGGAGGGGCCCTGTTGCTGTTATTGGGCGGCGTGTGGCTGCTGTTGATGCAACGCGGCCCCTCCTTTGATGCCGTGGTGTCGGAGAGTTCTGCAGTCGGGGCGACGGCTGTTGAGTTCTCTCGCTCCGGTTTGGGCGAGGAGCGGAAGGCGCCCGAGTCCACGCTAGAGCTGCTTCCAACTCCGAAATTGGGAACGAGGCAGGCGTTGACGCCAGAGCCGATGTCTAGAATCCGTATTGTAGTGAGGTGTGATTGCTCCCTCCCATGGAAGGCCACTATTGCGCAAAGAGATGGTGCAGTCGTTGCTCAGATGGCTGGGGATCCCGGTGACATCGCTGCGATGAATGTGGTCCCCGGTGAGTACGAACTGACAGTGGGGTACGCCTTGGCAAACGCTGAGCAGCCAGCCGCCTGTCAGTTTGGCGGGTCGGATCGTCAACGGGTCCTCGTAGAACTCGGTGCCGATCAGATCGTCGCTGTGTCACTGCCGGATGTCGGCTGTCTCGCTGGGCGTACGGTAGCAGCCGATACAGGAGCGCCTGTGACGAACAGGGAGGTGCGACTCGAGTGTCGATCGCTGCCGCCCCACGACGAACGTAGTTCAGCACATCTTTCTGTGGCGTCACGGGTATACGGTGTGGTTGGGGACCAGCCTGACGGTGGTTTCATTGTCTCCCAAATCCAGTTCGCTCCGTTGTGGTCGGCTCTAGCTGCGACACGCGCCAAAGAAGAAGGCCGCGTGCGACGCCCGGTGGGCACGCTGCAGCAGGGGCGTGTCTACTTGACTGAGATCGAGAGTCTCTCTGAGCTTGAGCGTCTACTCGCGGAGGGTCGGGTTACCGGGTTGGAGGGAGATACAAGCGTCGTCGCGGAGGCTCTGATGCTCTGGGCGGGTCTGAATGACGTGCTTGGCGAGGATGTCCGGGTAGACCCCGAGCGGATGGGGATACTCGAGAAGCTGCCGAAGCTCGTGGCGCAAGCAAGGCGAATTGAGCGCTTGCGAGAGTCCGAAGACTACGGGCTCAAGGATAGCGAGATCAAATGGCGCGACGAGACACTTCAGATCCGCTTTGTGACGACAGCTCTGGGATATGGAGTCCATGTGTCGCGCTGGTACGACTGGACGCCTTGCGGCGTCATGGATGGAATCGAGCTCAGGCTCGAGCCGCTATTGAACGTGGTGGGGCATGTCAGGGGGCCAAGGGGGGCCTCTGTCACAAACGCACACGTGCACTTGGAGCAACTGCCGTTCGACGTTTCCGCGGCGGAGCCCGGCGAGGCGCCCGTGGCGGCTGGTGGTCCAGGGCCACGCGATGAGTCAGCGTGGAGCGAGACATCTGGCTTTTTTCACTTCACGGCCGCAAGTAACCGCCGAGTCCAGCTTGTGGTGACAGCGAAGGGCTTCAACGACTGGAGTTCGACGCCTATCCAGCTCCCGCGCAGGCGCGGCACCGTGACGATTGACGCCATGTTGGAGGAGGAAGATCTGTAGCGATGTGTGTGTAGTGTCACGAAACCACTTCGCTCTTGACCAGGCCGAGTTGTGGGGTGTAGGAAAACTCCTTCCGGTTTGACGAGTCAGCTCAGCCCGTCGCCGTGCCGACCCCCAGCCCGGTCAAAGGCCAGCGCCTTCACCCCTGCTCTGCGCCGCGCCCCCAGCACCCCGCTTGCTATGCTCCGCGCCCATGGCCAAGCGCGACACCTCTCCGCCCCGCGGCATGCGCGATCTGCTGCCCGCTGAGGTGGCCCTGCGGGATCGCTGCGAGGCCACCATCCGCGGCACCTACGGGCGCTTCGGGTACCAGGCCGTGGAGACGCCGGCGCTGGAGGCCATCGAGCGCCTGGCCGGCGGACAGGGCGGCGAGAACGCCAAGCTCATCTACCGCGTGCTCAAGCGCGGGGACAAGCTGGCCCGGGCAGTGGCCGCGCTGCACGCCACGGCGGACGGCGCGGGCGACGGCATGCCCGGCCGCGCCGGCGGGGACGCGGACAAGTCCACGACGGACGGCGCCGCGACCGACGAGGCCACGAGCGTCGCGGCCGACGAGGCTCTGGCCGGCCTGGTCAATCTGGGGCTGCGCTTCGACCTGACCGTGCCCTTGGCGCGCTACTTCGCTCACAACCAGGGCCAGCTGCCGGCGCCGTTCAAGGCCTTGCAGATCGGACCGGTGTGGCGCGCCGAGCGGCCGCAGAAGGGGCGCTACCGCCAGTTCACCCAATGCGACATCGACGTGCTGGGGGAGCCCTCGGCGCTGGCCGAGATCGATCTGTTGGAGGCCACCACCACCACCCTCGCGGCGCTGGGGCTCGACGACTGCGAGGTGCGGCTCAACGACCGCCGGCTGCTGTCGGCGCTGGTGCAGGCCACGGGCTTTGATCCGGCGCGTGAGGGCTCGGTGCTGATCGCCCTCGACAAGCTCGACAAGCTCGGTCCCGACGGCGTGGGCAAGCAGCTGCGCGAGGCGGGGCACGAGGCCGCCGCCGTGGAGCAACTGCTGGCCGTGCTCGAGCGCGGCTGGGACGGGCTGGTGTCCGTGGCCGAGCAGCGGCAGGCCGCGGGGCAAGGCGAGGCCGCAGCTCAGGCCCTGGCCTCGCTGGACGCCATCCGCTCGGCGCATCCCGGCGTGCGGCTCGACCCCAGCCTGGTGCGCGGCATGGGCTACTACACCGGACCCATCTTCGAGGTGGGGCTCAAGGGCTACAACTTCTCGCTGGCGGGCGGCGGGCGCTACGACGACATGATCGGCGCCCAGCTCGGGCGCGCGGTGCCGGCCTGCGGCTTCTCGATCGGCTTTGAGCGCGTGCTGTTGGTGCTGGCCGAGCGCGGCGGGCTGACGGCCGGGCCCGAGCGCGTGGCCTTGCTGGCCGACGCCAAGCGCCTCGACGGCGTCGAGGTGCTGGCGGCCGCGCGCGTCCTGCGCAGCGGCGAGCGCGTGGTCTCGCTGCTCGCGGCGCGCAAGAACGCCCGGGCCCAGCTCGACGAGCTGGCGCGCCACGGCTTCAGCCACGTGGCGCGCGTCGGCTCCGGCGACCCGCCGGAGCTGCGGCCGCTGTCACCCGCCGACTGAGCCGTCTCGGGCGCGGCGGTACCGCCGGCGTCGCGGCCTGCTGCGGTCGGCTGAACTCAGCTGGCCCCACCCGCTCACGCCGTCTGTACGCGACGGAGCGGGTGAGCCCCCGGCGCTACTCGTCGTAGTCGCTGGCGTAGGTCAGCTCGTTGTCGGCGTCGAGCAGCTTGACCTTGCCGCCGATCAGCTTGCCCAGGAACTTCGTGACGCGATAGAAGGCCTCGTCGAACACGTCGTCCTCGCCCGACTCGGCCTTGAAGCCGGCGCCCTTGAAGCTGGCCCCGGTGGGCTTCAGCACGTAGCTGCGCTTGTCGGGCCGAAGGTCCTTGCCCTCCTTCTGCTTGGGCGTGATGCGCTTCTCCCAGACAGTGATCGGGTAGTCGACGCCGCCGAAGCTGAGCGTGCCCTCGCTGCCCAGCGGGCGCGCCTTGGGCGGCACGAACTTGGTGTCCACCAGGCCATCGAGCACCACGTCGACCGTGGGCGATGTGCCGGGGCTGATGGCCAGCTCCAGCGTGCCGGCGGCGTCCTTGCCGCTCTTGAACGTGAAGCTGAGCGAGGTGCTGTCCGGCGTCAGGTCGGCCTTGGTCTTGATCACGATGGGCTTGAGCAGCACATCGAGCTTGTTCTTGCCCACGTTGGTCTTGCCCGCCAGCCGCAGCTTGGTCAGCTGCTTCTTGGCGTTGAAGCGGGCCATGCCCTTGAGCGTCACCGGCACCTGGGTGGGGCCGCCGGTATCGGGCCCGACGAACGACGCCATGCCAGTCAGGACCAGCCGGCCGCCCAGCTGATGCTCGAGCTCGATGTCCGTGAGGGCGAGCGTGCCGCTGGCCTCGCCATCCTTGTTGGTCGCGGCGCCGCCGGTCATGGCCGTGGCCGCGTTGCCGTCCAGGGTGATGAGCCCCTCGGGCACGTCGAAGCTGAAGCTGGTGATGTCCTTGTTCTCGGCGAACGGGCCCAGGGTGCGGCCCGGCAGGATGGCCCTGGCCAGGCGTCGCGCGGAGAAGCCGAAGTCGTTGGCGCGCTCCATGTAGATCACGCCGCGCTGCTTGCCCATGTGCAGCACGATCTCGTCATCGAGCAGGGCCGTGTCGTCGATGTCGTCGTCGTCCACGCTCAGCAAGAGATTGGGCGTGAGGCGCAGCACGGCGATCTCGGACGCGGGCACCGGGTTGTCGTCCTTCAGCAGGGTCGGCACGGCGCCGCCCGACTCCACGCTGACGGTCATGGTGCCGTCCACCAGGATGGTGAAGGTCTTGGACTTGGGCCCGAACTTGACCTTGACCTTGAAGGACGTGTGCACCTGATGCACCACGGGCGGTGCGTCCAGCGTGGTGCTGCTGTCACCGATGGCGATAGGCGGGTCGAAGAAGATCGGCGAGGCGCCGCCGAAGTCTTCGAGCTGCTCGTCCTGGATGCGCATCTTGTGCATGACCAGCTCGCCGTCGGAGTTCTTGCTCCAGGTGACGAACAGGGCCTGCAGGCCGCCCACGTCGGGCAGGCGCGTGGTGTAGCGCACCTCGTTCTTCACGACGTTGAAGCCGGTCAGGACGATGTTGCGCACGTCCTTGGGGTCGTCCACCTGCTCGAAGCGCCAGCGGCTGAAGCGCCCCAGCACGAAGTACTCGCAGATGTCGATGGTCTGGGCGGCGAGGTCGCCGGCGAACAAACCGAGCAGCAGCGCGAGGCAGGTCGCGCGCGGGCCCGCGCGGCGGCGCGGGGCAGACGTGAGCTGGGGGATGGAGGACGTCATGTCACTGCTCCTATGATGCTGAGCTGTCGGATCGATCCGGCGCGGCCTGTGCGGAACCGGGCGCGGCTCGTGAGTCACGCGGCGGGGCGCGGGCGCCGGCAGACGGCCCCCTCGCCTGTGCCCCTGTAGTCTACCGCCGTTGGGTGGCGGGACGGTCGCTATTCGACGGTCTGGCGCGGTCGCTCGGCAGCCCGCGCCGGCTGCTACGATCCCGGCCCCGATCCCTGCCTGTGAGCTCCCTCCGCCATGCGCGCCAGCAGCCTGCTTCTGAATCGCGCCGACGTGCCGGAGGGCAGCACTCCCGGTCTGGCGGCCCTGCTGCGCGGAGGATTCGCGGTTCCGTTGGGCCCCGGTCTGATGGGCGGCGGCAGCCTGGCCGAGCGCAGCCTGGCGCGCATCGAAGCTCAGCTGCTGCGGCGCCTGCCTCTGCCGTGCGTCTGCCTGGCCGCCAGCGACGGCGACGCCCTGGTCAACCTGGCGCTGCAGCTGGGCGCGGCCGACGCGGCCGGCGGGTCCGGTGCGGGACCCAACGGCGCCGTGTGCCTGGGCGCGGGCTTCCGTCACGAGCCGGCGGCGAGCCGCGGGCTACTGGAGCTCTCGCTCTATCGCCGGCTCGACGCCGTGCTGGTGGGGCGCGAGCGCGAGCTGCTCTTCGACCCGGCCGAGGTCCTGCTGGACGCGCTCGCGCAGTGGGGCTTGGACGACCTGCAGCGTCACGAGCAGCCGGGGCCCGACGGCGGCCAGGAGCTGAGCTGGAGCACCCCGGCGCCCGACGCCGAGCAGGGCGGCGCGCCCATCGAGCTGCTGCGCCGCCTCTCGCGCCCGGTGCAGGGCGACGTCTGCGCGCTGCTGGTGAGCATGGACTTGCACGCCCTGCTGGCCGCGCTGAGCGAGCGCCGCTGCGACGCGCGCGGCCTGAGCTGGCCCGCCGGCCTGGCGCCCTTCGACGTGGCCCTGCTGTCGCTGGTCCCGGGCGGTCGCGACACGCTGGAGAAGCTGCTGCCCGAGCTGCGCGCGGCCGGTCTGGAGGTGCTGCTGGACGATCGCCCGGGTCCGGCGCCCGCTGCCCGCGCCGAGCTGCTGGCCTGGGGCCTGCCCGCGCTGGTCATGGCCGGCCCGCGCAGCGGCGCCGGTGCCCACGCGGGCAGCCAGTCAGGCGGCGAGCTGCTGCTGGAGCTGCGCCACGGCGAGGCCCCGCTGCGCGTCGCCGTGGCCGACGTCGTGCGCCAGCTCAACGCCGGCCTGGGCCGCTCCAGCGCCTCGTCGAGCGGCTCCAGCAGCGGCTCCCGCACCCGCCGCCGCGCCCTGCTCTGGTGAGCGCCCGGAGATCTCGCTGACATGCGCGTGCTGCTGCTGATCCACGACTACCTGCCGGCCCACGCGGCGGGCTCCGAGATCTACACCGGGCACCTGGCCGGGGCCCTGCTCGCCCGCGGTCACGACGTGGCCGTGTTCA
>QNBX01000183.1 GCA_003644265.1 Planctomycetota bacterium
CCTGCACAGCGCCCGCTCCGTGCTTCAGCCCTTCAGTCCCTCGCCGTACAGCTCCACCTGGATGGTGAAGCGCGGCATCTTCTTGTTGCGCGGCATGTTGTCGAGGCTGAACTCGATGGTCCAGGCCTTGCCCTTGCCCTTGTCGGCCATGACCGCCGGCGACTTGGCCTGCTCGCGCGCGTCGGGCAGCAGCGTGTAGCCCACCACGGCGCTGTTGACGTTGTAGAAGAGGATCACGTCCTTGTCCTGCGGGAACTCGATGTCCTCGATGATCGAGGCCACGTTCACGCCGGGCCAGGGAGCCGATGCGCCCGCAGGGCCGCCGGCCGCGTCATCCACGGGCGGGGGGGTGGGCTCTTCGTTCTTCTTGCTGGAACCGTTCTTCTTCTCGGCCTTGCGCTTGGCCTTGTGGGCCTTGCTCTCGCCGATGCCCTTGTAGGCCAACAGGTAGTCGCCAGGCGGGAGCACGGGCTTCTGCAGCGACTCACTGGTGGTGAGGATGCCCAAGGTCACCGGCTCGTCGCGCGAAACCTTGCGCAGCTTGGACAGGCCCGAGCCCTTCCTGGCCGCGGGGTGCGCGAAGGTCAGGTAGCGGTGGCCCGTGATGATCGAGGTGTCATCGACGAGGTAGGTCGTGAGCTCCTCGGAGACCACGTCGCTCAGGTCGAGCCCGGAGATGCCGACCACGGCCGGCGGCAGCAGGCGCGAGTAGCTGTGGGTGATGACGTCCACGCCCGGCTGGGCCGAGAGCGCGGCCCGGAACCCCAGGCTGGCGTCGTTCTCGCTGGGGTGCACGGACATCCGCATGTCGATGCGCATGTCGTTGCGCGCCGTGGCGAAGCTGCCTCCCTTGGCCACCTTGAACGAGCGGTTGAACTCAGGCGAGATGCTCTTGCTCTTGCGGCTGCTGTTCTTGCGCCAGGGCTCGAAGCCGTCGAAGGCGCTGTAGGGCGAGTTGACCCACTCCCAGACGTTGCCGCACATGTCGAGCGCGCCGAAGGCGCTGGCGCCGTCAGGGAAGCTGCCCACGGCCACGGGCGCGGAGGGGATGGCCGACGAGTTCTGGCTCTTGGACGCGTCCCAGTTCTCGCCCCAGGGGTACTTGCGTGCGTCCGCGCTGCCGCGGGCGGCCAGGGTCCACTCTGCTTCGGTGGGCAAGCGCTTTCCGGCCCAGGCCAGGTAGTCCATGACGTCGGCAAAGGAGACGTTGGTGATGGGCAGCAGCTCGCCACCCTCGGGGATCTCGGTCCCGCCCCAGCAGTAATCTGCTACGTATTCGCTCGGCTCGCGACCGGTGGCATCCAGGAAGATCTTCCACTGGAGGCTGGTGATCTCGGTGCGGTCGATGTGGAAGGCCTCGACGTTGACGATGTGCCGGGGCACCTCCGCCATGTACTGAGCGATGAGATCGTCGTTCTTGTCACCGAGGTACTCGATGTCGTCTCTCGAGGTGCCCACGCTCACTTCGCCGGCGGGCACGGAGAGCATGCCGGCGGTGGGGTCGGTGGACCGGATGGACGACGTACGCAGCTCGCGCGTGCCGTCGTTCAGCATGGCGAGGGCGGTGGTCTGGGCGCGGGCTGTGGTCGCGGGGAAGAAGGCGGCCACAGCGATCGGCACGAGCAGGGCGTATCTCACGATCTTGCTCAGCTCCGAGGGGGGGGGCAGATGTCTCAGTCCTGCATTCCGCGCCGGCAGCTCTCGGAACCCGTAGAAAAAAAGGCCCGGACCGCTGTCTCGGTCACGAGAGCGGGCTTGGGCCACAGGCTGCCGAAAGACGGGTTGACGGGCATGCATCAACACCGGAACGTTAGCGTTTTGCCGGCGAGACTGTAACGGAATCGCCATATCCGTCAACCGCCCAACAGGCCCCCTGCGCTCCCGCATGGGGCTCTTGACCCATGACCGAAGACGTCTCCCCGAGCCTCCCTCCCGTGAACGCCGAGGGGCTGCTGAGCTGGACCATCACCGCCGAGGAAGGAGGCTCCCGAATCGATCGGGTGTTGGGGCGCTTGTTGGCCCCAGACTACTCTCGATCGTATCTTTCCGCGCTGATTTCGGAGGGAGCCATCACGCTGGACGAGCGCGTCGTGAAGCCCAATTTCCGGGTCACGGAGGGCGTGCAGGTGCGCGGGGATCTGGGTCGTCCGGCCTCGTCCATGCCTGCGCCTGAGGCCATGGAGCTGGAGATCCTGCACGACGACGAGGCCGTGATCGTGGTGAACAAGCCCGTGGGGGTGGTGATCCATCCGGGCACGGGCTCGCTCAGCGGCACCCTGGTCAACGGACTGCTGGATCGTTACCCCGAGTTGGCCGTGGTGGGGCGCGCCGACCGGCCGGGGATCGTGCACCGCCTCGACCGCGAGACCTCCGGCGTCATGGTGGTGGCTCGCACCAACGAGTCGGCGCGCTCGCTGGTGAACCAGTTCAAATCCAAGCTGGTCAAGAAGGAGTACACCGCCATCGTCTGGGGCGAGATGCCCTTCGACAGCGACTGGATCGACCAACCGCTCGGGCAACATCCGCGCCGGCCCAAGATCCGGGCCGTGGTGCGTGAGGGCGGCCAGGCCGCCTCGACCTTCTATGAGGTCAAGCGCCGGCTGGGCGTGGCCTCGCTGGTGTCGGCCTACCCACGCACGGGGCGCACGCACCAGATCCGCGTGCACCTGGACCACGTGGGCTACCCCATCGTGGGCGACCCGCAGTACGGCCAGAACACCCAGGTGCAGTGGCGCCGCTGGTGCGAGAAGTTGGCCCAGGCCGAGCGCCGCGTGCCCCTGCTCTCGCGCTGCGCATTGCACGCCCGATCGCTCAGCTTCCAGCACCCGCTGACCGAACAGGAGGTGAACTTCCAGGCGCCCATGCCGGCCGACATGGCCGACCTGCTCGAGGTGCTGGAGGCGGAGGCGGCCGGGCGCTGACGGCCTTGCCTCCGACGGGCTCCGTCGCGGAAGCTGGGTGCGCCCCCTCTCAGCCCCCGAGCGAGTTGCTCGCCATGACATCTCCCTCCGAGCGCCTGCCCCTCGAGACCTGGGTCCACGAGGTCTTCGCCCGGGCCTTGCCCGACGGCGCTCCTACGCAGGCCACCAGCCTGTCAGGCCTGCCGTTGCAGCCGCTTTACGAGCCCAGTGGCGGTCCGGACGAGGCCCTCGGCCGCCCCGGTGAGCCGCCCTTCACCCGCGGGCCCTATCCCACCATGTACCGCGGGCGCCCCTGGACCATGCGCCAGTACAGCGGCTTCAGCACGGCCGAGGAGACCAACGCTCGCTTCCGCTACCTCCTGGAGCGCGGCCAGACCGGGCTCTCGGTGGCCTTCGACCTGCCGACGCAGATGGGGCACGACCCGGACGCGCCCCTGTCCGAGGGCGAGGTCGGCAAGGTGGGCGTGTCCATCGCCACCCTGGCCGACGTGGAGACGCTGTTCGACGGCATCCCGCTGGACAAGGTCTCGGTCTCCATGACCATCAACTCCACGGCGGCGGTGCTGCTGGCCTTCCTGGTGGCCGCCGCCAAGCGCCGCGGCATCGAGCCCTCGGCCCTGCGCGGGACCATCCAGAACGACCTGCTCAAGGAGTACATCGCCCGGGGCACGTACCGCTTTGCGCCGGGCCCCAGCCTGCGCCTGGTGACCGACGTGATCGCCTGGTGCGCCGACGAGCTGCCGCGCTTCAACCCGATCTCGATCAGCGGCTACCACATGCGCGAGGCGGGCTGCACCGCGCCCCAGGAGCTGGCCTTCACCCTGGCCAACGGCCTGCAGTACGTGGGTGACGCCGTGGCCCGCGGCATGGACGTGAACGTCTTCGCCGGGCGGCTCTCCTTCTTCTTCAACGCCCACAACGACCTGTTCGAGGAGGTGGCCAAGTTCCGCGCGGCGCGGCGCATGTGGGCGCGGCTGCTGGCCGAGCGCTTCGGCGCCAGCAACCCCAACGCCCTGCGCCTGCGCTTCCACACCCAGACGGCCGGCAGCACCCTCACCAGCCAGCAGCCGGATGTGAACGTGGTGCGCGTGGCGCTGCAGGCCCTCTCGGCGGTGCTGGGCGGCACGCAGTCGCTGCACACCAACAGTCGCGACGAGGCCCTGGGGCTGCCCACGGCCGAGACGGCGCTGCTGGCCCTGCGCACCCAGCAGGTCATCGCTGAGGAGAGCGGGGTGACCCACACCGTCGATCCGCTCGGCGGCGCGCCCTTCGTGGAGGACCTGACCGACCGCGTGGAGGCCGAGGCGCTCAGCCTGCTCGAGCACATCGACGGCCTGGGCGGCGCGCTGGCCGCGGTGGAGCAGGGTTACCAGGCCAAGGAGATCCACCGCTCGGCCTACGAGCACCAGCGCGCGGTGGACGCCGGCAAGCGCCGCATCGTGGGCGTCAACTGCCACACCGTGGAGGTCGAGCAGCCGCCGCCCATCCTGCGCGTGGACGACGCCCTGGGTGTGCAGCGCGGCGTGGCCCTGGCGGCCTGGCGCGCGGCCCGGGACGCCGCGGCCCACAGCGCAGCCATGCAGCGGCTGGCCGCCAGCGCAGCCGACGAGTCCAGCAACCTCATGCCTCCCATCCTGACCGCCGTAGAGGCGGGCGCCACCGTGGGCGAGATCTGCGGCTGCCTGGAGGGCGTCTTCGGCCGCTGGCAGCCGGTGAGCGTCTTCTGAAGCGCGTCCTCTGAACCAAGGAGCGAGCAGCATGACCACCCGCCTGGCCCACCTGGGCATCGCCGTGCAGGCCCACGAGCATGTGCTCACGTTCTGGCGCGACCTGCTGGGGCTCGAGCTGGAGCTCAGCGAGCACGTGGCCTCCGAAGGCGTGGCCGTGGCCATGCTGCGCCTCGGCGCGGGCAGCGGCTGCATCGAGCTGCTCCAGCCCGACCCCGGCGACAACGCGGTGGCGAAGTTCCTCGCCAAGCGCGGCCCCGGCGTCCATCACGTGGCGCTGCTGGTGGACGACCTGCCCGGGCTCATGGCGCGCATGCAGGCCGCCGGTGTGCTCCTGCTGGACGAGGCGCCGCGGCCGGGCGCCCACGGGACCCAGGTGGCCTTCGTGCACCCCAAGAGCGCCGGCGGCGTGCTGGTGGAGCTGGTGCAGGAGTGAGCGCCCGGGGACTGGGCGCCGGCGCTGCCTCGGCTCGTACGTGCCGGGGCGGATCGCCTCGGCCCTGATGCCCCGCGGCCGCGAACTCATCGCGCCGTCTGTCGCCCCTCGCCGGGACGCCGGGCCATTTGCCACGATGCAGGCTCCGCGACGGCACAGGCCGTGGCGCGCGCCCCCGACACCACACAGGCTCCGGATAAGATGACCGAGACGAGCACCAGCGGCATCACGCTCCCCGACAGCGGCGAGAAGATCAGGATTGAGGACGGGAAGATGGTCGTGCCCGACCACCCCATCCTGGGCTTCGTCGAGGGCGACGGCATCGGCCCCGACATCATGACGGCCTGCAAGCGCATCTGGGACGCCAGCGTGAGCGAGGCCTACGGCGGCGACCGGCAGATTCACTGGGCCGAGCTGTTCATGGGCGAGAAGTCCGCCGGCCTGTTCGACGGTGACTACTTTCCGGAGCAGACCAAGGCGGCGCTGCAGGAGCTGATCGTGTCCGTGAAGGGCCCGCTGACCACGCCCGTGGGCGAGGGCTTCCGCAGCCTGAACGTGTCGCTGCGCCAGGACCTCGACCTGTACGCCTGCGTGCGGCCGGTGCGCTACTTCCGCGGCGTGCCCTCGCCCGTGAAGGAGCCCGAGAAGGTCGACGTGGTCATCTTCCGCGAGAACACCGAGGACGTGTACGCCGGCATCGAGTACGCCTCAGGCACGCCCGAGAACGAGAAGGTCGCGGCCTTCCTGAAGAACGAGATGGGCGCGTCGTTCCAGGACGGAGCGGGCATCGGCATCAAGCCCATCAGCCGCTTCGGCACGCGCCGGCTGGTGCGCAAGGCCATCGAGTACGCCCTGGCCAACAAGCGCGAGAGCGTGACGCTGGTGCACAAGGGCAACATCATGAAGTTCACCGAGGGCGCCTTTCGCACCTGGGGCTACGAGCTGGCGCGCGAGGAGTTCGCTGACGTCACGATCACCGAGGAGCAGCTCTACAAGCTGCACAACGGCGTGGTGCCCGACGGCAAGCTGGTCATCAAGGACCGAATCGCCGACATCATGTTTCAGCTCATGCTGCTGCGGCCCAGCGAGTTCGACGTGCTGGCCACGCCCAACCTCAACGGCGACTACCTGTCGGACGCCATCGCGGCCGAGGTGGGCGGCGTGGGCATCGCGCCGGGCGCCAACATCGCCGACCACGTGGCCGTCTTCGAGGCCACCCACGGCACCGCGCCCAAGTACGCCAACCTCGACAAGGTCAACCCCGGCTCGCTGCTCTTCAGCGGCGTGATGATGCTGGAGTACCTGGGCTGGACCGAGGCCGCTGAGCTGATCACCGCGGCCTACGAGCGCACCATCCAGGACAAGGTCGTGACCTACGACTTCGCGCGGCAGATGGAGGGCGCCACCGAGGTCCCCACCAGCGGTTTCGCCAGCGCGCTGATCGAGCGCATGCAGGGCCTGGACGTGGCGGCCATCCGCGCCGAGCGTGAGCAGTCCCAGGCCGACGAGCGCGCACGGCTCGAGGCCCACCGCGCCGCCGACCCCTACCGCGCCATGCGCGACAGCGGCCGCACGCCGCGCACGGTGGGCGACCTCATGACCCGCTCACCCGTCAGCGTGCCCTCCGCCACGGCGGTGGTGGACGCCATGCATCTCATGCGTCAGCACGGCATCTCCAGTGTGCTGGTGGAGCCCGACGGCAGCGGCGAGTGGGGCATCATGACCCAGCGCGACATCGTCTCGCGCGTGGTCTACGCCAAGCGCTCGACGGCTTCCACCACGGTGGACGACATCGCCACGCGGCCGCTCATCACCGTGCCCTTCGATCTCTCGGTGTACGAGTGCTCCGGTCGGCTGATGGACGCGGGCATCCGGCGCGTGGTGGTGGCAGAAAACGGCGTGCCGGTCGGTATCGTCAGCGACACCGACCTGTTCCGCACGGTGGACGAGTTCGGCTGGATGACGGGGGAGTAGTCGCCCGCGGCCGGGCGGCGCTCCACCCGGCGGAGGAAGCTGCCATGAGCGACGCCCGCGATCAGGTCACGCGGCTGCTGGCCATCGTGGCCGGACGGCCGCTGTCGGAGGAGCCCGATGCGTGCGGCGCCGCGCGCGGCGGCGATGCCGCGGACCCCAGCGACCCCAGCGACCCCGCCGTCGCCCGCGAGGCGCTGCTCGCTCTGGTCTACGACGAGCTGCGTGTCCTGGCCCAGCGGCGCATGAACTCCGAGCGCGGGGGGCACACGCTGCAGGCCACGGCCCTGGTGCACGAGGCCTGGATGCGGCTGGCGGGCACCGAGCGCATGCAGTGGAGCAGCCGCCGGCACTTCTTCGGCGCGGCGGCGGAGGCCATGCGGCGCGTGCTGGTGGACCACGCGCGCAAGCTGCGCACGGCCAAGCGCGGGGGCGGTGCGGCGCGCGTCTCGCTGAGCCTGGCTGACATGGAGGTGGACAGCCAGCCCGAGCGGCTGCTGGCGCTGAACGAGGCGCTGGACACGCTGGAGGCCGAGGACGCCCGCGCGGCGGAGGTGGCGCGGCTGCGCTGGTTCGCCGGGCTGGAGGTCAAGCAGGTGGCGTCCGCGCTCGAGTGCTCGGAGCGTACGGTCATGCGCGAGTGGGCCTTTGCCAAGGCGCGGCTCTCCGAGCTGCTGGGCGACGACGAGCCCACCGACGGGGGGCCCGCCACTGACGACCCCGGGAGCTGAGCTGTCGTGGCCGACCCACGCGAGAAAGACCTGCTGTGCGACGCCCTCGACCTGCCGGCCGACGAGCGCGAGGCGTTCCTCGAGTCGGCCTGCGCGGGCGACCAGAGCTTGCGCGCGCGGGTGGCCGCATTGCTCAGCGCCCACAGCGAGGCCGTCAGCGCCCACAGC
>QNBX01000184.1 GCA_003644265.1 Planctomycetota bacterium
CCGTGGTCCTCGGCCGCCGCCCGCGCCACCGCGCCGGACACGGCCAGGATGGCGTTGGCGCCCAGGCGCGCCTTGTTGGCCGTACCGTCCAGATCGATCATGAGCTGGTCGATCTCCTCCTGCTCGCTCCCGTCGAGGCCCATCAGCGCGGAGGCCAGCTCGCCGTTGACGTTGTCGACGGCGGTCAGCACGCCCTTGCCCAGGTAGCGCTCTTGGTCTCCGTCGCGCAGCTCCACCGCCTCGTGGCTGCCGGTGCTGGCGCCCGACGGCACGGCCATGCGCCCCGCCGCACCGGAGTCCAGCAGTACCTCGGCTTCAATGGTGGGGTTGCCGCGCGAATCCAGGATCTCACGGGCGTTGACGGCTTCGATGGCGGACATGTCTGGGGCTCCCTGGGAGCTGCGTTTCGTGGGCAGGAATGAGTGTCGGTCATCCTACGCATCGAGCAGCTTCCGGCGGAAGAGCGGCCCGCCAGGGAAGGATCGCGCCAGCCGCGCCCAGCCGGCGTGATGCCCGCGTGATGCAGGCGCCGCCAGCACCCGCTGCGCAGCCCCCGTCGCGCGCGCACCTGCCAGCGCACCTGCCAGCGCTCCTGCTAGCGCTCCTGCTAGCGCTCCTGCACGTCAAAATGGAAGCGGAAGAGCTGGTCGGGGTCGCGCGCCAGCTCGCTGTCGGACGCCACCTGCAGGTGCCCGGTGGGACGGTCATCCCGGAAGCTGCCCTTGGCCATGGTCGAGCCGTCCTCGCGCCAGAAGATCCACAGGCCGTTGCGCTTGCCGTTCAGGTAGGCGCCCTCGGCGGCCTTGGAACCGTCGGGGTGCCACGCGGTCCAGCGACCGTGGGGCGCGCCGCGGATGAAGCGGCCGTCCAGGCGCTTGGTGCCCGTAGGCCACCAGGAGATCCACCAGCCGTTGGGCGCGTCGCGGCGGTACTCGCCCATCAGCGTCTGGTGCCCGTCGTTGGTCCAGACCTTGAACTCACCCTGCAGGCGCCCGGCCGCCCACTGGGTCTCGGAGGCCTTGGCGCCGGTGTCGTGCCAGCGCGTCCAGATGCCGTGCTGCTTGCCACGCAGGTAGGAGCCCTGCTGCGCCGGCGCGCCGCTCGCGAAGTACGCCGCGAAGTCGCCGTGGGGCTGGCCGGCCTGCCACGCCTCGCGGGACTTGAGCCGGCCGTTCGGGTGCCAGGTCATGACCTCACCGTCGAGCACCTGATCCAGATCGTCGCCCACGCGCAGCACTTCGACCTCGCTGACCAGCAGGTCGGTCTGCGGATCGTAGCTGCGGATCGTGACGTTGCGTGTGGGCGCGGAGCAGGCGGCCAGCAGCGCCAGGCCGGCCAACGGGAGCAGGCGGATCGTCGTGGTCATGTCGGGTCTCAGAGGCGGGGCGGGGCGGCCTGAGCCTTCTCGGCAGGTCCGGGGCAGGACTTGGGGCCAGATTGGCGCGAGGGCGCGCGCTGGCACGAGAGCCGCCCCAGAGCCTCGCGCGGCCCCCGGGGCGAGTGCCGTCCTCAGGCCCGCTCCCGACGCCCTCCCGGCCTGCCGCTTCCGGCGGAGCGGCGCCACGCGGTACCGTGAGGCGTCATGAAATGGCCCTTCACGACCTACGCCACGGGCACCTTGCTGGTGTCGACCCTGCCCCTCGCCGCGCTCAGCGTCTGGTTGGCCGGCGCGGCCCCCGGCGCCTGGTGGCTGGCTCCCCTGCCGCTGCTGCTGTTCTTCTCGGCCTTCTTCCGCGACCCGGACCGCAGCGCGCCCGGCGGCGAGGACGAGCTGGTCGCCCCGGCTGACGGCGTGGTGGCCGACATCCTCGAGGTGGACGATCCCGACCTGGGCGGCCCGGCCCTGCGCCTCGGCATCTTCCTGTCGGTCTTCAACGTGCACGTCAACCGCGTGCCGTGCAGCGGCGAGGTGACGGCGCTGAGCCAGCGCGACGGCGGCTACTTCGACGCCCGCGACACCCGCGCCATCGACCAGAACCGCGCCGCCACCATCGTCCTGCGCCGCCCCGACGGCCGCAGCCTGGCCGTACGCCAGATCACCGGCCTGATCGCGCGCCGCATCATCTGCCCCGTGCAACGCGGCGACAGCTTCGCGCGCGGGCAGCGCTACGGCATGATCCGCTTCGGCTCGCGCACCGAGGTCATGGTTCCCAAGGGCGAACTCGACAGCTGGAGCGTGCACGTGGGCGACAGCGTCAAGGGCGGCCAGACGCTCATCGGCCGCCTGCGCCCCGCCGGCGGTGAGTTGCCGTGACCCGCGCCCGGGGCATCATCCCCGTGCTGCCCACGCTGATGACGCTGGGCAACCTGGTGTGTGGCTTCATGGCCATGGCCAAGACCGTCGACGCCATGGCGGTGTCCGGCGGCGCCGGCCCGCTCGACCCGGCCTTCGGCGAGAAGATCCTGCACGCGGCGGGCTTCGTCTTTCTGGGCATGATCCTGGACGCACTGGACGGCCGCGTGGCGCGCATGGCCAACGCCACCTCGCCCTTCGGCGCGCAGCTCGACTCGCTGGCGGACGCCATCACCTTTGGCGTGACCCCCGCGCTGATGGCCAAGGTGGTCTACGAGCACGGCAAGGACGGGCTCTCGCAGACGTTCATGCCCAAGGTCGTGTCGGCCCTGTGCGCGCTCTACGTCATCGGCGCCGTGCTGCGTCTGGCGCGCTTCACCATCGCCACCGACGACAGCGAGGAGAGCCACCAGACGTTTGAGGGCCTGCCGTCGCCAGCGGCCGCGTCGCTGATCGCCACGGCCTGCGTGTTCATCTTTGCCGGGCGCCAGGAGATCGGGCTGTCGCAGGCCTGGGCCGACGGCCTGGCGGTCTGGTTCGTGCGCTGCCTGCCCTGGACCGCCGCGCTACTGGGCCTGCTCATGGTGAGCCACGTGCCCTACGTCCACGTCGCGCAACGCTACCTGGGCCTGGGCCGCCGCACGCGCGTGCCACGCTTCGTGAACATCGTCGTGATCGGCGCCATGGTGCTCGTGTTCCACGAGTGGTCGCTGTTCCTCGTCTCCGCGGGCTACGTGCTGGGAGGCCTGGCGCTGGCCCTGCGCGCCCAGATCACCGACCGCTCGGTGCTGGACGGCCTGCCCGATCCCTGGATCGAGGACGAGGGCAAGCCCGGGACGCCGCCGCCCGCCGGCCCGGGCGCCGCCTCCGCCGGCAAGCCCACAGGCGCCGGGCCCAGGCCCACGGACCCCGGCCGCGCCCAGGAGAGCCCACGCCCCCCACGAGCGGGCGGCGACGGGCGCGGGACGCCCTCGTGACCCTGGCGTTGATCGCCCTGGGCTCCAACCTGGGTGACCGCGAGGCGCACCTGAGCGGCGCTGTGCGCGCCCTCGAGCAGCTGCCCGACAGCCGCTGCCTGGGCGTGTCGTCGTGGCTGCAGACCGCCGCCGTGGACGCGCCGCCGGGCTCGCCCCCGTTCCTCAACGGCGCCCTGCTGCTCGACACGACGCTGCCGCCGCACGAGCTGCTGATCGCGCTGCAACGCATCGAGACCCTGGCCGGCCGCCAACGGCGCACGCCCAACGGCCCGCGCACCCTCGACCTCGACCTGATCCTGCACGGAAACAGCGTGCTGCGCGGGCCCGAGCTCAGCCTGCCCCACCCGCGCGCGCACCTGCGCGACTTCGTGCTGCTGCCCGCCGCCGAGGTGGCGCCGCAGCTCACGCACCCGCTGCTGCAACGCAGCCTGGCCGAGCTGCGCGACGAGCTGATGCTGCGCGCGGGCGAGGCCTCCAGCGAGCCGGCGGACGCGCCGACGCGAGACGGCCCGGACGATGCCGCGAGCGACGCGTCGCGAAACCCGGCGGGCGAGGCCCCGGCATGAACGTGATCCACGACCTGCGCCAGGGTCTCGCTGCCTGTCACGCCGCGGGCCACGCCGGGCTGCTCGGTCTGGTGCCCACCATGGGCGCGCTGCACAGCGGACACCTCTCGCTGGTGGCTCGTGCCCGCGCCGAGTGCGACACGGTGGCCGTGACCATCTTCGTGAACCCGCTGCAGTTCGGTCCGGGCGAGGACCTCTCGCGTTACCCGCGCCGGGTCGAGCAGGACTGCGAGCAGCTCGCGGCCAGCGGCGCCGACCTGGTGCTGGTGCTGGACACCGAGCAGATGTACCCCGACGACTTTGCCACGCAGCTGCGCATGGACACGCTCACAGGTGTGCTCGAGGGCGCCGCGCGGCCCGGACACTTCGACGGCGTGCTCACCGTGGTGGCCAAGCTGTTCGGCATCGCCGGACCCTGCCGCGCGTTCTTCGGGCGCAAGGACTTCCAGCAGACCGTGGTGGTGAAGCGCCTGGTGAGCGACCTGCACCTGCCCGTGGACGTGGTGGTGTGCGAGACCCGCCGCGACGCCGATGGCCTGGCGCTCTCGTCGCGCAACGCGTACCTGTCGCCCGCCCAGCGTCAGCGCGGGCTCGCGCTGGTGGCCGCATTGACCCGCTGCCAGCAGCTGTTCGACGCCGGCCAGGCCGACGGCCCGACGCTCACCGCCGCCATGCAGACCCTGCTCAGCGCGGGCCTGCAACGCGCGCCGGACTACGCCGCCGTCGTGGACGCCGTGAGCCTGGCTCCTGTGGAACGCGCGCGAGCGGGACACGTGGCGGTGGTGGCTGGGCGCGTGGGCAGCACGCGGCTGCTCGACAATCACGTGCTGGGCGGCCCCCTCAGCGGGTTTCCGGAGGCCTGAGGTGAGCGGCCCCCTGCGTCTGGCCGCCCCCGCCAAGCTGAACCTCTATCTGGAGCTGCGCGGCCGGCGCGCGGACGGCTTCCATGAACTGGTCACGGTCATGACCACGCTCGAACTGGCGGACGACGTGACCCTGAGCCTGCGCGCCCGCCGCGGCAGCGTGCCCGCCGGCCAGGCTGACATCAGCCTGACGTGCCGCAGCGAGGCGCCCTTTCGGGGCGAGTTGCCCGAGCGCCCCGAGCGCAACCTGGCCAGCCTGGCCGCCGCGCGCCTGCTGGCCGAGCGCGGTCAGCTCGACGCCCTCGGCGTGGAGATCGAGCTGGTCAAGCGCGTCCCGGCGGGCGGCGGACTGGGCGGCGGCAGCTCGGACGCCGCCGCGGTGCTGCTCGGCCTCGCGCGGCTGCTCGACGGCGACGCATCTCCCGAGCGCCTCACGCCCCTGGCCGCCACGCTCGGCAGCGACGTGCCGTTCTTCCTGTACGGCGGCACCTGCCTGTGCACGGGACGCGGCGAGCAGGTGCAACCCATCAACTCACATCGATCCGTCGCAGTTCTGCTCATGTTGCCGCCCTTCGGCGTGTCGACGCCGGCGGTGTACGCCGCGCTGCAGGCCCCGCCCTGCATGCGATCCGCCGCGCCCGACCAGCTCGACGCCCTCGCCGCGTCCATCGCCGACGCCGACGCGAGCGCACTGTCCCGACTGTTCCGCAACGACCTGAGCGCCGCGGCCCTTCGCTGCGAGCCGAGGCTTGCTAACATGCTCGCGCAAGATGGCGTGATGCTCTCGGGCAGCGGCTCGACGATGTTCTCCCTCGGCCAGCAAACGCCTCCCGCCATCAGCGCCTCGAACATAGCGCCGATTACATATGTCCGCACCTTTGCGGGCGGCGCGCTGTAGAGGTGACAGTCAGGACGGCCGTCCTGACGTGGGTCGCTGAAGGAGACAGTCGTGGAGATCACCGAGACCCGGGTCAAGCTGGCCGACAACCAGCAAGAACGGCTGCTCGCCTTCTGTACCATCACGATCGACAGCTGCTTCGTCGTGCGTGACGTCAAGGTGATCGATGGGCTCAAGGGCCCCTTCATCGCCATGCCCAGCCGCAAGGTGACGGCCCGCTGCAGCGGGTGCAGCGAGAAGAACCACCTGCGCGCGCGCTACTGCAACCAGTGCGGGCAGGGTCTCGATCCGATCGAGACCGGCGACGCCAAGGCCTCCCACGAGCGCCCGCGGCTGTACGTCGACATCGCGCACCCCATCAACGCCCGCGCGCGCGCCCAGCTGGAGCAGGCCGCCATCGCCGCGTATCAGGCTGAGCTGGAGCGTTCGCGCCAGCCGGGTTACGTTCCCTCGGACCTCGACGACGTCGACGGTCAGGTCGCGCACAAGCGCGCGGCCCCACGTAAGCGGGAGCGGCTCGATCGCGACGACCATGGCAAGGACGACAAGCCCCAAGACGACGAGCGGGAGTCCGAGGCGAGCTGAGCGCCCCGCGCTGGTGGTGGCCGGCGCCGGCGCGGCCGGGACCGGCGTGGCCCTGGCCCTGCACCGATCCGGCTGGCCCGTGGATGCCCTGGCCTGTCGCAGTGTCGAGCGCGCCCAGGAGCGCGTGGCCTTGCTGGACACGGGCCGCGCCCTGAGCCTGGAGCAACTGTGTGCCGAGCAGCCCGCCGACGGCGCCGCGCGGCTGCTGCTGATCGCCGTGCCCGACCACGCCATCGCCGAGCTGGCCTCACACCTGAGCCGGCGGCCCTGGGCACCCGACAGCGTGGCCTTGCACCTCTCGGGCTCCGTGGAGGTGGCCGCCCTGCAGCCCCTGCGCGACGCGGGCCTGGCCGTGGGCGGCTGCCACCCGCTCAAGAGCTTCGTCGACCCGCAGCGGGCCGCCGAGACCATGGCCGACACCGTCTTCGCTCTCGAAGGTGACGCGGCGGCCGCGGCTCTGGCCGAACAACTGGCGCACGACCTGCATGCTCGCCCCTTCACGCTGCGACCCGGCCGCCGGGCCGCCTGGCACGCCGCCGCGACCCACGCCTCCAACCACCTGGTGGCGCTGCTCGATCAAGCGCTCGACCTGGCTCAGACCGCGGGTCTCTCCCGCGACCAGGCCCGCGCCGCGCTGCTGCCCCTGCTCGACGGCACGCTGCACAACCTGCGCGCACACCCGCCGGCCGAGGCGCTCACCGGACCCGTCCTGCGCGGCGACGTGGATGTCGTGGCGCGGCACCTGACCACCCTCGCCGCCGGCCCGGCCGACAGCGCCGCGGCCTACCGCGCCCTGGCGCGCCGAGCCCTGGCCCTGGCCCGGACCCGCGGCACCCTGACGCCCTCGCAGCTGACCCGGCTCGAGACTCTGCTCTCCGAGGACACCCCATGACCACCCGGCTGGTGGCCACCCTGCTGACCGACACCCCGGAACAGGCCGCGTCCGCCCTGGCCGCGCCCCTGCCCGGGGTCGACTTCGTGGAGCTGCGCCTCGACGCCCTGCGGGAGCCCCGCGCCCAGGCGGTCCAGGCGTTGCTGGCCCTGCCGCGCCGCGTGCCGGTCATCGCCACCTGCCGCGCGCCGGCGCAGGGCGGCCTGGCCGAGCTGGACGACGCGGCGCGCCTGGCCCTGCTGGCCGTGGCGGGCGAGGCCGGCGCCGAGCTGCTCGACCTCGAGGACACGGTCATCGATCAGCTGCCCGCCAGCGTACCCGGCGACCGCATCGCCAGCTGCCACCTGTCGCGCTTCATGCCGCGGCTGACGTCGTTGGGCAAGCGCGTCATCGACCGCGGCGCGCGCTTCGCCAAGCTGGCCGTGCCCGCCAACTCACCTCGTCACCTGGCCAAGCTGCTGGAGCTGCAGGACGAGCTGGGCGAGCAGCTCGCGCTGGTGCCCACCGGACGACTGGCGGAAGCCGGCCGCGTCATGGCGGCCGCGCGCGGCTGCCCGCTGACGTACGGCGCCCTGGACGCCGAACGCCCGGGTCACCCCGACCAGCCGCACGCCCAGCGCCTGCACGACGACTACGCCGTGGCGCTGCTCGGCCCCGCCACGCGCTTCGTAGCCGTGGTGGGCCGGCCGGTGCGACACAGCATGTCGCCGCGCTATCACAACGCCGTGCTGCGCGGCGTGGCCCAGAACACGCGCATGGTGCCCATGGAGCTGGACAAGCTGGCGGACCTCATGCCGCTGGTGGACGAGCTGCGC
>QNBX01000185.1 GCA_003644265.1 Planctomycetota bacterium
GTGGGGGTGCCAGCGAACCGATACGGCGGGTCGTACAGGCATGAGGGGAACATCCCGTTGGAGTAGGGCATGTCCCGGAAGTCGTGACTCGGCCACGGCCCGTCGTTCTTGGCGGGGTTCAGGTCGTGAGCCACCAGGATCTCGGGGCGGTGGTGTGTCCACATTGAGCCGGTTCCGTACGTCGGATCAAGCACCGGCTCGGGCAGATACCCAAGCCGGTGCAGATCAGCGACACGCTCGCCGTTCTTCGTGTGTGCTGGATTTATTGCGAGCACTTCGTTGCGGGTGTAGGTGGCTACGTCGTGCTCGCCTGTCAGGGACAACTGCTCCCAGGCAACGTCGCTCACTTGGTTTCTCGGGCCAGTACCCCGACGGTGGACAGGGTGGCGAGCGCCCCGACCACCAGGAGCACCCAACCAGCGGCGGTGTTGTCGCCCGAGATGAGCAACGCTCCGACACCGATCAGGGCTAGGGCTATGGCGGCCATCAAGATGATGGCGATGTTCTTATTCATGGTTTCCTTTCCAACCTCGGGTGGAGGCCAGGTCATGCGGATGGGACGTAGCCCCGACGCACAGCCTCATCGAGACGTGCGTCCAGGTCACGGACTTCAACGGTGAGAGTCGCAATCTGGCGGTCCATGTGGGCCATGCGTGCTTCGCTCGCTGCAAGGCTGGCGGCCAGAATGTTGATGCTCTCGTCGGTCGTGGGAATGCTCATGTCTCTGCTCCTTTCGGATCAGGCAGAAGCGTAGTGGACTTATGTCTTGCTGTCACCCACCAATCTCGTAACGGCGGGCCGACTTGAGGAAGTCACCCGGTTCGTAGAAGGACACGTCGTACCCGTCGCCGTCCGCTATGGCGAGCAGTGCTCGGGCTGTAGCCCTTGCAGCAGTGTCGGTTGCTTCGATCGGGAACTTCTCGAAGTCGTGGGCGGCATGCACCAGCGGAGTGAACAGACTGATGTCTGCCGAGTCGGTCACGTCGATCGGCAACCAGCGTGGAGTGCCGGTGTCGGTCAGGTGCAGAGTGCACACCGTGACGAGTGTCTCCCGTGTCGGGACCGAGTGTGACCACAGCATGACCGCCCTCCGAAGCCGGTGGTCGTCGCCCTCAGGGCGGGGCGGCTCTTCGCCGTGCTGATACTCGGCGGCCAGGATCGGGACCATCGCCGTGACGTAGATCGCATCGACCGGATACCCGATCAGACCGGTCAAGAATCCAACATCCTCCCACTCCGTGAAGTCGGGTGATGCCTCTCGTGATGCCATCGCATCGGCCTGACCGCCAGCGATGGCGACCATTGGCCGGGGTGCGTGGTCCTCGTGGAGCCTGTCGCTCATGGCATCGGTGTAGTGGCTGGCCCAATAGTGGTTCAGGCAGTTCAGTTCAGGGTTCATAGGGACTCGTATTTCTCTGGGTTGGCGGCCTTGCCCTCTTGCAGGCAACGCTCATCGGCGCAGTCTCGACAGTCACACGTTCGCCAGTCGTGTTCCTTGCAGTCGTCGCACAGCACGCCCTGCACAGCGCCACAGTCACAAGGACCAGGCGGTGAGCCGAACGCACCATGCGGCCTGCCGGTGTAGTAGCAGAGGCCCGAAGGCTCATCGACTTCGACCTCTTCGTCGCACTCGCTGCAATACTCAGTGCTCCGCTCGGTGATCATCGCTGCTCACCCAGGAGTTGCTCGGCCATGCCGGTAGCCCAGGCGGTTCGATCCTCCTGGTCCCAGGTTTCTCGGCGGTCGGTGATGAAGGCGTAGCACAGATCGAAGGCCAGTTCGGGGCTGATCTCAGCCACACTGCTGGCCTCAGTGCGGCCCAGCAGGTAGCCACGCACGGCTGTCTTGTGTGTGGGTGCTGGCCGTTCGCCACGCTTCCACGCTTCCACGTCTGACCGTCGAACCAGGGTGGTGTGAGGCCAAGGGCGGATCGCTTCGATCTTGCCATCAACGGTCAGGGTGCGGATGTGTTGGCGGGAGACGCCCAGGATGCGGGCTGCTTCGGACAGGCTGACGTATTCGGCGGCCAGGTTGGTGAGGGTAGTCATCAGAATGCCTCCTTCAAGGCGGGGATGGTTGAGACGGGGAGACGAACGAACCACTGTTCCAGTACTTCGGGGTCGTCTGATCGGGGCGGCTCTTCGCCGCATGGGTAGTCGGCTGCAACGTGCCACATCTTCGAGTCGCAGGCCCCGCACACTGGCGGTTCGCTCGGGTCGAACGTCTGCCACTGGTGCGTGTTGAAGTTGTACTTGGCTTCCTCGGGGGAGCCATCGAACGGAATCGGCGCACTCATCGTGGGTACCGGTGGTTGAAGGCTGCCTCTTGTCGGTCGTGGCGGCCTTGAAGAATCTGCTCGGCGTCGATCTCGAACTCGACCTCGGCGTCACAGTCCTCGCAGACAAGGTGGGTCTGGCCGTGGTTGTCGTCCACGGGTGCGGTGAACTCGTGCTCACAGGTGGTCATGGTTGGCGTCCTTTCGTGTAGGTGGAGCCGGGTTGCTCCCCGAACCACACCGACCCGAAGGCCGGTGTGGCGCAGGCAATCACTCGACAGGCAATGCCATTTCCAGCATCGTCAGGAGTTGTTTGGCGGAGAGTCGCAGGTAGACGGTGCGACCGTGCATGTTCTCGTTGGTGGCGTCGATGATCAGTCGCAGGCCGCCGCCTGGTTCGCTGGTCACCTTGGTCGGAGCGCCCACACCGTTGTATCCAATGGTGCTGGCCGGGTAGGAGGTACCCAGGAGGACCATCATTCCACGTCCCAATCGGAGCGGGAGTCGATGGCGGGCCGTTCGGGTGCGGCCTCGGTCGGGTCCGGGTCGATCGCCACAGGGGCGGCCGTCTCGTCCTCGTCCTCGTCAACGAACTCGTCGTCAACGTCGTCCCATTCCTCTTCGTCGCCGTCGCCGTCGGCTGCCTCACGTGCTGCCTGCTCGGCCTCTCGTGCTGCCTGCTCGGCCTCACTCTGCTGCAACTGAGCGGTGCGCTCTGCCATGATGCGCTCTCGCTCCAACTCACGCTCGGCCTGGATGACCGTGATGGGGCGGACCATGACGCTGCCCTCGAAGTCCTCGGACTCCGGGTCACGCTGGGCTGGGGTGATGTCCCAGAATCCGCTGTTCCTGTGGGCTGCCAGGTACTTGGAGGCGGCGCTCTCGGTCACCACGTACTCCCCGATGGGGGCGGTGTCCTCGTTGGCGTCGTAGTCCTCTTCGTCCTCGGGGTGGTACTGGATGTTGCCGTCGGCGTCGAGTGTGTTCTGCCACTCCGTGGTCGGGCGGTACCCGGCGCTGTGAGCGTTCTTGTCGGCAACGATATCGAGCAACCGCTTGACCTCGCTGTCGTCCCACGTCGGGGCCTCGCAAGCCTGGTAGGCAAAGCATGCCAACGCACCGGCAACCGGGAGACGCTTGAACTTGCGCTCAAACCGGGTGAACTCGGGGTAGGCAAACTCGGCTGCCGCCAAGGTCGGCTCCGGCTCGCCGTAGCGAGCGTGCAGTCCTTGTTGGTTGACCAGCCAGAGCATCCTGCCGAACAGGGTGCGCTCTCGCTTGGAGATGACACGGTACTTGTAGGCGGCCTGGGAGATCAGGTCGATCGTGTCGGTGGATACCATGAATGCGCTCATTGTGAGCCTTTCTGTTTGCGTCTGGCAGGTAGCGCCGGACTGATTGAGTTGTCACTGTAACCGTCATCCGACTATCGGACAACGTGACTCTTGTCACCCCAAAGGGGTGGGAACCGATGGCTCCCCGTCACACACCACCCCGGCAGGGGGCGGTGTGATCAGGGAACTATCCGTACGTGGCTATGCGGTGCATGCCGTCTCGCATCGAAGCGACACGCAGTACCTCCATGCGGATGGCGCTGCGCTGGTTGACGTTCAGGTCGGACACGTCCACCCACCGGCCGACCTCCAGGTACGCAGTCTGGAGATCGGCCAAGGCGGCGAACACGTTGCGGGTGGCCTCGGCAGCGTTGTCGGCGGTGCGTGCCATCAGAACTGCTCGTCCTGTTGGGCCATCGACCAGCCACGGCGGGGAGCCAGGTTGTCCCAGTCCACGCCGTCGTCATCCGTCCCCACCAGGTGGTCGAACAGTTCGTTCCGCTCGGCCTTGCGGTCGGCTTCGTACCTGTCGTACTCGTCCCACCATGCCATGTCATCGCCGTCGAACGACGGGAGCATGGGCTGGCGGTGGGCGGCACGCTTGGCCGTCTTGCCAGGCACGTCCTCTTTCACCACGACCGGCGGGTGGGTGACCTCGAACTCGACCATCTCAGTGATCGCGCCCTTCTCGACTCGCAGGTACGTGCCTTCCTTGACCTCCACGATGTCGTGGACCCCGACCTTGGCAGCACTGGCGGCCTGTCTCAGGGTGCGCTCGGTTGACGAGTACACGAAGTCGCCTCGCTTTGTCCAGCCGATGAACAGCGGACGGGTGGAGAGGCGGGCCAGGTGCAGCACGTTGTGCTCGTTCGCATCCAGCCATGCCAGGGCGGCGACTCCACGCACCATCTCCAGCAACTCCGTCGGGTGGTTGGCACCCAACTCCTTGGCCCTGCTCAGCAGGGCGGCGACGGCAAACGAATCCACCAGCCCGAGACGTTCCGCCCCGGTCAGTTCGATCAACTCGTCGTCGTTGTCCACTCGTCCGTTGTGTGTCGTGACGATGTGGTCACACACAACCGGGTGGTTGTTCTCGTAGATCGCTGGCGATCCCTTCGTGAAGTGGCGGGTGTGGGCTGTGACCACACTCAGGCCTCGGCCTGGCAGCGACAGGTCCTTGGCGACCCGCTTGGCGGGACCTTTCTTCTTGGCGTACCACACCTGGTCGATGTCCTTGGACTCGAACCAGCCGAAGCCGGTGGCGTGGCGGCCCCGAGACTCGATGGCCTCGGCTAATGCGATCGCAAACTTACGACCGTGGGGGATAGATGACTTCTCCGCTCTGGAGAATCCGGCAATGCCGCACATGATGTACCTTTCTAGGGCAGGGTAGCGCCCTTGGGGAATGGTGGTTTGGGTGTTTGTCCTGCTAGATCCTAGCGGACCGTTGGGACTTTGACAACCTCGGGGTGTAACGAAGTGACTGGCGAAGGGCGAGGCGGACCCTGTACCAGTGCCTGACATGGAGTGCTGCCGTCAGGCCGGGCAGGTTCTTGCGAGCACCGTGGAATGCAATGCCTAGCACGCCGACGAAGAAGATCACGGCGAGGATCGAGACGAGGTAGTACCCGTATGCCACGGTCCAGGCGGTGAGCAGTGCCCAATACGTGGCACGTCGGAGCCTGCGTTTCGCCATGTTGAACTGTGACGGGATGATCTCGCCTGTGGTGGGGTTGACCCTGTTGCCGAACCGTGAACGTGGCGGCCAACACTCGGTGCAGTCCGACCCGAACGCCGGATCGCTCCCGCTGCCTAAGCAGACGGTGCAATCCGGGTTGGGTTGGGTGATGCGTGAGTCGGCAGCCGTTCGGCCGCCGATGGTCATGACGACCGTTCAGCAGTGCGAAGGGCGGTGCGCTCTTCCTCTGCCTGCACTGCGAAGCGCAGGCTCTGCTCGATGGTATGGATAGCGTCACTGACCGGCGTTGCCGCAGTGGCGAGGAATGAACCGCCATCGTCGGTCACGTTGATCTGCACCATCGTGATGCCCTCGCTGGTGGCGGGGGAGATGCCCTTCAACTCGTTGAAGGTACGGACGAGAGCGGGGATGTACCCGTCGATCTCGCCTGTGATCTCGGTGGCGTCAGCGTTCCAACTGACCGGCGGGGCCTGGGTCCAGGTGTAGTAGTTGCCCTCGGGGTCTGTCTCCCAGGCCAGTTCCAGTTCTGAGGGGTGCACCGTGGCGGTGCGTATGGTCCATGTGCTCATGGATTCCTTTCTTGCCTCGGGTGAGGCGGGTTGGTTGTTCAGAAGTTGTCGTCGTGTTGCTCGTCGTCCCACCATCCGGCTCGAACGTACTGCTCGTCCCGGCGGGCCTTCGTGCCCATGTTCCAGTCGAACCTGCCGTTCGAGTCGGTGCGAACCTCTCGTTGCAAGCCGAAGGGCTTGCCTTCGGGCGGTGTGTAGATCCAGGCAAGCCTGTATCCGTCCGGGGTGACGACGGCGGTGACGACTCGGGTGTAGTGGCTGGGATATCCTTCCAGCCAGTCCATCTGCTGTCGTACTTCGTCCTCGTGCTCCGGGTGGGGGTAGACGAGGGTGCCCACGGTCTGCGCAGTCGGTGCCGGTATGGCGTAGGGGAATCCCCCTCCGACCAGGCGGTAGCCGAGGACGAAGCACTTGCCGTCGTACCGGGCAGTCGCAAGCCCCTGCCAAAGGCGGGAGTTGCCGTGGCCTGGCCGCAGCGTGCCGTACACGAAAATCGCAAGGCGCTCGTCTGTCTCGATGGCGAGGCGGTCTTGCTCTTGCTCCGCCATCATGTCTGGGTTGTCATCGTAGATGGGCATTGGTTATTGGGTCCTTCCTGGGTCCCACTCCATGATCTCGGTCAGCCGGGTGGCGTGCCTGATCGCGGTGCCACGCTCTTCGTGGCGGGAGATGGATGATGCTCTGACGTGGATGCCGTCGGCGTCGAGACAGTCGATGCCTAGCAGGTAGTAGGCGTCGGTCAGTCCGACGATCCGGTCCACTGTCACTTCGTGTGTGGCGGTGGTCTTGGTCCACTCTCGGATGATGCTCACCGTGAGCCTCCGCTCTTGGCAATCGTCTCGCCGGTCAGGCGGTCGAGCAGGGTGAACCTGCCCGGCGCACCGATGGCGGCGTTGATGTCTCGCATCGCTCGGTCGAGCGATGTGAACCTGCCGCAGTGCTCACCTCGGATGGTGTCGAACATGCAGTATCTGTGTTTCATTTGTGTCGTTGCCTCCAACGTCTTTGTGCTAGGCGGCGACAGTCCCGGCAGTGCCGGTTGCCACCGTGGATGTAGGTGTTCTCGGGTGTGAACTCGTGGCCTCGGTCGCAGTGTGTGCCGAACGGGCGGCCACCTTTCGTGGGGTCCTCGTCGTTGTGCAAGGCGGCGTGCTCGCTGTGGGTCATGCGGACCAGGTTCTCGGGGCGATTGTCTGCCCGGTCCCGGTTCACGTGGTGCACTGCCTGCGCCTCGGTCACGATGCCGTCGAACACTCTGTGTTCCAGGGCCTGTAGCCCCAGCGGTGCCCAGGTCAGCATGACGTACCCGTTCAACAGTCGCCGGGTGGGCGGCACGTCGGGTATCCGTTCGCCAGCGGCGAGGGTACGCAGCCGGGGCTGGGTCATTGCGCCGCCTCGTTGAGGAAGCGTTCGACGGCTATCGTGACCAGCAGGTTGGTGCTGATCAGGGTGGTGTCGCTCATGGTGTCGAGCCTGGCGTGCAGGTTGGCCGGGAGCCTGACTTGCACCTGGTCGGGCCGCAGCGTGTCGGCTTCGAGCCGTTCGGCTGCTGCGTCGAGTCTGTATTCGTTCATGGTTTCCTTTCTTGCCGGGGTATCGGCGTTGTGTTGTTGTTGGTACTGTATCGGACAGATTGGCGATTGACAACCTCAGTAGTCGATGTCCTGGCAAACCCACACGTCTCCGTCTAGGTCTGTCACGGTGCCGCCCATGTCCTCGCACTCAGTCGAGAACTCGGCGGTGTTGATGTCGCCGTACATCGGGTCGCTCGTGTCGTGTTCGAGCCACCAGTCGAGCCGTTGTGGCGGGTGCACTTCGACGGGGCCGTAGTTGTAGCCCGAGACGACGACGACGGAGGGTTCACGCTGTTGCGTGTCGTCCAGCATGGTCGTGCAGGATGCGGGCAGAACGGCGGTGGCTGCACCGATTGCGAGGGTTGCGAGGATGTTCATGGTTGCCTTTCGTGGGTAGGTGGTGCACTCGTGTGCTCCGA
>QNBX01000186.1 GCA_003644265.1 Planctomycetota bacterium
CCAGGGCGGGCATCTCCGCCCGCGTGCGCCGGTAGGCGATGACGACCTCGTCGGCCCCGCTGCGGAGCGCCGAGCGGGCCGCGTCGAAGGCCGCGTTGCCGCCACCCACCACGACCACCTTCGCCCCGCTGGGCACCCGGTCGCCCGACGCGACGCGCGCCAGGTAGCCGAGGGCGTCCACGACCTCCGGACGACCGGCGCCGTCCGCGCCCGGGACGTCCAGCTTCCGGGCGCGACCAGCCCCGAGGGCCAGCAGCACGGCGTCGAAGCCATCGGACAGCAGCCCGTCGAGGCTGACGTCGCGGCCCAGGCGCGTGTCTCCACGGAAGCTCACGTCCAGTTCGAGGATGCGCGCGACGTCGCGCGCCACCGCCTCGGGCGGGAGCCGGTAGCCGGGGATGCCGCTGCGCAGCACGCCGCCCGGCTCGGAGGCCGCGTCGAGCAGGGTCACCGCGTGGCCGCGCAGGCGCAGCTCGTGGGCCGCCGCGAGCCCGGCCGGCCCGGCGCCCACGATGGCGACGGACTTGCCGCTGTCGTCCCGTCGCGGCGGGTCGTAGGCCGCACCACCGGCGGCGGCCATGCGCTCCACCACGAAGCGCTTGAGGTCGTTGATGGCCACGGGCTCGTCGACCGCCGCGCGCACGCAGGCCGACTCGCACGGGCGGTGACACACGCGGCAGACCGAGTCGGGCAGCGGGCAGCGGCTCATGATGAGCTGCAAGGCCTCGGCGTCCTGCCCCGCCGCGATGTGCCCGGCGTAACCCTGGACGCACAGCCCCAGCGGACACGCGCTCTCGCAGGCCGCCAGCAGCGGCGGCTTGCCGTCGCGCGCCGGCGTGGCGTCCAGCGCCCGGGCGCGCGTCATCGAGCGCTCCAGTCCGCGCGTCACGCCCTGGTCGCACTGCATGCCGCAGTCGCCGCGGCCGCAGCGCTGGCAGGCGTCTTGATCGATGCGGTAGACGGGTTCCTGAACGGGCTTCCCCGTGGCGCGGCCGAGGTGCAGCGGGCAGGGCGACTGGGTGATGACCACCGCCACGCCGCTCGCGTCCCGGGCCCGCTCGAAGGCCGCGATGGTGGCCGACAGGTCCATGGGGTCGACCGTCTCGACCTGGCGCGCACCGAGCGCGCGCACGATGCCCTCGATCGACACCCCGCGCGCCAAGTGCTCGTTCTGGACGGTCACGGTCGGGCTCTCCTGGAACCCGGTCATGGCCGTGACCTGGTTGTCCAGGATGACGGCCACCATGTCGGCGTCTTCCTTGATGGCGTCGAGCAGCGCCGGCATGCCCGAGTGGAAGAAGGTCGAGTCGCCCAGGAAGCCCACCGTGCGCTGGCCGGTGACGCGACCAACCCCCGCGGCCAGGGTGAAGCCGGCCCCCATGCACAGCAGCGCGTCGGCGCAGTCGAGCGGCGGGCCGTAGCCCAGCGTGTAGCAGCCGATGTCGTTGAAGGCGAGCTGCTCCGGGCCGAAGGCCGCGCGCGCGGCGAAGTAGGCCGAGCGGTGCGGGCAACCGGAGCAGAGCACGGGCGGACGGGCCGCGACGGCCTCGTCCGGGGCCACGGGGGCGGGCGCGGGCTGGCCGATGCCGAACGCCTGGTGCAGACCGTTGGCGAGCACCTCCGGCGTGTACTCGAACTCCTCTGGGAGGTGGCCGCTGCGCTTGCCGAGCACCTGCGTCGACACACCGTGGCGCAGGCACAGGGCGGCCACGGCGTCCTCGACGAAGGGCGAGAGTTCCTCCACCACGAGCACGCGCTCGACGTCGTTCAGCAGCGCGAGCAGCTCACGCTCGAGCAGCGGATACACGCCTGTCAGGGTCGCCAGCACGACGTCCGGGGCCTGCTCCAGCTCGGCCAGCAGGTCGGCGCAGGTGGCCGCCGGCGCGCCGCAGGCCAGGATCGCCACCGAGCCGTTGCCCTCCCGCCGGAACACGCCGGCGCGCGCCATCCAGGCGCTGGCCACTGCCAGGCGCTCCGGGATCTGCTGCCGCAGCCGGCGCGCGTTGGCCGGCGTCGGCACGAAGCGCTGCGGGTCGCGCACGAAGCCGGTGACGCGCTTTGGGCGCAGGGCGTCAAACGTCACCAGGGCGCTCGAGTGGCAGACCCGCGCCGTCATGCGCAGCAGCACCGGGAGCTGGCTCTGCTCCGACAATTCGAACGCCTGCCGCGCCATGACATGGGCCTCGGCCGGCGTGGACGGGTCGAGGGTCGGCAGGTGCAGCATGGGCCCGAGGTGGCGTTGGTCCTGCTCGTTGGGGCTGGTGTGGCAGGACGGGTCGCCCGCGCTCACGATCACCAGCCCGCCCACGGCGCCGACGTAGGGGATGGTCGAGAGCGGATCGCCAGCCGACATCAGGCCCAGGTGCTTCATGGCGCACAGGGCGCGGCCGCCGGCCAGCGAGGCGGCGAAGGCCAGCTCGAGCGCGATCTTCTCGTTGACCGAGTACTCGAAGTGAATGCCGCCCTCCCCCGCGATGCGGGCGAAGGAGTCGGTCACCTCGGAGGACGGCGTGCCCGGGTAGCCGGAGACGAAGACCACGCCCGCCTCGACGGCGCCGCGCACCACGGCCTCGTTTCCGAGCAGGCACTCGACGTGCCCCACGGCATCGCGCAGCAGGGGTTCACCGCGGGGTTGGTTGGTGACCGGCATTGGCTTGCAGAGGCTTGGCGGCCCCTCGACTCCCGGATCCTGTTGCTGCCATTCGATAAACTGATGCAATAGTAGGCAATCTGCCTTCCAGTGTCTCCGGACTCCCGGCGAGTCCTCGTCGGATGACCGGTCAGCCGGCAGCTCTCGCGCCCGGTGCCCTCGATCGGGTATCGAGCGCGAGCTGGCCGGGATCCGAGACTCCAGAGCCCCCGACAGCCCAGCGAGCGCCATGCCGAAGCCCACAGCCAACAACCCCCTGCTGCTGACCCCCGTGCGCCCGATGCCCGCCCGCGTCGCCATCGTCGGCGCCGGAACGATCGGGCCCGACATCGGCTACTACCTCAAGAGCGCCATCCCCGGCCTCGAGCTGGTGCTGGTGGACGTGTCGCAGGAGTCACTCGACCGCGCCACCCGGCGCATCGAGGGCTACGTCGAGAAGGGGCTCGCCAAGCGCAAACTCAGCGCGGCCCAGGCCGACGACGTGCGGCGCGGGATCGTCGCCACCCTCGACTACGCCGACATGGCCGGCTGCGACTGGGTCATCGAGGCGGCCACCGAGCAGCTCGACCTCAAGCGCCGCATCTTCAGCCAGATCGAGGCCATCGTCGGGCCCGAGGCGCTGATCACCTCGAACACCAGCTCGCTCCCCGCCGAGCGGCTGTTCAGCCACCTGGAGCACCCCGAGCGCGCCACGGTGACGCACTTCTTCGCCCCGGCCTTCCGCAACCCGGCGGTGGAGGTGGTGGCCTGGGAGCGCAGCGACCCCGAGCTGATCGGCTACCTGCGCTGGCTGTTCTGCATCACCGGCAAGGTGCCGCTGGTCACGGCCGACGCGCTGTGCTTCATGCTCGACCGGGTCTTCGACAACTGGTGCAACGAGGCCGCGCTGCTGCTGGGGACCGCCACCGCCGCCGAGGTCGATTCGGTGGCCGCCGAGTTCGTGCACGCCGGCCCGTTCTTCGTGCTCAACATGGCCAACGGCAACCCCATCATCGTCGAGACCAACACGCTGCAGATGGAGGAGGAGGGCCAGCACTACCGGCCGGCCGACATCTTCCGCTCGGTGGACCGCTGGGTCACCGGGCGCCTGGGCGAGCGCGCGCCGGTCGAGGCCGAGACGGCCGCCGCCGTGCGCGATCGCCTGGCCGGCGTGCTGCTGAGCCAGTCGGTCGACATCCTCGATCGCGGCATCGGCGACCCGGCCGACCTCGACCTGGGCTGCCGCCTGGCTCTGGGCTTCAAGCAGGGTCCGCTGGAGCTCATGCAGCGCCTGGGCCCCGACGAGGTGAGCCGCATCCTCGACCGCTTTGCAGCAGAGCGGACGGGCATGCCCATGCCGGCGCGGCCCCTCGCCAGCTACCTGGGCTTCCTGCGGCACCTGCTGGTGGACGAGGTGGACGGCGTGCTGGTCCTCACCCTGCGGCGCCCGCAGGCCATGAACGCCCTCGACGACGCGGTCACCGACGAGCTGCTCTCGGTCATCTCCCAGCGCGAGGGCGATGCGGCCGTGGAGGGCTTCGTGATCACCGGCTACGGCACGCGCGCCTTCTGCGCCGGGGCGGACATCGGGCGCTTTCCCCAGTTGCTCGGCCAGGCCGACGAGGCGGCCCAGTTCGCGCGGGACTGCTCGCGCCTGCTGGTGCACCTCGACGCCTGCCCCAAGCCCGTGGTCGCCGCGCTCAACGGCATGGCGCTCGGCGGCGGGCTCGAGCTGGCCATCCGCTGTCACGTCATGGTGGCGGTGCGCGACGCCTGGCTGCAGTTCCCCGAGGTGACGCTGGGCATCGCGCCGGGCATCGGCGCCATGGTAGTGCCCTACCGTCGCTGGCCCGAGGCCGCCGGCGTGTTCCACGACATGCTGCGCCTGGCCACGCGCCTCGACGCCGAGCGCGCCCACGAGCTGGGCGTGGTGGACGTGCTGGTGGACGACCACGCCGCGCTCATGACCGCCGCCGTGCAGCGCGTGAAGCAGCTGCAGGGTGAGGTCGCGCGCATCCCCGACGCGCCCGTCGCCATCGCGCCGCCCCAGGAGGTCGAGCCGGTGGCCGCGCGCGGGGAGGTCCTGAGCCGCCAGGCCATCGGCATCATCGGCCAGGCCATCCAGGACGCCGCCGCCTCGCCGAGCCTCGGCGCCGCGCTGGACGTGGGCTACGAGGCCTTCGGCGCCAGCGCCTGCACGCCCGCAGCGAAGGAGGGCATCGAGGCCTTCCTGCAGCGGCGCAAGCCCGACTTCGCCACGACGGGCTGACCCGGCGGGACACCCGATCGACGCCCTGACCGACTGACACCACCGGCTGACGGGACTGACCGTACAGCCCGACAGCCCGACAGCCCGGGCACCCAAGCACCCAAGCACCCAAGCACCCGACACGCACGACACACCCGCCCCCCACGACACCCACCACCGGACCCGCGACATGCCCCTCGAGAACAGCTTCATCCCGTACGGCGCCTACTGGACCACGCCTTTTGCCCGCTGGCAGGGCAGCCTGGCCGGAGAGCACGCCATGAAGCTGGCGGCCCGCGTGGCGAACGCTGCGCTGCAGGAGCGGCAGATCGCTCCCACCGCCTTCGACGCGCTGACGTTTGGCATCAGCGTGCCGCAGAGCAGCTGCTTCTACGGCGCCCCGTGGATGGCCAGCATGATCGGCGCGCCGCAGATCACCGGACCGACCATCGCCCAGGCCTGCGCGACGTCCGCGCGCATGCTGTCCAGCGCCGCGCTCGAGGTGGAGACCGGGCAGCGTGAGTGCGTGCTCACCCTGGCCTGCGACCGCACCAGCAACGGACCGCACGTCTACTACCCCGACCCCGCGGCGCCCGGCGGCACGGGTCGGCACGAGAACCCCGTGCTCGACAACTTCAGCAAGGACCCCAACACGCGCCAGGCCATGATCCAGACGGCCGAGAACGTCGCCGCCGAGGCCGGCATCACGCGGCAGGAGCAGGAGGCCGTCACGCTCCTGCGCCACGAGCAGTACGAGGCCGCGCTGGCCGGCGAGCGGGCCTTCCAGAAGCGCTACATGGTGCCCGTCGAGCTCATGAAGGGACGCAAGGTCGTGGGCACACTGGAGGGTGACGAGGGCGTCTTCCCCACCACCGCTGAGGGGCTGGCCAAGCTGCGCCCGGTGCTCGAGGAGGGCAGCGTGACCTTCGGCTCCCAGACGCACCCCGCCGACGCCAACGCCGGACTGGTGGTGTGCTCGCGCGAGCGCGCACGGGAGCTCTCGAAGGACGACGGCGTGACCATCTCGATCCTGGGCTTCGGCGAGACGCGCGTGGAGCCGGCGCACATGCCGAAGGCCGTGGTGCCCGCGGCCCGCCACGCGTTGCAGCGCGCCGGCATCGACATCGGCCAGTGCGCCGCGGTGAAGACGCACAACCCCTTCGCCGTGAACGACGTCTACTTCTGTCGCGAGATGGACCTGGCCGCCGACTCGGTCAACCGCTTCGGCTCGCCGCTGATCTACGGCCACCCCCAGGCGCCCATGGGCCTGCGCGTCGTGATGGAGCTGATCGAAGAGCTGGCGTCGTCAGGCGGCGGCTACGGTCTGTTCTCCGGCTGCGCCGCGGGCGACACCGCCATGGCCGTGGTGATCCGCGTGGATTGACGGTGCGCGGCGCGGGCTGGCGGGCGGGCTGCTAGCCCGCATCTCGCACGACGGACATGGAAACAGGCCGCTCCCGTCGCTTGGCCAGAGGCGGGCGCGGGCGGTCGGTCGGCCAGGCCCGCGGTCTCACCCCATGCGCCGTCGCGCAACTGCTCCCTCACCCCTCGAACACGATCTCGAGCGCGTTCGAGAAGCCCCAGCCCTTCGGCGCCGTCGGGTCGGGGTAGACGAACTGGGCGTACACGGTCAGCGGGCCGTTGCCACCGGGCACGCCGGGTAACGCCACCTCGCCCTGCGCGTCTGTTGGGAAGGGTTCGGCGATCACGAACGGCAGCGGCACCAGGGTCCCGCCACGGAAAGGCGTGGGCGTCGAGTCCAGGCCCAGCACCATCCACGACATGACGGACGGCGTGGCGCCGGTGAGCGCGAGGTCGGAGGTCTGACCGCTGGCCAGGCCCTCGCCGCAGAAGCTCAGGACGCTGTTGCCAGGGCCGCCGTAGCCCAGATCGGTCTGGCAGGTGCTGGGCGCGATGGGCTGCAGCAGGAACGCGCCGCCGTGCCCGTCGACGCTGCCGACGCCGACGATCTGGCCGGCGTCGTTGATGTCGAGGGCCTGGGTCAGGTTCCAGCCGGAGAGGCCGTCGATCAGGCCGTTGAGGTGCTGGGTCTCGCCGCCGGTGTTGAGCGAGGCGCGCAGGATGGTGCCCACGTAGAGGTTGCCGCAGCAGGGGTACCAGACCCACTCGCCGAAGCCCCAGCCCACCACGTGGTCCTGGGCGTTGATGCCTGCGGGGATCGTGTACCACTTGCCCGTCAACTTCGGCAGCGAGGTCATGTCGCTGCCGTCGAACAGGAAGTCGTTGCCCCAGGTGTCGTCGTTGGTGGACTTCCAGCCGGTGATGTTGCCGGCCTCGTTCACGGCGCGCGCGCTGCCGGAGATGTAGTAGGGGCCGGCGCCGTAGGGCAGGGCCTCCATGGTCGGCATGAGCGTGGGGTGGTAGCGGAAGGGCTTGGCCCAGGCGTCGGCCACCGTGCCCACCAGCGACTCCCCCACCACCCAGCCGGCGTCGCTCAGGGCGTAGGCCTTGCTGTAGAAGATGGAGCTGTAGGGCGGGTTGAGGGTGCCGAGGTCGTAGACCGTGGTGCCGTCCCAGAGGAAGGCGTGGTCGGGCTCGCCGGGCAGAGTGTCGGAGTTGCCGGTCACCCAGCCGCTGGCGTTGATGGCCACGGCCTGCACGAACTGCGTGCCCAGGCCGGGCACGGGGGAGAACGCGTCGAGCGCGATGTCGTAGACCCACGAGGCGTTGCCGTCGGTGCCCAGCACCTGGCCCGCGTCGTTGGCCGACACCGCCGCGCCCGGGCCGATGTCGTGCATGACGCCGTCGTACCAGTAGGCGCGGAAGCCTCCGGTGGAGGTGTCGAACCAGCGCCCCACCACCAGGCCCGCCGCGGTGATGTCGGTGGCGCTGGCGGAGCTCATGCCGGGCAGGCCCGTGATCTCCACCACGTCGTAGAGCGGCAGGGGGATGTCGTCGCAGGCGTCGCCCACGCCGTCGTGATCGCTGTCGAGCTGGCCGGGGTTTGCGGCC
>QNBX01000187.1 GCA_003644265.1 Planctomycetota bacterium
CCCTTCAAGCGCGCCTTCGAGCAGGGCTTCGCGTTGGTGCTGGGCACGGCGGGGGACGACGAGGAGGACCGCGAGCTGGCCGCCCGCGCCCGCGCCCTGGCTGGCGAGTGGGCCTATCGCGCCAACGGTCGGGCGCTGCAGCTCACCGACGCTGAGTTCCTGCAGCGTGGCCATGACGGCAACCTGATCCTGATCGGCAACGCCGACACGAACGCGGCCTGGGATCAGCTCATCGGTCCCGACGCGCCGCTGCGAGTGGAGCGGGGCGGCGTGCGTTTGGGCCCGAATCTCCACACCGGCGACGACCTGGCGGTGCTGGCGGTGCTGCCGCGCCGCGGTGACGCGGAGCACCTGGTGGGCGTGGTGGGCAGCAGCGGGCCGGTGGGGACGCGCCTGCACGCGGTCAGCGCGCCGTTCACCTCGGGCGTGGGCATCCCCGACTTCCTGATCTTCGACGGCCGGGTGCTGCAGGACGGCGACGGCGGCGTGCGCGCCGCGGGCTTCTGGGATCACCACTGGCGGCTCCCGAGCGACGGGCGCTGAAGGCCGGCAGAGACGCTGCGCTGCGGCGGCGCCTGAGGACCGAGAGGCGCTGAGGGCCGGCGGGTGCCGAGGACCGACGGGCGCTGGAGACCGGCCGAGGCCGAGCCCCGGCGACGCGGCCCGTCCGACGAGCGCTGCGCGCCACTCAGTAGGCCGCTCCGTCCGGGCGCGGTTCGCGGTTGGCTTGACCCTGCGAGAGGATGCCCTGCGAGAAGATCGCCCGCATGTCCTGGCTGTCGATCTCGCGCTCGCCCACATAGCGCCAAGCCAGGTTGTCCGGAGAGTCGCCGGCGCGGCCGAACCAGAGCAGCCCGCTCAGCTCATCGCCGTGCTGCGCCACGAAGGCCTGCAGGCGCTGAAGCGTGTCGGGATTGGTGGGGTCCGAGAGCCCGATGGTCTTGAGCGCCTCGGCGTGCAGCGCGATCTCGCGCTCCTCACCCAGGGCGTGCGCGCGGCCGGAGCCCACCAGCGAGAAGCGCGCCTGCTCGATACGGTCCAGCGCGGTGGCGACCCAGGCTCGCGCCGTGTCGCTGGCGGCGTCCGGGATCTCATCGACCAGCAGGATCGTGGCGGGCTCGGGGCGGTGGGAGCTCCAGTCGATCGCGGCGCGAGGCTCGCTGCGGGTGCGGCTCGCTGGCAGCACGGCATAGGACATGGGTGTCGGTGTGGCCGTGCTCCAGCTCTCGATGCTTGCGCTGCTTGGGGTCAAGAGCAGGAACGCGGCGCCCATGCCCAGGATGAGGAGCAGGCCGACTCCGATGACCGCGGCGGCCACTCCGCCCCGGCGCTTGCTGGAGGCCACGTTGCGCTCGTGGCGTGGGCGCGGGCTCGCGCTCGTCGCGGCGCGCAGGCGGGGAGCGGCGGCGGGCGTGCCGTGAGCGGCGTTCAGCTCGCTCTCGATGCGGGCCACGAGCTCGGGGCGGCCGGCCATCGACGGCAGCTGGCCGGGCTTGACCTTGTGCGGGTTGCGGGCGGACATGACCGTGCGCAGGTCGGCCAGCATCTCGGCGGTGTTGGCGTAGCGGCTGCCCAGGTCGGCCATGGAGCGGCGCACGATCCAGCGCAGCGCCTCCGGGCAGCGACGCGTGATGAGCGACAGCGATCCGTGCGCCGGGAAGCTGTTCTCGACCATGGAGAACAGCACGGCGCCGGCGCCGTAGACGTCGAACTTGACGCCATCCACCTCGTGCACCTTGACGCCGCGCATGGCCAGGCGTACCAGCTCGGGGTCGCGGAAATACTCCGTGCCGTGGGTGGTGAGCGTCATGGCCGAGGCCAGCGGCGTGGTGAGCCCCAGGTCGACGAGCTGCACCCGCCCCTCGCTCACGATGATGTTGTTGGGCTTGACGTCCTTGTGCCAGAGCCCCTTGGCGTGGAAGCGGTGCAGGATGCTGAGCAGGTCCGCGGTGTGGGCCATGACCTGGCCCAGCTCGCGGTCGCCCAGGCCCTCGGCGCCGGAGCCGGCGTGCAGGCGCTGGGTCACCACGCCCAGGTCCTCGCCGGGCACGAACGGCATGACGTAGTGGAAGCGCGTGCCGGCCAGGGCGTGCTCCAGCACCAGGCCCAGGTCGCGGGCCGCCTCGAGCGCGCGACTCTCGCGCACGATCTGCGGCATGGTGGAGCCGTCATGCAGCGAAAACGACTTGATCACCACCCGGTCGGGGACGCTGAGGCCGGTGCCCGAGAGCTGGCGGCGCTTGTCGAGGGTGGGCTCGGCCAGGAACAGGCGCGCGCCGGAGCCGCCTGATGGCAAGGCGCCCGTGATGCGGTAGCCCTCGAAGGCGTTGGGGTCGCCGTTGCCGGGCGTGTCGGGGCCGGGTGCTCGCGCCATGGCTTCGGGGATGCGGCGCTCGACGCCCTCGATCAGGTGCTCCAGGCCCAGCAGCCGGGCCGGGTGCCCGAGCGCCAGGCGCCAGGCGGCGGTGGCCACGCCCACGCCCTCGCGCTCCAGGGCGCGGCCGTAGTGATTGGCGCGGCTCCAGCGGCCGACGGCCACGTTGGTGAGGACCAGCGGCACGAAGACCAGTGCCGTCACTGCGCCACCGATCAGCCGCACGGTGTCGGAGAGCATGCCGCCCACGAAGTTGCCCAGGCGCCGCGCCACGGCGCCGATGCCCCTGCCCACGCTGCCCGCGACCCATCCCAGGGCCATGACCAGCTTGATCAGGAGGTAGAAGCCGACCATGCCGGCCGCCATGAGGGCCAGGATGCGGAGGAGGATCAAGAGTGCAGATGACATGGCCGCGTCGCCCCGAAGGTGGTTCGTTCGGCCGGCCCTCCTGGCCGGTCGGACGCGTCAGTCGACCTGGGCTGCTTCGTCCACTTGCCGCAGGGCCATCTGTCGGTGGTAGATCTCACACATGGCCTCATCGAACAGCGCGTCGGAGGCCTTGTTCGGATTGGGGTCGACGCCATTGCGCCCGGCCTCGCCCGCCTCGTCATCGGTGAAGCTGTACTTCTCGATGACCTCCGCCAGGCGCTGCCGAAGCAGGCTGCGCACCTTGGTGAGGCGTCGGCTGACGGTGGGCTCGGAGACTCCCAGGGCCAGCGCCAGATCCTTGCCGCTCTGGCTCTCGAAGATGCGCATGCGGTAGACCGAGAAGTCCACGAAGTCGGACTCCCGCTCGGCCGCGCGGATGGCGGCCTCGACCTTGGCGTCGAACACGGCCTGCTCATAGGGCAGGTCGGGCGCCGGTCCTTTGCTGGGATTGGCCCAGGCCTCGTCCAGCGAGGCGGGCTTCTTGCCGGCGCCCCGCTTGAGCGCCATGCGCCGGTCGATCTCGCCCGAGAGCGTGTGCTTGGCGATGGCCAGCAGCCAGGTGGAGAAGCGCGCGCCCTTCTCCGGGTCGTGGCGGTCAATCGAGGTGGAGAGGGCCGCCAGCGTCTCCTGGCTGAGGTCCTGGACGGTCTCATAGCCGATCCGTCCTCCGCCCCACTTGCGCAGCTGCGCACGCAGGATGGGCCCGAAGGTCTCCCACAGCTCGAACCAGGCGGCGGGGTCGCGGGCCCGCAGTCGGCCAACGAATCCAGTGGTGAGATTGCTCAGCATGCGCTCGATTCTATCGCCAAGCCCCCGCTCTCGGGGAAGGCTGTCGCTGATAAGTCACCGCACGCGCGAGAAACTGCGGCCGGGGGTGCAAGCGGAGGGGTGCAGCTCCCAAGGACTGGCCATCGCCCCGGAAACGAGGCGCACCCCTGTTCAACCCGACCGGAGGCATCGACATGATCGCCGGACTGTTCAAGACCGTTTTCCGTGTGGGCGTGATCACCGCCGTGTGTGCCGGTGCCGCCCTTTTTCTCGTTGGTGAGGGCCGTATGCAGGCCCTGGTCAGCAAGGCCCACGACTCCATCGTCGACACCATCGACGCCAGCATCGACGACCCCACCGCCCTGCGGGCCCAGCTGCGCGACATGGAGAAGGAGTACCCCGAGCGCATCTCCCAGGTGCGCGGCGACCTGGCCGAGATCGATCAGCAGGTCGCGCAGCTGACCAAGGAGCGGGCCATCGCCGAGCGCGTCGTGGTCCTGGCCGACCAGGACCTGACCGCGCTGCAGCCGCTGCTCGATGAGGCCCAGGCCACCCAGATCGAGAAGACCGCGTACGCCGGCGAGCGCGTGCGCAACGTGGTCTCGATCCGCTTCGACAACCACCTGCTGAGCATGGATCAGGCCGTGCGCCGCATGGATCACATCGGACGGACGCGTGTGGCCTTTGCCAACCGTTCCGCCGACGCGGCCCATGACCTGGTGTACCTGCGCCAGCAGTCCGAGCGCATGACGGACCTGCTGGGTCAGCTCGAGGCCGAGCGGGCTCAGTTCCAGACGCAGCTCTGGCAGCTCGACCGGCAGGTGGACGCCATCGCCCGCAACGAGAAGCTGATCACCATGCTCGAGAAGCGGCAGCGCACCATTGACGAGTGCAGCCGCTACGAGGCCGTCAGCATCGATCAGATCGTGGGTCGGCTGGACGAGGTCAAGGCGCGTCAGCAGGCCGAGCTGGACCTGCTCACGACCGAGACCAGCGCCGCCGGGTACGAGGACGTCGCCCGCATGCAGCTCGACGGAGAGCGCATGTTGAGCGCGGCCGATCATGTGCTGCAGCAGGGCGTCGTGGTCGACACCCTGGCCGGTGACGCGCGCATCCGCCGCTGACCGGACGCGCGTTCTGCACGGCGCGACGCAGCTCGGCGCGACCCCGTTCCGGCACGATGCCGGGGCGGGGTCGCTCTCGTGCAGGGTCAGCCCAGCGACCAGCCGTCGCCAGCGGCCTGCATGAGCAGCTTGAGCTGCTCGTCAAAGACGGCGTCCCGGTCTGGGTCCGCGCCCGCGAGGTTACGCAGCTCGAACGGGTCGCTTCGGAGGTCGTGCAGCATGAGCGGTCGCTTCTGCGTGCGGGTGAATGCCCAGCGCTCGCTGCGCAGCCCGCGCCATCCCGGGCGTTCCATGAACGACGGCACGTGCGAGGTCAGGTAGACCGCATCTTGCCAGGGGCCCTCGTCGAGCCCTCGCAGGCGGGCGGAGAAGTCCTGTCCGTCGACGCCCTCGGGGAGGGACAGTCCCGCCAAACCACACAGGCTGGGCAGCACGTCCGGCGCCCCGAAGGGCATGTTGAGCGTGGTGCCGGGCGGGACGTCGCCGGGCCAGCGCACGAGGAACGGGACGAGCGTCGACTCGGAATACGGCATCTCCTTGCCGATGGCGCCGTGGCTGCCCAGCATGGTGCCGTGGTCAGAGGTGTAGACCACGATGGTGTCGTCCGCGAGCCCAGCGGCATCGAGCGCCTTCAGCAGCCGGCCGAAGGCGTGGTCGATGGCCTCGACCAGGCCGTAGTAGCGGCCCAAGGAGAGCAACGCCCCCGCTTTGGTGTACGACTTGGCGGCCCGCAGATTGGGCGGCGCCGGCACATTCGGGTAGTGGTCGAACTCAGGGGGCGGCTCGAAGGGCTCGTGCGGCGGGCCCCAGGACACGACCAGGAAGAACGGCTTGTCGTGCTCGCGCGTCATGAAATCAATGGCCAGGTCGGTCTCGACGTCGACGCGGAAGCGGCCGCTGCCCTGCACCGAGTCCTCTGCGCTGGTGGCGTAGTTCCACTCGTAGTAGGTGTGGGCTGGGCGCAAGGCGGCCGCCCAGTAGTCGTCGAAGCCCAGACGCATGGGGCCGGGGTCGAGGCGGACGTTGCCCAGGTGCCACTTGCCGACGTAGCCGCAGGAGTAGCCGCCGCGCTTGAACTGGGTGCCCAGCGTCGGCTGCTCACCGGGAATCCAGGCGCCCGATGCGTCCATGCCGGGGTTGTCCTTGGTCCGGTTGGTGAGCACGCCGGTGTGGTGGCTGAAGCGCCCGCTCATCATGCTGGCGCGGTAGGGGCGACAGATGGGAGTGTTGGAGACGGCCGTTTTCAGGCGCACGCCGTCGCGAGCCAGGCGATCGAAGTGCGGCGTACGGACGTGCGCATTGCCGTAGCAGCCCAGGGCCTGGGCGCGGTGCGCGTCCGAGAGCACGAAGAGCACGTTGGGCTTGCGGCCCGCCGCGCCGGGGGACCGCTCGGCCGGGTCCGGCTGATGCTGCCCGTCGCAGCCGGGGAGCAGTGGCAGCGCTCCCAGCGCCGCGCCGGCCTTGAGCACTCGGCGGCGCGTGAGGCCCGAGGTTGCTTTGTCGGCGCCTGGCCTGCGTTCCCTCATGGGTGCGCTGCTCCAATCGTGGGCGCTGCGGTGCGTTTCTGGAAGGAACCAGCGTAGCAGCCGGCTGGTTGCCGGCTCCTGTTCACTCGTACTCGCGACTTGCTGGTGTCGGCCCTTGACCGCTTGGTGGGGCGGGTCAGGCCGGCGTGCCGGTCTCCACCGCGCGGCGCACATCGTCGGGCACCGGCACGGGGCCGTCTGGTCCGGCGAACACCATGATGGTGAGCCCCTCGCAGGCGACCCGCCCGGCCTGTGGGTGCTCCGGCGCCAGGCGCATGACCTGCCGGAAGCGGCAGCTCGTGCGGCCGAAGCCCTCGATGCAGCTGGTGAGCTCGACGGTGTCGTTCATCTGCAGCGGCGCGCGGAAGTCGACCTCGGTGCGCGCGACGACGATGCCCTGGTCCCGGGCAAACAGGCCGTCGTAGCTGAAGCCGAGCGACTGCAGGTACTCCAGCCGGCCGTGCTCGAGCCAGCTCAGGTAGACGCCGTTGTTGAGATGGCGGTAGCTGTCGGTCTCGTAGCTGCGGACCGAGAAGCGCGAGATGACCTGATGGGTAGGGGGGCTCATGCTGGGAAGAGTGTACGCGCGGCCCGCGGGCGCAGACGCGCCGCGGCGCTCGTGCGCCCGCGGCATGCCGTGGTCAGGGGCCTCGCCCGGCCCTCGGGCAGTTGACGCGCCGGGCGCCGTCGCGTACGAGAGGGGGCCTTCGCCTCTCCCGGAGACCTGTGTCGTGGAGTTCCGCCGCACCAATCTGGCCGGTGTCATCGTCGTGGAGCCCGACGTCCATCGGGACGACCGCGGCTTCTTCCTCGAGACGTTTCACGCCGGCAAGTACGCCGACGGAGGCATCGACGCCGCCTTCGTGCAGGACAACCACAGCTGCTCCACCAAGGGCACCTTGCGCGGTCTGCACGCCCAGTGGCGCCGGCCGCAGGGCAAGCTGGTGCGGGCGCTGGACGGCGCCATCTGGGACGTGGCCGTCGACATGCGCGTGGGCTCGCCCACCTTCGCGGCCTGGGTGGGCGTCGAGCTCAGCAGCGAGAATCACCACCAGATCTACGTGCCGCCCGGCTTCCTGCACGCGTTCGTCGTGCTCAGCGACACGGCTGAGGTCGAGTACAAGTGCACCGACCTCTACGACCCGGGGGGCGAGCTGGGCGTGGCCTGGAACGACCCCGAGATCGGCATCGAGTGGCCCCTGGCCGAGCCTCTGCTCTCGGGCAAGGACGCCGCCGCGCCGCGCCTGTCCCAGATCGATCGCGAGCAGCTGCCGGTCTTCGGCGGCTGAGAGCGCGCTCAGCCGACTCGCTGCGCTGCGCCGCGGCCGGCGTCGAGTGTCCCCGGCGCCCGCCTCAGCGCGGTGATCCTCAGCCGTCTCCGTCGCCGGTTTCGCCGCGGTTCTCTTCGGGCGCCACGTCGAAGCGCACCGGCGGCGGGCGCCCGCCCTCGTCCAGGCCGAAGGCCGACATGATCTCGCGGGCCTGCTTGCGCCCGCGCATGGTGTGCTGGCTCACGCTGCGCTGCGCTCCGTCGGCCAGGGCCTCGGGCTCGACC
>QNBX01000188.1 GCA_003644265.1 Planctomycetota bacterium
CGCGGCATCCAGGTGGACCCCATCGCGCTATACCGCACCGTGGCCGCCGATCAGCCCGAGCTGGCCGAGGACGCCGACGTGGTGGTCTACATGAGCCCGTCATCGGTGGCCGTGGCCGTGGCCGTCGGCCAGGGGCACGAGTCCCAGCGCCAGCGCGTGGTGCGCGTGGGCCTGGGGCGCTCCACCTGTGAGGCCCTGCAGGACGAGGATCTGACCCACGAGCGTCCGCACGGCTCGGGCCCCGAGTCCGCCGTGGCGCTGATCTGCAAGCTGTTCGACCCGTCGCGGCGCAAGGCCGCCTCCACCTGAACCGACCGACTCAACGCTCGCAGCGGAGGACTGACATGCTCCAGAGGCCCAGGCGGTTGCGCACCAGCGCGGCGCTGCGCGAGGCGGTGGCGGAGACGCACCTGCACCCCGCCCAGCTGATCCAGCCCCACTTCGTCGTGGAGGGGCGCGGCGTGAGCGATCCCGTGGCGTCCATGCCCGGCGTCGCGCGGCGCTCGGTCGACCGGCTGGTGGAGCGCGTGGAGTCCGACTTCGCGTTGGGTCTCACCAACGTGCTGCTGTTCGGCGTGACCGACAAGAAGGACGAGCTGGCCTCGTCCGCCACCGATCCCGACGGGCTGGTGCCCACGGCCGTGCGCGCGCTCAAGGCCGCCCACGGCGAGGACCTGGTGGTCATGACCGACGTGTGCCTGTGCGGCTCCACCGACCACGGCCACTGTGGCGTGCTCGAGCAGGGCAAGGTGCTCAACGACGCCAGCCTGCCGCTGCTGGCCACGATGGCGCGGGTGCACGCCGAGGCTGGCGCCGACGTCGTGGCGCCCAGCGACATGATGGACCTGCGCGTGGCCGCCATCCGCGACGAGCTCGACGCCCACGACCTGACCGATACGGCCATCCTGTCGTACTCGACCAAGTTCGCGTCGGCCTTCTACGGCCCCTTCCGCGACGCGGCCGACAGCGCGCCGCAGGCCGGCGACCGCAAGACCTACCAGCTCGACCCGCGCAACCGCCGCGCCGCCCTGCGCGAGAGCCTGCTCGATGTGGACGAGGGCGCCGACATGCTGATGGTCAAGCCGGCCCTGGCCTACCTGGACGTGCTGGCCGAGATCAAGGCCGAGACGCTGCTGCCTGTGGCCGCCTACAACGTCTCGGGCGAGTACTCCATGGTCAAGGCGGCGGCGGCCAACGGCTGGGTGGACGAGGGCGCCATGGTGCGCGAGATCCTGCTGTCCATGGCGCGCGCCGGCGCCGACCTGATCATCAGCTACCACGGCCGCGACGCCCTCAAGCACGGATGGTTGAGTTGAAGCTTGGCACCGACCTGCTGGCCCGCGCCCGTGCCGCCCTGCCCGGCGGCGTCTCCAGCCCCGTGCGCGCTTTTGGCGCCGTGGAGGGCGACCCGCCCTTTGTCGTGCGCGGCCAGGGCGCCAGCCTGTTCGACGCCCAGGGCCGCGAGCACATCGACCTGGTCTGCAGCTGGGGTCCGCTGATCCTGGGCCACGCCCACCCGGCCGTGCTCGACGCCGTGCAGCGCGCGCTGCGCGACGGCCTGACCTTCGGCGCCACCTGCGCGGCCGAGGTGGAGCTGGCCGAGCGCGTGCTCAAGCGCTATCCCTTTGCCGAGCGCGTGCGCTTCACCAGCAGCGGCACCGAAGCCACCATGGGCGCCCTGCGCCTGGCCCGCGGCGCCACCGGGCGCGACCGCGTGGTCAAGTTCGACGGCTGCTACCACGGGCACTTCGACGCCCTGCTGGTGAAGGGCGGCTCAGGCCTGGCCACCTTCGGCACGCCCTCATCGGCCGGCGTGCCCCAGGCCACCACCGCCATGACAGACGTGCTGCCGCTGGATGACGAGCACGCCGCCCGCGCGCTCTTCGCGCAGAAGGGCAGCGAGATCGCCCTGGTGGTGATCGAGCCCATGCCCGCCAACGCCGGCCTGCTGCTGCAGCGCCAGGCCTTCCTCGAGACCCTGAGCGAGCTGTGCAGCGAGCACGGCGCGCTGCTCATGTTCGACGAGGTCATCAGCGGCTTCCGCGTGGCGCCGGGCGGCATGACCGAGCGCAGCGGCATCACCCCGGACCTGGTGGCGGTGGGCAAGATCCTCGGGGGCGGCATGCCCGTGGGCGCCTTCCTCGGACCGGCGCAGCTGATGGAGCAGTTGGCACCCAACGGCCCCGTCTATCACGCGGGCACGCTGAGCGGAAACCCGGTGGCCATGGCCGCGGGCATGGCCACGCTCGACACCCTGGAGCAGCCCGGCACCTACGAGCGCCTGGAGCAGCTCGGGGCCCACCTGCAGCGGGGCTGGGAGGCCGCCCTGGTCGCCAGCGGCACCCCCGGCAGCGTGGCGCGCATGGGCTCGGTGCTCTGGCTGTGTCTCCAGGAGGGCGAGACGCCGCGCGCGTTCCATCGTATCGAAGCCGCCGGCGCCGAACGCTACGGCCAGATGCACGCGCGCCTGCTGGAGCAGCGCGTCTGGATGGCGCCCTCGGCCTACGAGGTGGCCTTCGTCTACACGGCCCACGACGAGGCTCAGCTCGACCGCGCCGCCGCGGCCTTGGCTCAGGCCCTGTCCGCGCCATGACGCCCACGGCCGCGCCCGTCGATCTGCGCCGGCCCGTGCGTGGCCCCCTGTGGGTCTTCGGCCTGATCGTGCTGCTCTACGCCGCGCTCATCTCCTGGTGGGTGGTGTTCTTCTCGCGCCAGGGCGACGTGCTCATGGCGCGCCTCAAGGTCGCCGGCAGCGCCCCCGACGAGGTCACCCGGCAGGCGCTCTACGAGGCCACCTACGAGTGGTCGCGCATGTTCATGTTCGAGGGCGGCTTCATGGGGCTGCTGCTGCTGGCCAGCATGGGCTTGGTGCTGCGTTCCATCCGCCAGGACGTGGCGCTGGCCCGACGTCAGCGCGACTTCGTGTCGGCCGTGACGCACGAGCTGCGCAGCCCACTGGCGTCCATCCGCCTGTACCTCGACAGCCTGCTCATGGGCCGCGCCGAGGGCGAGAAGGCGCAGCGCTACCTGAAGCACGCGCGGCTCGACGTGGACCGCCTCTCGCGTCTGGTGGAGGAGGTGCTCACCACGCGCGCGCTGGCCGAGGGCGTGCACGAGGTGCACCTGGAGGACGTCGACCTGGCCGAGATCGCCTCGCGCGTGGCCGCGCGCTTGGCGGAGCTGCACCCCGGGGCCAGGCTGGACGTGTCCACCGCCGAGCCGGCGTGGGTACGCGCGGACACTCACGCGGTGGAGCGCATCCTCGACAACCTGGTGAGCAACGCCGTCAAGTACGCAGGTCAGGAGGGGCCCATCCGGGTGGAGGTCGTACCCACCTCCGGCGGCGCGCGGCTGGCGGTGATCGACCGCGGCCCGGGACTGCGCGGTGCCAGGCCCAAGGACCTCACCGCCGCGTTCTTCCGGGGGCAGAACGAGAACGTGCGCACGCACCCGGGTGTGGGCCTGGGCCTGTTCGTGGTGCGCAGCCTGACCGAGGCCCAGGGTGGGCACCTGGAGCTGCTGGACCGCGCCGGCGGGGCGGGCCTGACCGTGGCCGTCAGCCTGCCCCACGCCGACGGGCGTCCGCCTGACGCCGCGCCGAGCGATGCGCGCCCCGCTGCGCCCGCCGACACGCACGCTGCGGCGCCCAGCGACACCCCGCCGGAGGCCTCAGCATGAGCGGCGCCCGTCTCATGCTGGTGGAGGACGAGGCGCACCTGGCCGAGGTCGTGAGCGACAACCTCGAGCTGGAGGGCTGGTCGGTGGATGTGGTGGGCGACGGCGCCGTGGCCCTGGAACGCATCCGCAGCGAGCGCCCGGACCTGGTGCTGCTCGACGTCATGTTGCCGGGCATGGACGGCTTCCACGTCTGCGACGCCCTGCGCAAGGAGGGCAACCGCGTGCCGATCCTGTTCATGACCGCCAAGGGCTCGCGCGACGACCGCGTGCACGGCCTGGAACTCGGCGGCGACGACTACCTGCCCAAGCCCTTCGACCTGACCGAGCTGATCCTGCGCGTGCGCGCCATCCTGCGGCGCAGCGAGTGGATGGCGACGCCGTCCGACGCCGGCGACGTCTTGCTGCTGGGTGACGTGCGCGTGGACATCAAGGGCTGCAGCGTGCAGCGCGGCGGTCGCACGCTCGAGCTCTCGCCCAAGGAGGCCCTGATCCTGCGCTGCCTGGCCGAGCGCCCGGGCGATGTGGTGACCCGGGCTGAGATCGTGCAGCGCGTCTGGGGCTACGACGCCTTCCCGACGCTGCGCACGGTCGACAACTTCATCGTGCGTCTGCGGCGGCTGGTGGAGCCCGACGCCAAGGAGCCTCGCTACATTCACACCGTTCGCGGCAGCGGCTACCGACTCACGCCCTGAGGCCGCACGCCCCGACGAACACTCGACGAACATCCCGACGACAACGCCGACGCAGGCCTCGAGCACCGGACCGACGCCTGCGCTGCCGACCCAACGACCGACCCGACGACCGACCCAACGACCGACCCCCGAGCGCGACCATGACCTCCCATACGACCACCGCCAAGCCGCTGCTCGCCGCGTACGCCCGTGAGCCTTTGCCGCACCCGCCGGTGTGGCTCATGCGCCAGGCCGGGCGCTACCTGCCCGAGTACCAGGAGCTGCGTCGCAGCGCCGGCGGCTTCCTGGCCATGGCGCAGAACCCGGAGCTGGCGGCGGAGGTCACGCTGCAGCCGGTGCGACGCTTCGACGTGGACGCGGCCATCCTGTTCAGCGACATCCTGCTGCCGCTGCAGGCCATGGGCATGCCGCTGCGCTTCGACGAGGGGCGCGGGCCGGTGCTGCCGGAGGCGCTCGACAGCCGCGCCCGCATCGAGGCCCTGCGGCCGCTCGACCCCGCCGCGGACCTGGCCTACGTGGGCGACGCCCTGCGCCTGGTGCGCGCGGGCCTGAGCGACGACAAGACCCTGCTGGGCTTCTGCGGCGCGCCCTACACCCTGGCTTGCTACGCCGTGGAGGGCGGGCACGCCAAGAGCCACGCGCGCCTGCGCACGCTCATGCACCGCGACGCGCCCTTGTTCGACGAGCTGATGGGCAAGCTGGCTGACGCGGTGGGGGCGCACCTCCTGTATCAGCTCGAGGCGGGCGCCGACGCCGTGGTGCTGTTCGACACCTGGGCCGGCACGCTCTGTCGCGAGGACTACATCAAGCGCGTGCTGCCCTTCACGCGTCGGGCGCTGGAGCCCGTGCTGGGCCGCGCGCCGGTGATGGCGTTCGTGTTGGACGGCGCCCACGTGCTGGACGCCGTGGTCGACACCGGCGTGAACGCCGTCGCCATCGACTGGCGCATGGACCTGGCCGACGTGCTCGATCGCTACGGCGACCGCGTGGCCGTGCAGGGCAACCTCGACCCGGGCCTGCTGTTGTCGACGCCCGCCGACGTGCACGCGCGCACCACGGCGCTGCTGCAGCGGGTGGCCGGACGCCCGGGCCACGTGCTGGCTCTGGGCCACGGCGTGATCAAGGAGACCGACCCCGAGTGCGTGGCCGCCTTCGTGGCCGCCGCCCGCGGAGAGACCTCATGGTGAGCGACGAGCTGCCGGAGCTGAGCGCCGATGTGCTGGGCGAGCTGGCCGTCTCCGGGCCGCGCTACACCAGCTATCCCACCGCGCCCGAGTGGTCCGACGCCTTCGGCGAGGACGACGCTCGCGCCGCCTACGCCCGCGCCGCCGCCACGCCCGACGAGCCCTTGTCGGTCTACGTGCACCTGCCCTTCTGCGAGCGGTTGTGCCTGTACTGCGGCTGCACCACCGAGATCAACGGCCGCCACGACCGCGCCGACTCCTACCTGGACGCCGTCGAGCGCGAGATCGCTCTGGTGAGCGAGGCCCTGGGAGATCGCCGGCAGGTGGCGCAGCTGCACTGGGGCGGCGGCACGCCGACGTTCCTGACGTGCGACCGCCTGCGACGCCTGCACGCCATGCTGGTGCGCTCGTTCGAGCTGCTGCCCGACGCCGAGGTGTCCATCGAGGTCGACCCGCACGTCACCAGCGCCGAGCAGGTCGACACCCTGGCCGACCTGGGCTTCAATCGCGTCTCCATGGGCCTGCAGGACCTGGACCCCGTGGTGCAGCAGGCCGTGCGCCGCGAGCAGACCCTGGAGGAGACCGTCGCGCTGGTGCAGCACTGCCGCGCCCGCGGCGTGTCCGGCCTCAACGTCGACCTCATGTACGGCTTGCCGGAACAGACGGCCGAGGGCTTCGGTGCCACGCTCGATCTGGTGGCGGACGAGGTGCGCCCCGACCGCCTGGCCGTGTTCGGCTACGCCCACGTGCCCTGGCTCAAGCCGGCCCAGAAGGTGCTGGAGAAGTACGCCATGCCCACGGCCCCCGAGCGCGCGGGGCTGTTCGGCCTGGCCCTGCGGCGCCTGGGGGGCGCGGGCTACACGGTGGTGGGGCTGGACCACTTTGCGCGCGACGACGACCCCATGGTGGCGGCCCTGCACGCGGGCTCGCTGCACCGCAACTTCATGGGCTACGCCACGCGTCCGGCGCCCGACATGGTCGGGCTGGGCATGAGCGCCATCGGTGACATCGCCGGCAGCTACATCCAGAACACGCGCGACACTGCGGCCTACGAGGCCACCCTGGCGCAGGGACACCTGCCGGTGGTGCGCGGACTCGACCTGAGCGCCGAGGACCTGCTGCGGCGCCAGGTGATCCTGTCGCTCATGTGTCGCATGCATATCGACTGGCCCGAGCTGGAGGCGCAGACCGGGCACTCGGACCTGGCGCGGCACTTCGCCTCGCAGTGGGCGCAGCTGGCCCCCCTGGCCGAGCGCGGCTTCTGCACCCTGAGCGACGAGCGCCTGGACGTGACACCCCTCGGCCGACTGTTCCTGCGTCACCTGGCCATGGTCTTCGATGAGCACCTGGCGAAGCGCCGCGCGGCCGGCGAGGGCCCGCGTTTCAGCAAGACCATCTGAGGAGCCTGATGACCGAGCGCGTCGACACGATCGTGGTGGGTGCCGGCATGGCCGGGCTGGCCTACGCCCACGCCCGGGGAGCGGCGGCCGAGGTGTTGTTGCTGGAGGCGTCCGATCGCCCCGGCGGGCTGGTGCGGACCGCGCGTCACGACGCCTGCCACTTCGAGACGGGTCCCGAGGCGCTGCAGGACAACGCGCCCGAGCTGCTGGCCCTGCTCGACGAGCTGGCCCTGGCGCCGTCGGCCGCCGACGAGGCCGCGCGCCGGCGCTTCATCGCGGAGCCGGGCGGCGGGCTCTGCGCCCTGCCCTCGGGCCCGGGCGATCTGCTGGGCTCGCGACTGCTCAGCCTGGGCGGCAAGCTGGGTCTCGTGCGCGGGCTGTTCCGCCGCGGCGGCTCCATCGACGGCTCGCTGGCCGACTTCGCGCGCGGCCGCTTCGGCGCCCAGGTGCTGGAGCGCCTGCTGGACCCCGCGGTGTCGGGCATCTGGGCCGGCGACCCCGAGCAGCTGTCGTTCCGCGCGGCGCTGCCCGGCCTGTACGACATGCTGGCCGAGCACGGCTCGCTGCTGAGGGCCCTGCGCGCCAAGGGCAAGGCGCGGCGTGCCGAGGGCCGCCCGCGGCCGCCCACGCCCTCGCTGCTCTCGCTGCAGGGTGGGCTCGAGCGCTTGCCCGCCGCCATGGGCCGCGCCCTGGGCGAGCGCCTGATCACCGGCGCCCCGGCCGAGCAGGTCGCGGCCGACGGCGACGGCTGGCGCGTGCAGGCCGGCGGCCGCAGC
>QNBX01000189.1 GCA_003644265.1 Planctomycetota bacterium
TCGTGGCGCAGCTCTGCGTTGCCAGATCTCGACGAATCCACGGATTCGCCTGCGATCTGTCGCCTTGATCTGCACCACGAGCGCACCACCGCGCACGAAAGCACTTACGCCACAGGCTGCTAGTAGATGGGGTGGCCACTGAGAGCTTCAAAAAACGCACGCATGGCGGGTCCTTCATCGACCAGACTGCTGGTGTCCAACATGCTCGCTGCGACTCGCATCGAGAATCCGGACCGAGTCCAACCGCTGGCCGACACAAAGACTGAATCCGTGTCGCCTGCCGCCATACCGCGCCATGACAAGAGCCTTGGAAACTCGGGCCAGAATCGGTTGCTGGCCATGAAAACTGAGCGGGAGGCCCAACTGTTCGGCGTCCGTGTAACCGATAGGCGGAGCTGAGCTTCATCGGGTGTGTGCAGAACCTGGCGGACTGAGAAGACAGCGTCGGCGCGGCCTGTTTCGCAGAGAACAGCAACGAGCAGAACGCCCGAAGAAGAGCTGCCGCAGCGAGCGAACATCAGGCCCGGGTTCGAGGCAGCTGGATGCTCGAGCGATAACGTCACGATGGCTGGCGTGGGCCGATGTGCCTCCGCTGTTGCTGGACCACTACGACTGAGCCCACCGGCCCCGGCTTGGGCAGCAACAATGCTCATGGCGATGAGCAGGTTCATCGTCCACCGACCTCGTCTTCGACAGGTTCGGATAACCGGCCTGCCCTCGAGGGCAACGCGGCCAGTGCCACGCCGCTGATCCCGCGATGCAGTCCATTCTCCTCGCCATCAAGCAGTTCGAGGACGCGCGTGGGGGAGACTGACTCCGCCGCAGCGGCTGTGCCCACGGGTAGCGACACAGCCGCTCGAGCCGCCCCGCCAACCGAGCCCGTGCTGCCTCGCCCAACAGCCTGGCGCCTGCCGCGACGCTTGGCGACGACGAGACGACTGACATGCTGACCATTTGAGCGACACCCCCGCAGTCTCGCGGCAAGGCCTCGAAACGGGAGGGCGGATGATGCGGCGAGTGTGGAACCGGGTGAGCTCCGAAGGCTAGGATTTGCCCTCACGCTTCCGGTTCGGGCAGGCCTTCCGTGCGAGTCTCACATCGAACACTGAACGCGGTCGCCGGAAGCGTGTGGCTGCTGGTCGGGACGGGGCTCGCCACCGTGGGCGTGCGCTTCGTCTTCGGTTGGAACGAGACCGACTCCCAGCGAACGGCGCTCGGCATCGGCATCGCCCTCGCCCTCGGGTGCTTGGCTGGCGCGGCGAAGGGTCGCTACGTGCTCGCCCGGACGGCCCGGCGCAACAAGCGCCGCATCGCGAAGCTCAACGCCCCGCGTGTCTGGCAGGTGTTCACCGGTCGCTTCGTGATCGTCATCCTGCTGATGATCGCCCTCGGCCGCGGGCTGCGGGCGCTCGCTGCCGACGGCTGGCTCGGCGGGCGCCTCGGAGTCGGCGGACTCTACGTGGGCATCGGCATGGCTCTCGCCGTGGCCGCGCGCGCCTACTTCATCAAACCGCCGCCGCCGATGCCCACGCGCCTCGACGCGGCGCCCGGCAAGGCCTCCGCAAGACCGCCCGAGCCGATGCCCACGCGCCTCGACGCGGCGCCTGGCAAGTCCTCCGCAGTGCGCGGTGTGCTGCTCGTCAACCTGGGTTCACCCGCGGCCCCGACGCCGCGGGCCGTGCGCGCGTTCCTGCGACAGTTCCTCGGTGACCCGCGGGTCGTCGAGGTCAATCGCCTGCTGTGGGCCTTCGTGCTCAACGTGATGATCCTCCCGTTTCGCAGCGGGACGTCCGCGGCCCTGTATCGCTCGATCTGGACCGAAGAGGGCTCGCCCCTGATCGTCGTGTGTCGGCGTCTCCAGCGCGCCCTGGCCCGGCGGCTCGGTGACCAACGCCCGGTGGCCCTCGGCATGCGCTACGGCGAACCCTCGCTCGGGGCGGCCCTGGACGAGCTCGACGCGCGGGGCTGCGACGAGATCCTCGTCGTGTCGCTCTTTCCCCAGGAGAGCAACACGACGACGGGTTCTGTGGTCGCCGAAGTGAATCGCCTCGCCGCTGCCTCCCGCAAGCCACCCGCGATCGCGTACCTGCCGTCCTACTGTGACGACCCGGCCTTTATCGATGCCCTGGCCGCGCGCGCCGACGCGTACCCCGCCGGTGACTTCACGGTCTTCAGCTTTCACGGCATCCCCGAGTCGTACGTGCGCCAGGGCGATCCCTACCTCGAGCAGTGCGGACGCACGGCCTGGGCCCTGGCGCAGCGCCTGGGCCTGCCCCGCGACGAGTGGGAGATGGTCTTCCAGTCGCGCTTCGGTGACGAGCCCTGGCTGCAACCCTACTTGGACGAGTACGTCCCGGGACTGGCGACCAGCCATCCGCGTGTGCGCGTCATCGCCCCGTCCTTCACGGCTGATTGCCTCGAGACCCTCGAGGAGATCACGTTGCGCCTGGGCGAGGACTTCGCCCGGGCCGGAGGCAGCGAGCTCATCGTCGTGCCGTGCCTGAACGACGACGCGGCCTGGGTGGAAGCTCTGGCGGCCTTCGTCGAGCGCTCCTGCGGACGAGGCGGCTGAGGCCAAGATCAAGGAGCAGGCCAAGGCCACTGTTTGCTGCATCCCGTTCGATCAGACCGGCGAGAGCGGCACCTGCATCTTCAGCGGCAAGGAAAGGAGACGACGACGGAGGTGCTGTTCGCAACGGCCTACTGACGGCGGGAGCGCGCGGCGCCTTCTGCGCTGGCGAGGGCAGGGGGCGCGGGGGCATACTGTGCGAATCGAAGGCCGTCGCTGGTGTAGGCGAGGGTCTGGTATCGAACCCCGAACACTCGTTCGTATCTGGAGCAGCTGTCATGCGCGTTCTCGCCTTGGCCCTCGTTGGGCTCTCATTCTTGACCGCCTGTGGCCCCGACTACTGGCTTGTGGAGGCCGATCCGTACGAGATCAAGGTGCCGTTGGCCATGTCGCGTGAGGCCGTCTTCGATGGGCTCATGGCGCTGGTCCACGAGCGCGACATGGACGTGGACGTGATCGACAAGGGCGCTGGGGTGCTCGCGCTCGACGCCATCAAGCTGGGCCCCAAGGACCTGGAGCGCTACTGCGAGTTTCCGGCCATCGACGAGGACGGCGACCCGGCCAAGAGCTTCCAGCAGCACCATGCCGAGCGCCTTGAGGATCGCCTGCAGGGCGTGAGCGGCACGCTCCTGATCAAGATCCTGGTGAAGCAGGGCGCCGGCGACAGCGCGCTGCTGAGCCTCAAGACCGAGTTCACGGCGACCAACGGCGACAAGACGCTGGCGTGCAACAGCCTGGGCGTCTACGAGCAGGAGTTTCTCAGCCGGCTGCGTGAGGCCATGCTGACGCCCACGGTCATGCCGGTGCCCACGGACACGCCCGCGGACACGCCCGCGGACACGCCCGCGCCCACGGACACGCCCACGGGCAACTGAGCTGACGCGGGGCCGGGGGGGAGCAGCGCTGCTGTCCCCGCGCTCACGCGGCTCTCTCCTCCCCGTCGGATTGACGACGACGACGGTGATGACCGCATGGGTGTGAGCTTCTCCGAACTGCGAGCTGTCTGTCAGCTGCCCGTGGCGTCGCGCAACGACGTCGCGGGGCTGCTGTTCGGCGACCGTTGCTCGCTGCCCATCACCAAGCTCTTCGTCGACCAGGGCCTGTCGCCGTCCATCGCTACCGTGGGCATGCTGGTGACGGGGGTGCTGGGCTCCGCGTTGCAGCTCGGCGGCGAGCTGGCGGCCATCGCGGGCGCGGCGCTGCTGGTGCTGTACTACCTGCTGGACTGCGTGGACGGCGAGGTGGCGCGCTGGCACCGCATCGAGCACGCCCTCTGGGGCTACTACGAGTACATCTTCCACTTCGTGGTCAAGCCGCTGGTGTACCTGTGCCTGGGGTTTGCGCTGTGGAGCAGCAGCGGCTCGACCCTGTACCTGGTGGCCTGTGTGAGCGCCGCGGTCGCCACGCTCTGGCTCAAGCTGTTCTTTGCCGTGCCCAGTCTGGTGTTCGTGGGCAGTGTGCTGCGCGGTTCGGCCAGCGCTGAGCGCCCCTATCGCGCCTACCTCACGCCGGCCCGGGAGCGCGCTGCGGCTCCCGCCGAGCCCGTGCCCGGCGCGGGCGGCGAGGTCTTCCGCCTGCGCCTGGACCGCGTCACCCTGCGCTCCCTGATGACCAACTTCGACATCGGGCTGGTGCTGCTGCTGTTGGCCTGTGTGCTTGATCTGCTGATCGATCCGGTTCAGGCGCCGCTGCTGGGTCCGTTGGAGGCGCGCGGCGCCTGGCTGCTGTGGTACGGCCTAGTCCTGCCGATCGACTTCGTGGACTACCTGCGCACGTTCGTCCGCAACCGGCACTTTGACCAGACCATGGTGCAACTGCTGGCCAGGGCCGATGGATTCGCGCTGCGTCCCGACGACGAGGGCGAGGGCGCCGACCCGCCTGACGCTGACGTCGACCGCAGCGGCAGCTGATCGGCGGCCGGACCGGCGGCTTGAGCGGCGCACACCGCGCTCAGCCCGCGGCGCTGTCGACGGGAGCCTCCACCAGGTACGGCCCCAGGGCCAGCACGTCCAGGTGTCCGAGCAAGAAGGCCCGCACGGCGTCATCCGGCGTGCAGACGATGGGCTCCTCATGCATGTTGAAGCTGGTGTTCACCAGGCAGGGGATGCCTGAGAGGCGCTCGTAGGCCGCCAGCACGTCGTAGTAGTCGGGGTTCTGGGTGCGCTCGATGAGCTGGGGGCGCGCCGTGCCGTCCACGTGGACCGCGGCCGGGCAGCTCTGCTTCATGAACGGCGTGCAGTCAAAGGTCATGGTCATGAAGCGCGCGGCGTGCTCGGCGCCGGCCAGGCCCTCGTAGCAACGCTCCCGGTGCTCCCACAGCGTCACCGGCGCAAAGGGCATGAACTCGGTGCGGCCCAGGCGTTGGTTGAGCCACTGGTTCACGTCCGGCTCGCTGGCGCGGTACAGGATGGAGCGGTTGCCCAGGGCGCGCGGCCCGTACTCCATGCGCCCGGCGAAGCGTGCCACGACCTGACCCGCGTGCAGCCGGGCCGCCAGCTCGCCCGGCAGGTCGGCGGGTTCAGAGAACGGCAGGCCCGCCCGCTCCAGAGCCGACCGCATCTCTGCCAGCGGGGTCTCAGGCCCCAGGTACACGTGCTCCAGCGGGGCGCCCACGCCGCCGGGCCAGGAGAGCTGGATGGCCAGCCCCGTGCCGCAGCCGCCGTCGCCCATGTTGGGGTAGACGAAGCTGCGCTTGACCTGTGGCAGGGCGTGCAGACGCTGGTTCATCTTGACGTTGGCCGCCACGCCGCCCGAGAGCACCAGCGCGTCGGCGCCGGTCTCGTTCAGCCAGTGGCTGGCCAAGGCGCAGGCCACGCGCTCCAGCGTCGCTTGCCAGGCCGCCGCCACGTCGATGATGGGGAAGCGTCCTGCCAGGTAGCGCGAGAAGTGGATGTTGAGCGCGTCCACCAGCCGCAGGCTGCCGTCCTCGGTCAGCACGCGCTCGTCGAGCAGGGGGCTCAGCACGTCAGGGTCGCCGTAGGCCGCCAGCCCCAGCACCTTGCCCGCGTGTCGATCCGGGTGGTACCCCAGCGATGACGTGACCGCCTCGTAGAAGCTGCCCAGTGAGTGCGGGAACGGCAGGCCCGCCAGGCGCGTGATGTGGCCGCCCTCGCCCAGGCTCACCGAGCCGGCCAGGCCGCTGCCGTAGCCATCCAGCGTGAGGATCAGGGCTCGCTCGATGCCGCTGGCGCGGTAGGCGTTGGCCGCGTGTGAGAGGTGGTGTTCGCTGCGGCGCAGGGGTGCGCTCACGCCGGCCCGGGTCAGACCGCTCAGCAGGGCCTCGCTCCAGCCGCGGTGGTCTTCGATGCCGTGCTTCAGCCAGCGGCGGCTGGCGCGCTGGCTGACGAAACGCGACACCCGGGGCCAGGTGCCCAGGATGCAGTGCCCGAGCGCCTTGTGCGCTGCCTTGGCCATGCTGCGGTCGGCGCATGACAGCCCCTGGATCTCGGCTCGTCCCCGAGGCACGCGGGCCTGGGCCGCGGCCAGCGCGGCGCCGAGGTGCCGCGGAGCGCGGGTGGACAGCCAGCGGCGTTCATCGGACATGGCGCTGGTCATCAGCCGCGCCTCGTCCTCCCAATCCAGGAACGGGTAGGCCACCGCGTCCAACTCGTCGGGCGACCAGCCGGTGTGGGCCAGGCCCGCGGCCAGCGCCAGCGCGGGAAACCCGGCGTGCTGCTTGTGACGGCTGAAGCGCTCCTCGCCCGCGGCAAAGAGCACCTCGCCGTCCTCCACCAGCGACACACTGGCGTCCTTGTCGAGCGGGGAGATGCCGAGCACGCGCACGTCGGGTCGCGCTCCTCAGGTGGAGGGAGATGGGGGTGGTGGGGCGAGCAGCTCGTCGCGCAACGCCAGGGCGTCGCTGGGGACGCCGCCGAGCGTATCGAAGAACCAGTCGCAGAACCCGAGCAGCCGCTGCATGAACGCCGCGCGGTCGTCTTCGTTGCGCACGTAACTCGTGTACCCGGGCACCAGCGAAGGGCTGTGGAAGCTCACCGTCAAGACGCGGCAGCCGCGGTTGACGAGGGCGCTCGACAAGCGCTGCATTTCGGCCAGCGTGTAGCCCTCTGGCGACAGGCGCAGGCGCTCCGCGAGGCCCGCGCGCGCCAGCAGGCCTGGCAGGCGCGTGGGGCGCAGCAGGCTGCTGGTGGCGGCTCGATACATGGGCCCCGTGAGCGTGGACGAACGCCCCAGCAAGGCGCCCGTGGTGGGGATCGACAGGATCGGCGTCGAGGTCTGGGACCAACGCGGCACGGGCCCGATGCGTGTGAAGTCGGGGCCGCCTTCGGGCCGGTAGTCAAAGGGAGGCGCCAGGGACATATCGACCAGGTAGCCGGCCTGTGCCAGCAGGCCGATGGTCGCTGGTCCTACGCCGTAGCGGCCAGCTTGATAGACCCGCGGCGCCGTGCCCAGCACCTCGGTGATGCGCTCGGTGAGCGTGTTGAGCTTGGCTCCCTCGAGCGCCGCCGGCAGGTTGCCCGGGAACGAGTTGCGCCCGTTGACCACCTCGTCGAAGGGCGGCGTCACCCAGGGGTGAAGGTGGGCGCCCGCCAGCAGGCTGCCTTGGTTCACCAGCTCGCGCAGGGTGGCCACGGCGTCCGGGTCATCCAGCACCGGGTGGGTGATGACGCCGACGGGCCGCAGGCCTCGGAGCGCCAGCTCGCCCACGCAGTCCGCCAGGGCCGGCACATGCGACGCCCCGCGCTGGCTGCGATCAAAGGGGGCGTTCCAGTCGAACTCCTCCTCGACGTCGATCAGCACCAACAGCCGCGGGCGCGGGTCATCCGGCTGGCGGGGGAGGTCGGCGGCGGGCTTCACGGTCTACTCCATGCTGGTGCGCCTCAGATGCGCGTGGTCTGTCGCAGGCAGTGATACCACAGGCCAGCCGGGCGGGATGGGCCGGGCTAGCAGCCCGTGGCGCAAGTCATTCCGCGCGCAGCGGCGCTCTCGTGGCGCAGCTCGGCGTTGCCAGTTCTCGACGAATCCACGGATTCGCCTGCGATCTGTCGCCTTGATCTGCACCACGA
>QNBX01000190.1 GCA_003644265.1 Planctomycetota bacterium
CCGTCCCCGGCGAAACAGACGACCACGTCCTCGGTGCCGAGGTAGCGCTGTGCCATGGCGGCACCGGTGGCGATGGGCACCGAGCCGCCGACGATGGCGTTGGCGCCGAGGTGGCCGGTGGAGAAGTCGCCGATATGCATGCCGCCGCCGCGGCCGGCGCAGTAGCCCTCGTCCTTGCCGAAAAGCTCGGCGATGGTGCGGTAGACGTGCTCCTCGAGTGCCGCCCCCAGCAGTTCATCGCGCGTCTTGGCGTCAGAGCCTGGGACGCGCGCCTTGAGCTCATCGTCGCTCATCTGGCGGATGGCGCTGAAGCCCTTGGCGATGGCGTCGCCGTGACCGCGGTGCGAGGAGGTGATGCGGTCGGTGATGCCCAGAACGGACGAGCCACCCACGGCGGTGCCTTCCTGGCCGATCGAGACGTGCGTGGGACCGCGGTAGGCGTAGCCCTGCAGCGGCTCGTAGCCACCCGAGCGCAGCCGGACGATCATCTCTTCGAGCTCACGGATGGCCAGCATGTCGTCGAGCAGGTCGACGGCCGCTGCGCCATCGAGGTGGCGGCTGCGCATCTCATAGGCCAGGTCGCCGTCGTACTGGAAGCCCTTGACCTCCGGCGGCTGGACGGTGAACGGCTCGAACTCGGGACGGCTGTCCGAGCGATAGAGCGTGCGGGTATCTGTCAAGAGATCCTCCTCAGGCGACCAGGACGCGGACGTCGGCCTTCTCGAATGCGGTCGCGGCATCCTCGTCCAGCTCGGCGTCGGTGATGACGACGTCGACCTGGTCGAGGTGTCCGCTGTGGGCGAATGAACGGGTGCCGAGCTTGGAGCCATCCACCAGGAGCACGACTTCACGAGCTCTCGTGAGTGCGCGCTCCTTGGTGAAGGCCTCGGCTGGGTCGGTAGTGGTCAATCCAGCCTCGAGCGAGAGGCTGAAGGTGCCCATGAAAGCGCGGTCGACGTAGAGCTCGTCGAGCAGGGGGGTGCTCAACGGGCCCACGATGGCCTGGCTCAGGGGGCGCAGTTCACCGCCGATGACGATCAGGCGCGGCCCCTGGCCGGCAAGCTCGACGATGGCGGGAAGGCTGTTGGTGACGACGGTGATGTCCGTGCGATGGGAGAGCAATCTGGCCAGCTCCAGGCAGGTGCTGCCGGCATCGAGATAGATCTTGGAGTCGGGCTCGATCAGCTCCAGTGCACGCGCGGCGATCCGCTGCTTCGCGAGAGCATGCTTGGCGGCCTTGGCTTCGAAGCGAGCCTCGATGGGGCGGATCTCGACCGAGACGGCGCCACCGTGGACGCGGCGCAACTCGCCGGATCCCTCGAGTTCGTCGAGATCACGGCGGATGGTGGCCGTGGAGACGCCCAGCTCCTCCTTCAGGTCCTCGACACGCACGGCATGGCGCGACCTGACGATCTGCTTCACGCGCTCACGCCGCTCAGGCGCAAACGCGACGACATTGGAAGGGATCGGGTTGCCTCGCGCAGAATCACTCATGAATGCATGCTATTCAAGCACAAATGAGCAGGTTCCGTCAAGATACCGAGTGGCCCATGGAAGCATGTAGTTGCCTGTGCCGACCAGACGGCTGGGGGCGGTGCCGGGGTCGGGGAAGCTGCGGGCGACGCTCCCTGCGGCCGCGAGGGTACGCCCTGCCTCCCCCAACCCGGCCGGACTCCCGTCCAGCGGGCGAGTGTGACCCGTCGACCCGCCGATGTGCAGGTTTGTCCCGCTGAGCGGGCACGACCGTCAGCCCTGCCCGTCGAACGGCAAGCTTGCCCGTCGAGCGGGAGGATCCGACCCTTCCGGCTGCTGCCTGGTCGCGCTGGCCCACTCAACGGGAAACGAGCCCGGTCGAGGCGACCCCAGCGGCGGCGAGCCCGTGACCCCTAGAACAGCCCGACCGGCTTGCCGTTTTCGTCGATGTCGACGTTCTCGCCGGCAGGGCGGCTGGGCAGCCCGGGCATCGTGCGCATGTCGCCAGCGAGCGGGTAGATGAACCCCGCACCCGCAGCCAGGCGCACCTCGCGGATAGGCACGCGGAAGCCAGTCGGCCGCCCCAGCAGCAGCGGGTCGTGCGACATCGACAGGTGTGTCTTGGCCACGCACACCGGCAAGTGGCTGTAGCCCAATCGGTCGTACTCGGCCAGCGCCTTCCGGGCCACGGGAGCGAAGTCGACGCCATCGGCCCCGTAGACCTTGGTGGCGATGGTCTCGATCTTCTCGGGCAGCGGCATCTCGTCGGGGTAGAGGAGCTGGAACTCGCTCTCCTCCTGCGCTGCCTCCCAGACGGCCGCACCCAGCGCCTCGGAGCCGGCACCGCCATCAGCCCAATGGGTGGTCACCACCGCGTCCCGCGCACCCGCTGTGAGCGCGACCTCGCGGATGGCCTCGAACTCAGCCTCGGTGTCGCCCGGGAAGGCGTTGATGGCGACCACCACCGGCACGCCGTACTGGCGCACCAGCTCGATCTGCGCGATCAGGTTCTCGCCACCGGCCCGCACGGCCTCGACGTTCTCGGTCGTCAGCGCCGGGTCGAGCGGCTTGCCTGCCACGATCCTGCCCACGCCGCCGTGCATCTTGAGCGCGCGCACCGTCGCTACCACCACCGCGGCATCCGGCGCCAGGCCCGACGCCCGGCACTTGATGTCGAAGAACTTCTCCGCACCCATGTCCGCGCCGAAGCCGGCCTCGGTCACGACGATGTCCGACGTGGCCAGGGCGACCCGGTCGGCAAGGATGGAGCTGTTGCCATGGGCGATGTTGGCGAATGGCCCGGCATGCACCCACGCCGGCCCACCCTCGAGCGTCTGCAGCAGGTTGGGCTTGATGGCATCGAGCATCAGCACGGTCATGGCGCCGGCCACGCCGAGGTCCTCGGTCGTGACCGCGGCACCCGAGCGGTCGGTGGCCAGCACGATGCGGCCCAGCCGTGCCCGCAGGTCGAAGACGTCGGTGGCCAGGGCCAGGATGGCCATGACCTCCGAGGCCACGGTGATCACGAACTCGCTCTCGCGAGGCACGCCGTTGAGCCTTCCCCCCAAGCCGATATTGACCTTGCGCAGCGCTCGGTCGCTGATGTCCACGACACGCGGCCAGCGGATGGAGAAGGGGTTGATGTCGAGCTTGTTGCCATGGTGGAGGTGGTTGTCGAGGAACGCGCTGGCAAGGTTGTGCGCGGCACCGATGGCGTGCACGTCGCCGGTGAGGTGGAGGTTGAAGTCCTCCATGGGGATGACCTGGGAGTAGCCGCCGCCGGCTGCGCCGCCCTTGATGCCGAAGACCGGTCCGAGCGACGGTTGGCGGATGGCCACCGCGGCCCGGTGACCGATGCGGTTGAGGCCCTGCACCAGGCCGACCGTGGTCGTGGTCTTGCCCTCACCCAGCGGCGTCGGCGTGATGGCCGTCATGACCACGTACTTGCCGCGCGGGTTCTCACGCTCAACGCGCTCGAGGCCCTCGAGCGTGACCTTCGCCTTCGTCGCGCCGTATCGCTCGATCTCGTCGGGCCGCAGGCCGAGCTCGGCAGCGATGTCATCGATGGGCCGAGGTGTCACCGAACGGGCGATATCGAGGTCGGTCAGCGTGGTCATGGTCGGGTCTCCCAGGCGGGTGCGGTGTGAGGTGGCTAGGTAGTTCGGACGGATGGCGCGCCCACGGCGACCTGCCGGGTAGCCTGGTCGCGAGCGGCGCGCATGAGGTGGGTCAGGAGGATGGCATTGGTGAGCGGGCCGACACCGCCGGGCACCGGCGTGATAGCCGACGCGACCTGCGAAGCGGACTCGAAATCCACGTCACCGACGAGACCATCGTCGGTCACGTTGATGCCCACATCGACGACCACCGCACCCGGCTTGAGCATGTCCCCGGTGACCAGCTTCGCGCGGCCCACGGCTACGACGACGATGTCTGCCTCACGCAGGGTCGCCGCCAGGTCCGGGGTCCGCGAATGGCACATCGTGATGGTGGCGTGCTCGCGCAGCAGCAGCTGGGCCACGGGCTTACCGATGACGTTGGAGCGACCGACCACGGCAGCGTGGCTTCCGGACAACTTGATGCCCGAGCGCTTGAGCAGCTCGACCGAGGCATGGGCAGTGGCCGGCAGGTAGCCCTCGTAGCCGAGCGCCAGCAGGCCGGCGTTCAGCGGATGGATGCCGTCGATGTCCTTGCGCGGATCGAGCGTGTCGAGCACGACCCGCAGCGGGATGCAGTCGGGCAGCGGCTGCTGGACGATGACGCCGGCCACCCTGGAGTCAGCACCGAGTTCCGTGATGGTGCGCCCCAGCTCATCTGCGGTGCACTCCCCATCGAGCTCGACGAGGCGTCCACCGATACCGACGCGCTCGCAGCCATCAAGGATCTTCTTGAGGTAGACGAGTGACGGGGCATCCGCGCCGACGACGACGATGGCCATCTCCGGCGCGTAGCCGTACTCCGCCTTGAAATCGACCACGTCGGCCGCCACCGACTCCCGGATGTCGGCCGCGACCGGCCCCCCTCTGAGCAACTCGGCCGTCATCGACGATCCCTCCTGTCTAGCCGAGCTTGCCGGCGCGGAAGGCCCCGATGAACTCCATGCCGAAGGCGTCCTCACCCCTGAGCATCGCCGCCGCCAACTGGTAGGCCTCCGACTCGCGGTCAGGGTTCAGGGCTGCCTGAACATCGGCCACTGGGTCGATGATGCCGCTGTCATGGCCGGCCTCGACACAGAGGTCCAGGAACGTGTCGGTGATGATGCGGCGCGCCGGCAGGCCGAAGCTGACGTTGCTGATGCCGCCGGTGATGTGGATCTCCTCGCCGAAGCGCTCACGGATGGTGCTCACCGCGTCGAGGTAGTTCTGCCCGGCCATGGGGTCGACGCCGATGGGGATGACCAGCGGGTCCACGAAGAGCGAGTCGGCCGGCAGCCCCATGTCGTAGGCGATGCCGATGATCTCCTCGGCACGGTCGATGCGGTCCTGCGTGCCCGAGGGCATCGACTTGCCCGTGCACGAGAGCACCACGGGTGTGCCGCGGTCCCTGCACAGCTCGAGCACCTCGGGGCGCTCGGTCGATGCGGAGTTGACCATCGCCGTGGCGCCACCAGCCCAGGCAGGGTCGATGGCGTCGAGGCCGGCTTTCAGCACGGCAGCATCGGATGAGTCGATCGAGAGCGCCACGCTGGAGGCGGGACCTACGGCTGCGACCAGCCAGTTCATGGCCTCGAGCCGTCCCTCGACCTGGGGGCTGATCTCATCGACGTTGAGGTCCAGGTAGTGGGCGCCGCCGTCGATCTGGCGCTGCGCCATCCAGGCTACGTACTTCGCGGCCACATCGGCATCGGCTCCACCGGCCAGCCCCATGCGCACCACCGCCATGACGTGCTTGATGCGATCGCTGGTGGTGAACTCCTTGGACTCGAGGATGGACTGAGGCAGCGGCACCCAGGCCTCACCACCGCCGCCGTCGGGGAAGCGCACCCCGGCGCGGCCGTCGGGTGCCACGCCACCGCGGATGCCTTCGCGCTTGACGACGCGGCTGCAGTGGATGTTCTCGCCGATGATGATGAAGTCCTTGGCGCCCTCGGCATCGGTCACGAGTCTTCTCCTTCGGTGTTGTGGGCGTAGTGGTCGCGGCCCATGAACGTGTTGGCCCAGGCGCTGCTGCCGCGCAGGGCATTGTCCTGCAGGACCGGCTCCCGGTCGAGCATGGTCATGGCTTCGCCATAGGGGCGGAGACGATCGTACGCGTTGGCCCAGACGCAGCGCTTGCCGGGTACTTCGCACTCGCCGTTGAGCGAGCCGCCGCAGGGGCCGTTGCGCTGGTTCTTGGCACAGGCGCCTTCGGGGCACTGGTAGGCGATGTCCGGCAGCGAGCAGTCGCCGCAGTCCTGGCAGTCGAACATGGGGATCTTCACGGCCTGCTCCAACACGTGTGCCGGCCACATCAGGTGCGCCGATTCGAGTCGGCCGTACACGCCCCGCGCCACGTCGAACCCGCGCGACTCGGGGGCGAAGGCGACGTCGTGGACGATGCGGTTGACGCGATACTTCAGCGGCACGCGTCGGGTCTTCGTCGGCTTCGTGGGCTGGTCGGACGCCAGTTGGGGCAGATCACCCGGCTGATACAGACGTTGGGCGCCCGGCTCGGCGAAGGAGATGTCGGGCAACAGGGCCTGCCAGTCGGACTCGAACTCATCGGCCATGGCCAGGATCTTGTCGATCTCGGTCACGTTGCGCTGGCCCGCGATGTAGGCACCCGCGAAGCCCATGCCACGCACCACCGCGACCTGCTTGGCGGCGAACTCGAGGAAGGCGGCACGGCCCTTGTCGTCGGCCGCAGCCTGCTCCTCGGCCCAGGCCAGGAGCTCGTCGGTGAGGCGGATGCCGGGCACACCGTCGCGATGGAAGACCTTGGCCACACCCTTCGTCAGGATGTAGACCGAGGCCATCAGCGGGATGCCAGGCCCCTGGGTCGCGTTCCACTGCAGCAGCTCCGACCACGGGCGTGCGTCGTAGCCGACCTGGGTGATGGCCATGTCGGCCCCGGCACGGACCTTCATGGCCAGCTTCAGGTACTGCGGCACGAGGTCAGCTTCGGCGGCCTTGAAGGGGTTGATGGCGCAGCCGATGGTGAACCGCGGCCCGCGCTCGCCGGCATCACGCAGCATCGAGATGAGGCCCACCGAATCGATGTCGAACACCGCCCGCGAGCGACCGCGGAAGCCTTCCTTGGGGTAGTCGCCGGACAGTGCGAGTGTGTTGGTCAGCCCTTCGCTGGCCAGGCCGTAGAGGGTCGACTGGAGCGCTGCCCGACTGCGATCACGACAGGCGAGGTGGACCACGACCTCGCCGCCCATGGCCTGGATGGCCTGGCCCAGCGTGTGCGGGCCGAGGCGCACGAAACCGCCGGCGTTGTCGGTGACGGTGAGCGCGGTGATGCGCGGGTCGGCGGACAGCTCACGGGCCGTTTGGCGGTGGCGCTCACCGGCTTCGTCCTGGAGCGGCCCGGCCCACGGCACCAGCTCCACGAGCGTGGTGCGGCCGTCGTTCTTGGCAAGGGAATCGCTGAAGGTCGTCATGGTCTCCGATCGTACGCGACTGGCAGGTGGTATCGGTGGGCCGGGTGGCACCGGAATACCGGGGCATTTCGGCGCCTTGTCAAGGGCCGCTCAGCGGTACTCGTCGACAGCTTCGAACATGGCCACGATGTTCTCAGGGGGAATGTCCGGCAGCATGTTGTGAGCCGGTACGAAGACGAAACCGCCCCCTGGTGCGAAGGCCTCGATGTTGCGCCGCACGTGATCCTTGACCTCGTCGGGTGTGCCCTTGGGTAGAGCCTTGCGTGTGTCGGCGCCACCTCCCCAGAAGGTGATGTCGGCACCGAAGTCCCGCTTCAGCCGCTCAGGCTCCATGTTGCGCGCGGAGATCTGGACGGGGTTGATGATGTCCACGCCGGCTTCGATGAGGTCTGGCAGCAGCGCGTGGATGGAGCCACACGAGTGCAGGAACGTCTTGAGGTCACTGTGCTCATGAACGTAGGCGTTGAGGGCCGCGTGGCGCGGCTTGAAGATGGTGCGGTACGTGTCGGGCGACATGAGCGGCCC
>QNBX01000191.1 GCA_003644265.1 Planctomycetota bacterium
AGCATGCGTGTGGAGATGCCGAACACCACCACCTGCGTGCGCCAGGCGGGGTCGTCGCGCATGCGCGCGGTGGCGGTCTCCAACAGCTTGCGCGAGATCCACAGGGCGCCGCTGGCCGTCAGCAGGAACAGGCCGAACATGACGCGCGAGTAGGGCGGGGCCACGCTGCCGTCGGGCAGCTCGGGCTTGACCAGGAAGCCCACCAGGATCAGCACGGCCGCCGCGGCGCCGCCGCCCAGCAGCATGTCGCGCTTGCGCACGCGGTCGTGCGGCAGGATCTCCTCGCGGAAGCGATAGAAGCCCAGCATGGAGAGGGTGATGGCGATGACCGGCAGCGCCACCAGGTACAGCCGCGCGTAGACGTCGACCGAGAGCTCGTGGTCGGCCAGGATCCAGCGCCGCTTGAGCAGGAATGCACAGGCGAACGCCGCCGCCAGCAGACCCTGGTCCACCAGGAACAACGCGATGCGCGCGGGCTCTGTGCGGCGGGACAACATGACGCGAGTTGAGTACCCCCTCGATGCTCGGATGCTTCCGGCCGGCTGACCGCGGCGACGCCCGCGCGCCCTCCCCGGGCCGATCGTGCGTCAGTTGACCGGTACGCCCGCGGCGACCAGGGCCGCCTTCATCGAGCGCAGGTGTGATTCTAGCGAGAAGAGCCGGGCTCGCTCCAGCATGGCGCCTGAGGACAGGCCGCTCTGCTCGCGCTCCAGGCGCAGGATGCCGTCCCGGAAGGCGTCGCAGCCCGGGGCCGGCACCAGGATGCCGGTGGTGCCGTCCTGCACGGTCTCGGCGGCCCCCCCCAGCCCGAGGGCCACCACCGGGCGCCCGCATGCCATGGCCTCCACCGGGACCAGGCCGAAGTCTTCTTCCCCGGGGAACAGCAGGGCGCGGCAGCCGCGGTAGAGCGCGCGCACGGTCTGGTCGTCGGGGCTCGGAACGAAGACGGTGCGCGGGCCGGCCCGCCGCCGCAATGCTCCCCAGCGCGGGCCGGCGCCGGCCACGACCAGCGGGCGGTCGAGCACGCGGCAGGCGTCCACGGCCAGCTCGAAGCGCTTGTAGGAGACGGCCTGCCCCAGCAGCAGGTAGGGCCGCACGCCGCTGGCCCAGGGCGCCCGGGTCAGGGCGGGCAGCGGGGGCTCGTCGTCGGGCGTGCCGGGCGTGAAGAAGTCGGTGTCCACCGGCGGGTGCACCACCTGCGCCTCGCGCCCGTAGGCCCTGCGGATGCGCTCGGCTACGTGCTCCGAGACGGTCAGGAAGTGGTCCACCGCGGTCGCTGCGCGTCGGTCGGCGGCCGCGATGCGCGCCAGGGCCACGCGCGCCAGGGGCCGGGCGAGGGCGGGCAGCGACCCCGCCAGATAGGTCTCGCGCTGATCGAAGGCCCAGCGCACGGGGCTGTAGCAGTAGCACACGTGCCGCGCGCCCGGTGCCTTGACCACGGCCTTGGCCAGCGAGGCGTCGCTGCTCACGACGTAGGCGTGGGCCGACACGTCGAGCCCTGCATACAGCCGCGAGAACGCCGGCGCCCAGAGCCGGAAGTGTCGCCGCCAGCCGGGCAAGCGCTGCAGCGCCGAGGTCTGTAGCGTCGCCACCTCGCGCGGCGCCGCGCAGCGCTGCTCGTCGTGCACCAGCGTGTACAGCGACGCGCCCGGCAGCAGGCTCGAAAGGGCATCCAGGCACTTCTCGCCGCCGCGCCGCGTCACTAGCCAGTGGTGCACCAGGGCCACGTCGGAGCGCGGCTCGGGAGCGGACGCCGCGGCCGCGGTGGGCGTCGTGGGCGTCGTGGGCGTGGTGCGTGCGGCCATGGGCAGCCTAGCCTGCGCTATTCACCGACTTCGCCGCGAGCGCCGGTCCGGGACGGCGCGGCACGCTTGGACCTGTCGTCGCTGCGGGAGCGAGCCGCCGTGCAGCGGGCAGGGCCGGCTCAGCGCTCCCGCGCGCGGAACAGCGCGATGCTCGCGGTCAGGCCGTGCAGGAACGGCCGGCCGCCCACCGGGCCCAGCTCGCCCGCCGCGAAGAAGCCGGCCGTGGCCACCTCGCCGAGCTGCTGGTGCAGCTCCCCGAGGTCGTGATCCGACTCGCCGAAGAAGGCCTCGCCGCGCCCGTTGCACGAGAACAGCAGCGCCCCCAGAGGCGCCGGCCGCTCGCGCTCGGGCCGCAACATGGCGCTCAGGTCGGCGTGCGCCGCCTCGGCATCGCGCACCATGAACTGGATCGTCTGGCCCGGCCGCACGAAGTCGCTGATGGCGATGGATTCGTCGTCGGGCCGGAAGCCGATCACGTTGCGCACCAGCAGGTCGCGGGTCTCGAAGTGGCTCTTGCGCTCATCCACCACCTGGCCCACGTGCAGCGCGGTCTGCATGAGCTCGCGGTCCGCGTCGCTGACCTCGCTGAAGAGCTGGCGCAGCTGGCTCAGGGCCGACTTGCCGCCCAGGGCATGGATGTAGTTGCGCTGGGCGCTGGTGATGACGAAGTGCTTGCCCACCGGTCGGCAGCCCTGGCTCACCACCGAGTCGAGCTGCACGCTGCCGCCCAGGGCCACGCCCACCAGGCCCTCGCGCACGATGCCGTCGCGCGTGAGCAGCAGACCCTCGCCGGGGCCGGGGCTGGACGAGGCCACGCCGCCCACCAGCATGTGCCCGGGGAAGCTCTCGCCGAAGTCGCGCAGCAGCACCTCCGGCGGGCTGGTGAAGGGGTCGGCCAGCACGAGGAACGCGGCCTCGTCCGGGACCTCGCCGGGTTCGGGCCAGGCCGACAAGGTGGGCTCGGTCTGACCGTCGACCGGAGTCACCGTGAAGGGATGCAGCTCGGAGCCTGGCCAATGCGCGGCCCACAGGCACAGCCCGGGCTTCCCTTCGATCTCGTGCTCGTGTCCGATGACACCGGAGCCCGGGCAGCCCAGCAGCACGCGCGGGTCGAGGGCGTCCATCAGTCGGCGGTGCAGGCGCTCCAGCCGCGGCCCGTGGTGCTCGGTGAAGAACACCAGCACGAGGTGCGGCCTCCCGCCGCCCAGCCCCTCGCCGACCTGGGCGAGCACCGCATCGAGGGCCTGGTCGAGGTCCAGGAGGGTCGAGCTGGCAGACACGCAATTCACGGCGACAGGGGCTCCAGGTGGGGGCCTCGAATCCGTCGAGCACGCTCCGCAGGCCCGCTATTATCCGCTCGTTGAAGAATACCCCAGGCGTCCAGGCTGGCAACCGGCGGCGCGCTGAGGGGCTGCCCAGGGGCGCGGCGGGGGTGCAACGGCGGCGCTGGCAGGGGCGCGACTGTGGTTCTGGCGGGTGGTGCGACGGTGGTGTGACGGGTGCTCCGGCGGCCCCGTCGACGCTTGCTATCATCGCCGCCCGTCGCGCGCGTCTGCGCACATCTTCTCATTCCTCACCACGCTGGAATCCTCGCTCATGCTTCGCATCGCACTGACCGCGTTCGTCGTCGTCGCCGCCCTGGCCTGCAGTTCCACCGAGGTGCAGGAGAGCGCGCCCGCCGGCGCCATCAACGCCAACTGCCCCATGATGGGCAAGGCCATCAACCCCGCGGTGGCGACCTCCGACTGGAACGGCAAGCAGGTCGGGTTCTGTTGCAAGGGCTGCATCAAGAAGTTCGCTGCCCTCTCCGACGACGAGAAGGGCGCCAAGCTCGAGGCCACCGGCACCGAGCTCTGAGCGCTCCCGGCCCCGGCTGGCGGGCGATGAACGAGTCGCGCTAGCATGCCGGGCTCGCCGCTCCCCGAGGAGTCGGCCCCCGACAAGCTGGCCCCGAATAGCTGGAGAGTCCCGACATGGACCGCGACGCCATTGTCCTGTGCGACGCCGTGCGCACGCCCATCGGCAAGTTCCTGGGCGCCCTGCAGACGGTGCCCGCCGTCGAGCTGGGCGTGACCCTGGTGGCCGCCCTGCTGGAGCGCACCGGCGCCACGGCCGACGACATCGACCAGGTCTACTTCGGCATGGCGCGCCAGGCGGGCGAGGGCGCCAACCCCGCGCGCCAGATCAGCTTCCGCGCCGGCATCCCCGAGACGGCCACGGCCATGACCGTCAATCAGGCCTGCGCCAGCGGCATGCGCGCCATCACCCTGGCGGCGCAGGAGATCGCGGGCGGCAACGCCCGGGCCGTGATCGCCGGCGGCGTGGAGACCATGTCGCGCAACCCATTCATGCTGACGGGCATGCGCAACGGCTACCGCCTGGGCCACGGCAAGGTGCTGGACGGCAACTACGCCGACGGCTTCCACTGCCGCCTGGTGGACGGCCCCATGGGCTCCACCGCCGAGAACCTGGCCGAGCGCTACGAGATCTCGCGTGAGGAGCAGGACGCCTTCGCGGTGGAGAGCCAGCGCAAGGCCCAGGCGGCCCAGGAGGCCGGACGCTTCGCGGACGAGATCGTGCCCGTGACCGTCAAGAGCCGCCGCGGCGAGGTGGTGGTGGACACCGACGAGCACCCGCGCCACGGCGCCTCGATGGAGGGCCAGGCCAAGCTCAAGGCGGTCTTCCGCGAGGGCGGCGGCGTGACCGCCGGCAACAGCTCCGGCATCACCGACGGCGCGGCCGCCGTGCTGGTGACCTCCGCCGGCCACGCCGCCGACAAGGGCTGGCCCGTGCTGGCGCGGCTGACCGACCACGCCATGGTCGGCGTCGATCCGCACATCATGGGCATCGGCCCCGTGCCGGTGACCCGCACCCTGCTCGAGCGCGGCGGGCTGACCCTGGACGACCTCGACCTGATCGAGCTCAACGAGGCCTTCGCGGCCCAGGTCATCGCCTGCGACCGCGAGCTGCAGCTCGACCCCGCCAAGCTCAACGTGAACGGCGGCTCCATCGCCCTCGGTCACCCCATCGGGGCCACTGGCGCGCGCATCGTGGTGACGCTGCTGCACGAGATGAAGCGGCGTGACGCCAAGCGCGGGTTGGCGACGCTGTGCGTGAGTGGGGGGCAGGGCATCGGGGCGGTGTTCGAGAGGTGAGCGTCAGCGCCGCTCCGGAGGAACGGGCTGGGCTCCTGCGTTTATCACTTCGTCGCTCCAGCCCGTTCCTCCTGCGCTGCATGTCGCGGGGGGGCACGGCCGTGAACGCTGCGCTTTCGGGTGAGTGAGAGGACGGTCAGAGGGGTGAGGTCACGGGGACGGGAGGGTCACCTCGACGGGGGTCTTGCCGACGTGCAGGCTGGCGACGCGGTCGGCGCCTTGGACGACGAGGCTGTAGTCGCCGGGGGGGCAGGGGCGGGCCCAGGTGTTGCCGCCTTTGAACGGACCGCGCCAACGCGCGAAGCCCTGGTCGTCAACCAGCGTGACCATGTGGAGCTGATCCTCTGGCCAGCTCGCGCGCAGGGTCACGTCTACCAGCGAGCGGACCACGAGTGTGGCGTGCTCGATGTCGCCGGAGGTCGTGTCGATACGCAAGGCCGCGCTGCCGAGCCCCCCTCTCGTGTCCCTGACCCACACGACGTACGGGCGGCGGCCCAGTCGCTCGATCAGGAACACGCCGTCGCTGTCGCTGGCGTAGCCGATGCGCGGGATGGCCCCATGGGACTCATGATGCCAGTCGGCCGGCGCGCAGGAGAGTCGCGTGGCGATCGGTTGACCCTCCTCATCGACGACGCGGCCCGAGATGGACGTCGCGGGGCCGAGCGCCAGACGACCCAGGTCGAGCTGCTCTCCGGGGCCCAACAGGATGGCGCTGTTGATGGACTCGTACCCGTCGGCGGTGACGTACAGATCCAGCACACCAGGGGGGAGGTCGGTCTCCTCAAAGGAGCCCTCTGCGTCCACGAGGATCCCCGCGCCGCCAGACTGGGTGTCGCTGATGTCGACCCGCGCGCCGATCAGTGGTTGCTCGTCGTCTGCGTCCACGATCTGCCCGCGCACGGAGCCCAGAGCTGCCAGCGCCTCGTCGACCCTGAGCACGAACACGACCTCGGTGGCGTCCGGTCCGACGAGCTGGCTGGCGATCACCTCGCTGCGGTGCATCAAGTGGATCCAGAGCGGCAAAGGGCTGCGCAGGTCGAGCATGCCCTCGCAGCCCGCGTCGACCTGACGATCGCCCCACAGCTCGAAGCGCGAGATCCAGGTGCCGTGGGGGTTGCGGTCATGCATGCGATGCCCGATCGGTGGCAGCACGGGCCCGGCAGACTCGGGCGTGGCCAGCACGCCGAACCGCGGGCGGCTCCACTTGTCCATGGGAAGGGCTTCCCAGAGGGACTCGCCCGAGGGCAGGCTCAGCCGAACGCACAGCGTGCGGGCCGCCTCGAGCTGGATATCGACGCGCCGGGCGGGTTCGGCCGGGTGGAGCTCGAGCGACTGCTCCCAAGGGACGACGCCTTGCATGCTGAAGCTGAGCACACCAGGCCCGGGGCGAAGCCCGGCGAAGGCGAACGTGCCTTGGTCGATCCGCGACGAGCGCCGGGCGCCGCCAGGCGTGGCCCAGCCGACCCAGTGTTGCTTCACGTCCAGGAGCTGGCCGGCCGCGTCCGTCACGGTGCCGTAGAGCAATAGCCCGATGGGATCCGTCGGGTCCCATGCGGTCGTGGCCAGCGGCTGAGGGGACGCCGTCTCGAGCGGGGCCATCGGCTCGGCCCGGTGGGTGGGGCGAGCGGGCGTCCGCTCGCGGGCCGTGGGGAGATCGGTTCCAGGACGGGCCGTCTGGTTGCCTGGGCCGAGCGTCGCGGAGGCCGAGCCGCCCTCGTCGCTCGCCAGGATCAACCAGGCGCCTGCAATCACCGCGAGCACGACGACACCCACGATCAAGCGACCGAGTCCGATCATGGCGATGCTCCCTCTCATTACCTTTGAGCGACTCTAGCATTCTCCGGACACGGCGCCTGGCGGGGGCGCGAGGATCAGCCTGCGAAGAGCAGCTGTGCGGGTTCGGTGCATGTGGGGAGCGCCGTCCGGAGTGCGTCGCGGGCTCTTGCCATGCCGTAGACGGCGAGCAGCAGTTCGCCTGGGGCGGGGTGGGGCGGGGGCGGGTCGCCGGGACGCCAGGTGTGCGCGGCCGTCAGCTCGAAGGGTCCCTGGCGCAGGGCCGCTTGCCAGGTGTTGAGGGTGGCGCCGGTGGAGATCAGGCGGATGGCGCGCGGGTCCCGGCCCTGCCGGCCATGCAGCCGGGCCAGGTAGTGCAGGCGCGCGGCGCGCAGGGCGTCGTGTCCGTGGTCGCCGCCGCGTCTGGTGCTCTGGCCGCCGTGCTGGCGCCAGCGGTAGAGGCTCTCGGGCAGCTTGGCGATGGGCAGGTCGGCCTCGAACCAGCGCATCCACAGGTCGATGTCGGCGGGCCAGGGGCCGGCGGTGGCGTAGCCGCCCAGGCGTTCCAGGGCCTCGCGGCGGTAGAGGCCGGTCTGGTGCAGGGCCGGGATCTCCACGAAGCGTTCGGCGGCCATGGCGGCGCCGTCCAGCAGGTCGTTCTGCCAGGCGAGGTAGCGCGTCATGCCGCCGCTGACGTCGCCGAAGGCGGCCACCCGGCTGACCACGCCGTCGAGCGGGCGCAGG
>QNBX01000192.1 GCA_003644265.1 Planctomycetota bacterium
CACCCGCACCCGCTGCGGCTCCGCGCAGCTGCAGCTCGTCGCCGGCGTCTTGGTTCCCGGCTCCGGTGGCGGCCCCGCGCTTCGGCGCGGTCGCCCGGGCCTGGTCGTCGGCCACGCGCAGGGTCACCCGGCCGATGATCAGCGTGTCACCGTGAGCGAGGCTGGCCTGCTCGACCGCCTGGCCATCGAGCTCCAGCGCCGCGCCGTCGATGGCGCTGATGAGCAGCCCGTCGCCCTGCTGCTCGACCCGCGCATGGGCCGGGCTGATGGAGCTGTGCGGCAGGGCCACGTCGGCGGCCTCGCGATCGCTGCCCAGCACGCACGGCAGGGACTTGAGGGCCACACGCTGGCCGCGGCTGGTGACGAGGCTCCACATGGCGAGGCAGACTAGCAGCCCGCCGCGACTGCGCTCCAGCCGCCCGCGGGAAAGTCACCGGCCCGGCGACACTTCTGCCGCGGGTCGCCTGCGTCAGCGCTGCTACCCTGGCCCCTGCTTATGACCCTGCTCGTGGCCAAGGCCATCACCCACGCCTACCGGCGCGGCTTCTCGCGGCGCCACCCTTCGCTGGTGGACGTCGATCTCACGGTGCGCCCGGGCGAGTGCTGGGGCCTGCTGGGAGCCAACGGCTCGGGCAAGTCGACCCTGCTGCGCATCCTGGCCGGGGTCAGCCTGCCGCTGGCCGGCGAGGTGTCCCTGCTCGATCATCCGGCGGGCTCACGCGCGGCGCGCTCGGCGCTGGGCTGGGTGCCCGAGGCCGTGGGCTGGCCGCGCGCCCTGACGGTGCGCGACGTGCTCATGGAGCTGGCGTCGCTCAGCTCCAGCCGCGAGATCATGGCTCGCGTGCTACGCGTGGCGCAGCTGCTCGAGCTCGAGCCCTTGCTGGGCCGGCGCCTGGGCAGCCTGAGCTACGGGCAGTCGCGGCGCGTGGTGCTGGGCCAAGCCCTGCTCGACGATCCGCCGCTGCTGCTGCTGGACGAGGCCTTCAGCGGCCTCGACTCGCTGGTGCTGCATCGTCTGCGCGACGACCTGGCCCTGCGTCTGGCGGGGGGCGCCGGCGTGCTGCTGGCCACGCACCGGGTGGAGGACCTGCACGGGCTCGCCACCCACGTGGCGGTCTTGCGCGACGGCCGCCTGTGCCAGTCCGGGCCCGCTGACGAACTGCTGGCCCAGGCCGCCACGCCCGCGGGGCTGGAGCAGCTGCTGGGGATCCGTGCGTGATCCTGCCCACGCTGCTCTGCGCCGGGGCCAGCTTCCGGCGGGTGATCGCCCCGCGCAACCTGGCGCTGGCCCTGGTGGCGGGAGCGATCACGGGCCTGGCGCTGCTGGGCCTGCCGGCGCCCGGCCTGGTGTCCTCGGCGTATCAGGTGCTGGTGAGCACCCTGGGCGGGTTGCTGGTGCTGCCCATCGTGGCGGCGCTGCCCGCCGGCGACCGCGCCCTGGGCTACGAGCAGCTGGTGGGCCTGCGGCCCGTGCCCTCGGTCTCGCTGGCCCTGGGGCGCGTGCTGGGCAGCGTGGTGGGGGCGGCCCTGCTGGTGCTGCTGCTGGGCTTCAGCGCGCGCATGGTGGCGGCCGGCCGCGAGCTGCCGCGGGAGGTCGTGGGGCGTCTGGCGTCTGAGCCCGAGCAGCCGCCCATGTTCCGCTTTGGCATTCCGGCCGATTTAGCGGGCCCGTTTCAGCTCTCGCTGGCGGTGCACGTGCCCCTGCGGCAGGCGGGCGAGCTGATCATCGACGCCCGCCGGGGTGAGGGCACGCAACGCAGCAGTCACCGCGTGCGCCCCACGCGCCGCGTGGTGCTGCCCGTGTCCGACATGGCGCCTCAGCGCGGCGATCTCTACCTGACCCTGCGCGCGGGGGACGGGCTGGTGCTGGCAGCCGAGGCCCCGCGCCTGGAGGTGGGGCGCGAGCTGCTGGGCGACGCGAGTCTGCGCCTGCCGCGCGAGGCCGCCCTGCGCATCGCGCTGGCGGTGCTGGCGGCCGTCTGCGCGGCCTGCGCGTTTCACTTCGAGACCGCCTTGCTGGCGGGGCTGCTGGCGCTGCTGGTGCCCTCCCAGCAGAATCCGTCCGGAGTCCTGCTGACCAGCGGCCTGCTGCTGCTGTTTGCCGTCATGGGCACGGCCCTCGTGCGCCGGCAGGCCCTGCCTTGACGCGCTTTGGGGGCCGGTTGAGCGCGCTGCTGGGTGTGGCGCTGTTGGCGGCGGCCGCGTGGGTGGCGCCGTCCAGCGGGCGCGCCAATGAGCCCGACTCCACGCAGGCCCGGGCGGCGACCGAGCCCCTGGCCGCCGCGCTCGCGCCGCTGGGGCCGGTGCGCGCGCTGGTGGCGTCCGTGCTCTGGGCCCAGCTTGTGCACGCACGCACCGAAGGCGACCTCGACAAGATCCTGCTGGTCTCGGAGGGCCTGCTGGCCATGCACCCCGGCCTGGAGATTGTGCGCGAACACCTGGCCGCGCAGATCGTGCTGACCCGCGCGCCCGCGGCCCTCGATGACGCCCGCCACGACGCGCTGGTGCAGCGCGGCCTGTCCATGTTGGAGGACGGCATCGCGCTCAGCGGCAGCGCTCGCCTGCACGGGGCGCTGGGGCGCCTGCTGGTGACGCAGTCGCGGGTGGACCCACGCTTCAACTCGGCCGCTCGGCGCTTCTTCGGTGCCGACCCCCTGGCCGTGGCCATCGAGGAGCTGCGCCAGGCCGCCGACGCCGACAACAGCTCCATCGTGCTGGCCGACCTGCTGGTGGACCGCGGCATCTCGGCCTGGGTACGCGAGGGCGACCTGCTCGGCGCCGACCGCGACCTGGCCGAGGCCGAGGCCATCGCCATGGACCTGCCGGGGCCCGACGCCGCGACGGTGGCCCAGCGCATCGCGGAGATCCGCCAGCAGATGCGCACGCCGGACGGCGGCGCCGCGCCGCCGCCATGACGCGCCTGGCCTGGATCGCCGTGCTGTTGGGCTTGCTGCTGCGCGGGCTGTCGTGCGCGGCTCACGAGCTGCCCCAGGGCGACGTGCTGCTGGACGTGGCCAGCGCCCGCAGCCTGGCGGCCGGGGACGGCTTTGCGTCGGGCTTCAGGCGCGGCGTCATCAGCGCCGCCGCCGGCGCGCCGCTGCCGCCTCAAGGTCACAGCGACCAGCACCCGCCGCTGTGGCCGCTGCTGGGCGCGCTGGTCAGCCCGCTGGCGGGCTCGCCCTTTGCCGCCTTGCAGCTGTTGTCGTGGTGCTCCGGCGCGCTGCTGCTGCTGCTGATGATGCGCATGGGCGACCGGCTGGTGGAGGATCTGCCCGCGGTGCCCGACGGCGTGGGCGTGCTGGCGGCGGCGCTGGTGGCCTGCGGATTCGTGGCGGTGGACGCCGCAGGCAACGGCTCGCTCTACGCCTTGCAGGCCCTGCTGGTGCTGGGGCTGGTGGAGTCGCTCTGCCTGCCCCGGCTGCGGCCGTTGCTGAGCGGGGCGCTGCTCGGCCTCTCGCTGCTGCTCAACCACCAGGCGCTGGTGCTGTTGCCCCTGCCGCTGGCGCTGCTGCTGCTGAGCGCGCCGGCGGGGGCCCGCGGCCCGGCCCTGCGCGCGGGGCTGAGCATCACGGCCGTGGCCCTGGCCTGTCAGCTGCCATGGTGGCTGCGCAACGCGGTCGTGTTCGACAGCCCGTTCCACTCGGTCAACGGGCTCTACCTGCGCTACTGGGCCGGGGGCGCGCTGAGCACGGGCCTGGAGCAGGGTCAGCCGGTGCAGCGCGTGGGGCCGGTGCCGCTGCTGGGCCTGGCCCGTGCCATGGCCGGCTTTGCGCGCATGAACGCGCTGTACCTGCTGTTGGCCGGGTTGCTCGCGGCGCCGTGCCTGGCGGCGATCGCCGCCGCGTCGGCGCCCGCGCTGCTGCTGAGCCGCGTGGGGCGCGCGGACCGTCGCAAGCTGGGGCTGGCGCTGGCGGCGGCGGCCTTGCTCAGCGTGGCGCTGCTGTGGCCCGCCAGCAAGCTGCGCTACCTGGTGGCCCTGGTGCCCTTGGCGACGTTGCTGGGGCTCTCGGCGTTGGTGCGCGCGCGCACGGCGCTCGAGCGCGGGCTGGGCTGGGCGGTGTTGCTGCTCTGGGTGGGCGCGTTGGTGTTCACGCTGGATGACATCAGCGGCGCGGCGGCCCATGCGCGCCCGCTGCGTTTCGCCGTGCTGGCGGCGGGGGGCGCGCTGGTCTGGGCCCTGCCCCTGTGGTGCTGGCGCCGGGGACCGAGCTCGGCTGCGCGCCTGATGCTGCTCTCGGGTTTGCCCGTGGTGGCCGCGCTGGCCCTGGCCGTGGCGCTGGGGCCCGTGTCGGGTCTCGGCACCGGCACGGCCTATCACGGCACGTGGTTCCTGCCCGACGCGTTCGGCCAGGACAAGGAGGCCCTCGACGAGCTTCGCGCCGCGCGCCTCGGCGCCGCACGGGACGCCGCCCTCGATGCAGGCCTGAGCACCCTGGCCGGGCCCATCGAACTGTTGGCCTGGCCACAACCGGCCCTGCTGCAGCTGCCCGGGCTGGAGGGCGAGTGGCTGCTGCAGACGCTGAGCGCCCTGGCGGCCGCCGGGCGCATGGACGGCGTGGTGTTGGAGGGCCGCGACGGTCCGCCGCCGGGGCTCTCTGCGCTGGACGAACTGCTGGAACCGCTGGCCGTGTTCGCCGGGGACGGCCGCGCGGCGCAGCGAGCCGGGCCTTGGGTGGGGCTGTTCCGGGTGCGCTCGCCGTGAGCGCCCGCATGCGAGCGGCGACGCTGCTGGTGCTGACCCTGCTGTGGGTGCTCATGCCGTTCCTGGCGGGCGACCGCGTCAGCCTGGCCGCGCTGCACATGGCGCTGGTGGCCCTGCTGCTGGGGCTGGCGGCGGTGGTGGCCGCGCGCAGCGGGACGCTCAGCCTGGGGCTGCCGTGGTGGGCCACACTGCTGGCCTGCGCGTCGCTGGCCCTGGCCGTCGAGCGGGACCCGTCGCGCTTCCCCATCGACGCCCGCTGGTGGACGGCGCACACCGGCTGGGCCCACGCGCTCACCTTCCTGGCGGGGCTGGTGTTGGTGCCGGCTCGGGGCGAGTTGGCGGACGACTACGAGCACCGCTTCTTCCCTGAGCTGCGTTCGGCCCGCGGGCTGCGTCAAGGATTGGTGTTCGTGCTGCTGCTGCTGATCCTGGTCCAGGCCGCGGCCATGCTGCCACAGGTCCGCGCCGGCGAACGCCCCACGGGCTCGCTGGGCAATCCCAACATTCTGGGGGCCACCCTGGCGGCGGCGGGGCTGGCGCTGTCCGCCTTCTGCCGCTGGCGCGTACCGGCCTTGCTGCCTGTGTCCGCCGTGCTGGCCATGACCCTGGCCACGGGTTCCCGCGGCGCGCTGGCGGCCACGGGTCTGGTCTTGCTGCTGCTGGGGCTGCGCCGCGGTCCGCGGCAGGTGCTGGGCGTGCTGGTGGCCCTGGCCGTGGTGCTGCTGGTGGTGCCCAACCCGCTCACCGAGCGCGTGCTGGCGCTGCGCAGCGGAGATCACTTCTCGCGCGCCTTCTTCTGGGACGTGGCCTTGCAGAACATCGCCGCCAACCCACTGGGCATCGGTCCGGGCATGAACCGCTTCGTGTTCCCGCCGCTGGCGCTGGATCCGGCGCAGCCCTGGCTGCTGCACCAGCGACACGCGGTGGGGCTCACCCACAACCTGCTGCTCACGCTCACGTTGGAGTGGGGTTGGGCCGCGGGTGCCGCGGCGCTGGCCTTGCTGGGATGGGCCCTGCGGCGGCTGCTGCCCCGAGGGGCGGCCCCTGACGCCCTGGGGCAGGGGGCGGCACTGGGCGCCGCCGTGTTGCTGCTGGAGGCCCAGGTGGACGGCGTCGAGCAGAACCCCCTGGCCTGCTCGCTGATGCTGTTCTTGGGCGCGGCGGCGCTGCGGCGACTGCCCGGCGAGCCGCTGGGGCTCAAGCTCCCCGGGCGCCTGGTGGCCCTGGGGCTGCTGGCTCTGGCCCTGGGCCTGGGTGTTCAGGCCGGGCGCCGAGCCCTGCGTGATGACGCGCTGAGCGGCGCGCGACGGGCCGTGGCGGCCTACTCCCCGTGGAGCGATGCGGCCGCTACCGGGGGCCAGGGGACCGGCGAGCGGGGTGCTGCGGGGGCCGCTCGGGGTGCGCTGGGCGGCTCGGATTCCGGCCTCGACGCACGCACGCAGCTGCTGCTCGCCGCGCAGCAGGCGGTCACCCGCGCCGAGCGGCAGGCGCCCGACGCGGCCGAGGCCCATCTCCAGCGCTTCCTGCTGCTGGAGGCTCGGCTCATGCGCGCGCTGGACGCTCCGATCGACGACGCCGAGCTGCTGGCGGGCTGGGCGCGGCAAGGCAACCAGGCCCTGCTGCGGGCCCAGGCTCGCGATCCGGCCGATCCCTGGCTCTGGCGCTGCTCGGCCCGCGCGGCCATCCGCATCTATCGCCACGCCGGCCGCAGCCCGGACCAGCTCGAGGCCTTCTTCGAGGCCATGGGCGGCCTGCTGGCGCGCGACCCGCTGGACGTGGCGGCCCGTTGGGAGCTGGCCCAGGAGGCTCAGCGTGCCGGCTACGCCAAGCTCCAGGAAGCCCACTGCAAGGCGCTCTTGGCGCTGGAGCCGGATGACGCCCTGGCCTGGTTCGCCCTGGGCGTGCTGCGCCGCCTGCGGGGAGAGACCGAGGGGGCTGCGGCGGCGCTGCAGCGGGCCCTGGAGGCGGTCTACAATTGCCGCATCCAGCGCGCCATCGAGAGCCCCGCCAGCCGGGCCTACTACGACAAGATCCTGGAGCGGGTGCCGCTGGAGACCATCCGCCGGGCCCAAGCTGCCTTGCGCCGGGAGCTCTACGGCTGAGCCGTGGGGGCTCCGACCGAGATGAGCGGGCCAGGTGGCCGGGCCGGGTGCGGCGCCCACCTCTGTCCACGAGCTGAGCTTCGACCGAGCGTCGGGCCACTCTCGAACCCATGCAGGCCCGGCCATGTCTTGTGCCTGCGCGGGGACGCCTCTATGCTTGGCGCCCTTTGTTTCGCGCCCCCAACTCTGCTCACTTTGGACACCCATTCGGTCATGGAGAGCCTGCTCACGCCGTACGCCGCCCTTGTGGTGGCGGCCGTCGCCCTGGTTTTTGCGTTCCTCACGTCTGCTCACATCAAGAAGCAGCCTGAGGGCAACGACCTCCAGAAGAAGATCGCCCACCAGATCCGCACGGGCGCGATGGCCTTCCTCAAGACCGAGTACACGCTGCTGGCCATCTTCGTGGCCGTGGTGTTCGGGCTGCTGTTCATGGCCGATCAGCGCCAGACGGCCGTGGCCTTCGTGTGCGGTGCCGTGGCCAGCGGCCTGGCCGGCTGGGTCGGCATGCGCACCGCCACGGGCGCCAACGTGCGCACCACCGAAGCGGCCCGCACCAGCCTGTCCAAGGCGCTGGACGTGGCCTTCAGCTCCGGCATGGTCATGGGCCTGTGCGTGGTGGGCCTCGGGCTCGCCGGCGTGACCGGGCTGTACCTGCTCTGGGGCGACCCCCAG
>QNBX01000193.1 GCA_003644265.1 Planctomycetota bacterium
CGCCCGCCTGGCCTGGGTCACGCACCCCAGCGCCGCCAGCGCCGACGCCCTCTCCACCGCGCTGCTCGTGCGCGGCCCGTCGCTGCCGCCGGACTACGACGCCCAGGGCGCCGTCATGACCACGGCCGACGCAGAGCCGCAGCCCTGGCCCAAGCCCCGCTGAGCGTCCCACACGCCATGCACTACCTCTCGCGCCAGAAGCTGCACCTCTCGTTCTTCCACCCGCTCATGAAGGGGCTGCTCACGCTGTACATCCTGAGCGTGGCCGGCGGCGTGTGGGTGGCCAGCCTCAAGTACAGCGACCGCGCGGAGTTCTCGCCCGCCGGCGTGGAGCGCTACGTGCACGGCAGCGGCGAGGCCGGCGACGACGCCATCCTGGGCGACCCCTTCGCCGGCATGGACGCCAGCGTGGCCGTGGGCAAGAGCCGCCGCGAGCTGATCGACATCGTGCACCCGCACCTGTTCAGCGTGCCGCTGGTGCTGTTCATCCTGGGGCACCTGCTGCACCTGACGCGCATCCCCGACTGGCTCAAGGGCGGCATCAACGGCGTGGCCTTCGTGTCGTTCGGCGCCACCTTCGGGCTGCCGTTCCTGGTGGTGGAGCGAGCCACGCTGGCGCCGCTGCTGTACGTCTCCGGCTGCGCCATGCTGGTGAGCTTCGCGCTGCTGTGCGTGATCCCGCTGTGGGAGACCTGGTTCGGGCGCCCCGGCAAGGGCTTCATGGCCGTCACGAGCGGCCCGCGCGACTGAGGGCGGCGCAGTGCATGACGAAGCTGTCACCCACGGCGCGCGCCGGGGCCGTAGGATCGGGGCAGGCTCGGCCTCTCCCGGGAGTTCCCCATGATCCGTTCCGTGATCCCCAGCAGGCTCTGGCTGATGACGGCCGCGCTGATGCTCAGCCTCACCGCTGTGGCCCCGGCCCAGTCCGCACGCGTCAGCTACGACCTGGAGCAGGTCTGGCTGCTGCCCGACGTCAGCCACCCGTCAGCAGCGGCCCGGCAGCTGACCGGCCGCTTCGAGTGGACCTACACCATCGGCGACTTCGAGAACGGCAGCGGCGAGTTCAGCGCCATCAGCGTGCCGTGGTCCAGCTTCGGACTCCCGGACCTGGGCACGACGTTCGACCTCAACTCGATCGAGATCGTGCTGGAGGGCAGCATCCATGATCACGGGGTCGACGTGACCCTGTTCCTGGAGCCGCTGCTGGCCCCCGATCAGGCCTCCCCGGTCGATCTGGTCAACAGCAAGTTCGACATCGAGCAGGGCGGCATCAGCCACAAGGGGCACGTCATCAGCGGGAGCATCGTGCCCGACCTCAGCGCCAACCCGTGGCTGGATCTGGGCGAGGCGCTGGCCGGCAGCAACGGCCTGCCGCTGCTCTCGGGTCTGGGCAGCCTGGCCGCCAACGACCCGGTGAGCCTGGTGCTGACGAACGCCCTGGCGGACACCTCCGCCGGATTGGTGATCGGGGTCGACGCGCTGAACGCGCCCTTCAAGGGCGGCGTGCTGGTGCCCGACCCGCTGCTCATCCTGGCCGGCTTGCCCACGGGCCCCACCGGTGAGCTCAGCATCGACGCGACCTGGCCCGACGGCATCCCGTCCGGCTTCACGAGCTACTACCAGATCTGGATCGCGGACCCCGATGGGCCCAAGGGCTTCGCGGCCAGCAACGCGCTCTCCGCCACGACGCCCTGATACGACTCAGTCGACGCCCGTCCACTGGTTCACGACCTCGTGCACGGCCTCGGCGCTCATGGGCTTGGTCATGAAGCCGTCCATGCCCACCTCGAGGCAGCGCCGGCGGTTGTCGTGGCCGGCCAGTGAGGTGCAGGCCACGATGGGCGTGCGCTGGCGCGTGCTCTCGCCGCGACGGATGGCGGCGGTGGCGCTCCAGCCGTCCATGCCTGGCATCTGGCAGTCCATCAGGATCAGGTCGTAGAAGCCATCGCGGCTGGACACGACGGCCTGGCTGCCGTCCTCCGCCTCGTCGACGACGCAGCCCAGCTTGACGAGCAGGTGGCTGGCCACGCGGCGGTTGACCGGGTTGTCGTCCACGACCAGCACGCGCGGGCGCTGATCGAACGTCGCCACGGGCCGCAGCGAGACCACAAACCACCAGGTGCTGCCGTTGAGCGTGGAGCGGTGCGCGCCGACCTCCGCCGTGAAGCTGGCCAGCAGGCGGCGGAACAGGGCCGGAGTGAGGCCGCCGCTCTCTTCGGGATGCACCAGCGCCGCGCGGGTGGCGGGCGCCGCGTGATCGCGCACCTCGAAGCGCACGCGCCGGCTGGCCCCCTCGCGACCGGAGGGCGTCAGGCTCAGGGAGACCCGTCCGTCGTCACCGGCGGCGGCGGCGTGCTCCAGCAGCAGCGCGAGCACCTGCACCAGGCGCGCGTCGTCGAGCTCCACCCGGGGCGGCACGCCCTTGGTGACCTTGGTCGTCAGGGTCATGTCCGGCTGGTTCTCGCGCGCTTGCGCCTCGACTGCCGCGACCAGGTCCGTCAGATCCCATTCGGCCATCTCCCGCTCCTCCGTGTCCCGTGCGACCTGAACCTGCCCACCACGCCCTGGCTGCGAGGGGCCTCCAACCCAACGCAGCCGAGCGTGTCCCGGGTTCCCGTGCCCCCGGGCCTGACGCTGCTTGGTCCTCTTCGGCCGCCGCTCGGTCCGGGCTTGAGCTCAACTCGCCCGGGTCGTAAATCGATGTGAGCCCATATGAGAAAGCCGCACGACACGCACGGATCCAAGCTGTGCTTGCAGGCCCGCTTCGGCGTGGGACGCGGGTGTGCCTCGCCGGCCACGCCCAGCAATGCCCTGCGCGAACGGGCTCAGCCGTAACGCAGCCCCCCCCCCCGGACAAGCACGGCGCAGGGGCGCCGTGGCAGGGAGCAGGAGCGGCGTCGAGTGAGAACGCGACGCTGTGGAGCACCCAGAGATAGAGCGTGCGTGGCGCGCGGCCGTGTCGTCCGACCGCGCGCCACGCGGGCTCGCCTGGGGAGCGCGCGCCGACGGGCCCGTCACCGCGGCGGCGCACCAGCGCGTCGGCTCGCCTTGCCGCCGCGCCGGCCCGTCGCTCAGAGCTTCACGTACTCGAAGTCGAAGGGGTTGCCGTTGATGCCCTTGGCCGGCGCCGCGATCCAGCCGGCGATCTTGCCCTGCTCGTGGCACGGCACCATCAGGCTCTGGACAAACTCGCGGTCGGACTCGCTGGGCAGCCACTGGTCCTTGCCTGCCTGCCACTGCTCCTCGCTCAGCGGGTTGCCGTCGATGTCGAAGCGGCTGTTGGCGAAGGTGCCGATGTTGCGGTTGAAGCGGCGGTGCGGCAGGCGCAGCTCGACGTCCACGCCATGCTCGGTGAGGATCTTGTTCCAGTAGTTGATGCCCTTCTGGTTGTCGTCGATGTACTCCTCGCGCAGCAGCTCGTTCATGGCGTTGCGCAGCGGCACCTGCTGGGTGACGAGCTTGCCGTTCTCCCAGGTGACCACGTCCTTGAAGGCGTCGAGGGCCGTGTGCTCGTCGTACTTGCGGACCTCCCAGGCGCGGCCCTTGAGCGAGCTGCCGAAGAAGTTGGCCGAGTTGCTGGAGACCTCGGCGCCGTACAGATCATTGCTGCTGCTGCTCCAGAAGTGGATGTAGCGCTGGATGGTCTCCAGGTCGATGGCGCCGGCCTTGCGCACGTCGGCGGGGTCGCTGCCCACCTCCTTCATGACTTCGCAGGCGCGCTGGATGATGCGCCCCATGCCGGTCTGCCCCACGAACATGTGGTGCGCCTCTTCGGTCAGCATGAAGCGGCAGGTGCGCGCCAGCGGATCGAAGCCCGACTCGGCCAGGCTGAGCAGCTGGAACTTGCCGTCGCGGTCCGTGAACATCGTGAAGCAGAAGAAGTCGAGCCAGGTCTGGATGGGCTCGTTGAAGGTGCCCAGGATGCGCGGGTGGTCGGGGTTGCCGCTGCGGCGTTCGAGCAGCTCTTCGGCCTCCTCACGGCCGTCTTTGCCGAAGTACGTCTGCAGCAGGTAGACCATGGCCCACAGGTGCCGACCCTCTTCGACGTTGACCTGAAACAGGTTGCGCATGTCGTAGAGGCTGGGTGCGGTGTGCGCCAGCAGGCGTTGCTGCTCCACCGACGCCGGCTCGGTGTCGGCCTGCGTCACGATAATGCGACGCAGCCAGTTGCGGTACTCGCCGGGCACCTGCTGCCAGGCGTCCTCGCCCATGTGATCGCCAAACGGGATCTTGCGGTTCTTCTCGGGCTCGGCCAGGAAGATGCCCCAGCGGTAGTCGGGCATGGCCACGTGACCGAACTGCGCCCAACCCTCGGAGTCGACCGACACGGCCGTGCGCAGGTAGACCTGCTTGTCGTTGAACTCCGTCGGCCCCATCTCCTTCCACCACTCGATGTACTTGGGCAGCCAGTGCTCCAGCGCGCGCTGCAGACGCTTGTCGGTGTGCAACTCGACGTTGTTCGGGATCTTGCTCTCGTAGTCGATGGTGGCCATGGCGAGGCTCCGGGAAGACGGGTCGGGATTCGGATCGGGCGAGTCGAACGATCGGGTGCAGGCGGGGATGGGAGCAGCGCACGCCGCCGGTGTGCGGCGCGGGCCGGAGCTCAGGCGATCAGGTGCGGCTCCAGTTGAACTCGGGCCGGTTGGGGGTGCCGTAGCACTGCAGCGCGCCGCGCGGGCCCACAGCGTTGGGGCGCTGGAAGATCCAGTTCTGCCAGGCCGAGAGGCGCGCGAAGATCTTGGTCTCCATGGTCTCGGGGCCGGGGAAGCGCAGGTTGGCTTCCATGCCGGTGAGCGCGTCGGGCGAGAAGCAGGCGCGCTCCTCCAGGGCGATGCGCACGTCGTCGTCCCAGTCGATCAGGTCGGGGGCGACGGTGGCCAGACCCAGCTCGTCGGCGCGCTCGCCGTCGAAGGCCGCGCTCTCGGCCAGCAGCTCGTTGACGCGGGACGGGTCGCCCAGGAAGCGCGTGGCCAGGCGCGTGAGGCCGTTGCTCATGGGGTAGGCGCCGCCGCTCAGCGGTGACACGGCCAGGCTCACCGGCGCGTCGGGGTCGTTGAGCACGTAGGCGCGGTCGCAGGCCAGCGCCAGCTCGAGGAAGGTGCCGGCGAAGGCCGTGCCCTGGTCCACGATGGCGAAGGTGCTGCGCGCGGTCAGGTCGAGCCGGCGCAGCACGCGCGCGATGAACAGCCGCGTCTCGCGCACGAACCAGTGCTCGGCGCCGCTCTGCAGCACGGCGTCGGCGGCCAGGGCCACGTCGCCGTCGCCCAGCACACGCAGGGTCAGGGTGCCGATCTCCAGCTCTTCGAGGCGCATGTGCAGCAGGGCGTCGTCGAGTTCGCGGAACAGGCGCAGCAGCCACCAAGCGGAGCCGGCGGCGTGGGCCTCGTCGGCCGTCTTGGGTCCGGCGTCAGCGGGCAGCGAGAGCGTGAAGCGCGCCAGGCGCGCGTCGCGCTCGATGTCGACCTTGAGCATCGAGTAGTGGAAACCCTCGTCGGTCCAGGTGGGCTCGATGCGCTCCAGCGTCACGCCCTGCCCGGCGGGCACGGCGGGGTTGGCGTCGGCCAGGCGCCGCGCGGACTCGGCGGTGACCTCGTCGAAGCGGCTCAGCGGCGCCACGGCGTCCACCAGGTCCCACTTCACGGCGCGCTTGCCCTTCACGCCCTCGGCGATGGTGCAGAAGATGTCGGCCAGGTCGCGGCGCACCATGCGCTTGTCGACCAGACGCGTCAGGCCGCCCGTGCCCGGCAGCACGCCCAGCAGCGGCAGCTCAGGAAAGGACACGGCGCTGTTGCGATCGTCCACCAGCAGGATCTCGTCGGCGGCCAGGGCCAGCTCGTAGCCGCCGCCCGAGGCCGTGCCGTTGAGCGCCGCCAGCACCTTCAGGCCGCTCTGCGCGCTGGCCTCCTCCAGGTACAGCCGGGTCTCGTTGGTGAACTTGCAGAAGTTGACTTTGAAGGAGTGCGTCGACGTCCGCAGCATGAGGATGTTGGCGCCGGCGCAGAAGACCCGGTCGAGGCTGCCAGTGAGGACCAGGCAGCGCACCTCGGGGTGGCTGAAGCGCAGGAACTGCGTGGCCGCGGCCAGCTCGATGTCGACGCCCAGGTCGTAGCTGTTGAGCTTGAGCTGGTAGTCGTCGCGCAGCCCCTCGTGCTCTTGCACGTTCATGCGCAGGGTGGCCACGTCACCGTCGACGGAGAGCTGCCAGTGCACGAACTGCTCGGGCCGGCGGTCGAAGTCGTAGCGGGTCACGGGGGCGGCGGGCGCCTTCTCGGTCTCGGTAGCCGTCACGGCGTCGGTCCTCGTCGGGGTGGGTCTGGAGCGATCGATCATGCTCGCGCGACCCGGCCGAGGACGCAAGGATATTTCCTATACATCGCACCACTAGGCAATATACTGCCGATATGCACCCTCGATCCCTGCTCGCTGAAGTCGGCCGCCGCCTGCGAGCCGCCCGCGAGGCCAGCCGTCGCTCCGTGGCCGAGGTGGCGGACTCAGCCAGCGTCTCGCCGCGCTACCTGCGCATGGCGGAGGCCGGCGAGGCCAACCTCTCGCTGCTCAAGCTGGCGTCCCTGACCCGGGCCCTGGCCCTGGAGCTGGGCACGCTGTGCGATATCGACCTGGCCGCCGCGCCCGAACGCCGGGTGGCCCTGCTGGGCGCGCGCGGCGCCGGCAAGTCCACCATGGGCCGCCTGCTGGCCCAGCAGCTCGAGGTGCCCTTCGTCGAGTTGGACGCGCTGATCGAGGAGCGCGCCGGCATGGACATGGCGCGCCTGTTCGCCGTGCACGGCGAGAGCTGGTACCGCGAGCTGCAAGCCGAGTCGCTCGAGGGCTTCCTCTCTCAGCACGGCGAGGCGGTGCTGGCCACCGGCGGCTCCATCGTCAATGACGAGGCCGCCTTCGATCGGTTACGCGCCACCTGCCGCACGGTCTGGCTGGCGGCATCGCCCCAGGCCCACTGGAGCCGCGTCGTGGCCCAGGGCGACCTGCGCCCCATGGAGGGCCGCCCGCGCGCCATGGTGCAGCTCGAGAGCCTGCTGGCCGAGCGCGCGCCGCGCTACGCCCTGGCGGACCTGACCGTGCAGACCGACGGCAAGACGCCGGTGGAGGTGGCGCGGGAGGTGGCGAACTGGGTCAGCAAGTGAGCGGCAGGGCGAGCCTGGGCCCCACCGAACCCACGCCAGGGCAGTGCTATCATCAGCGCACGGAGAGTCAGCTTCGGGTCACCCGGCGCCCGGTGTGGCCCGAACACCTGGAGGCCCGATGAACCGCGCCGCCCGGCAGGCATGGATCAGATGAAGGCGCTGCACGACGGACAGGGGCTCCCGCCCACCCCCGCGGCCCCGTGCCAGGCGCTGCTCGGGCTGTTGGCGCTGATGCTGTTGGCCGGCAGCGTGCGCGCCGACTCGCAGCTGCTGCTCCAGGGTCAGCGCGCCTGGGGCATTCTCGCCAG
>QNBX01000194.1 GCA_003644265.1 Planctomycetota bacterium
CGACGTATTGAGCCAGAGGGACCGGCCGGCGCCCGGGCAGGTGGGCTACCTGTAGGCCGGGGCGGGGGGGGGGGGCGGCGGCGGCGGGCTCTGCTAGAGGATGTCCATCAGCTCGGACATGGCGGCGGTCCTCGCGAGGTAGTGGCTGTCGGCCAGGAGCTTGGCGTGGAACGGCAGGCGGCTGCGCTCCGCCAACAGGCCCAAGGCGGCGGCCGAGAAGCCTCGCGTGAGCGCCCCGGCGGAGTCGTCCGTGGCGCGTTGCACGAGCGGCGTCACGGCGTCACGGTCGCCCAGCAAGCCCAAGGCCGCGGCGGCGCCCGCGATCTCGCCCAGGGAACCGGCACGCTCCAGCACAGACACCAGCGACTCCACCGCCTTGCGCTCGCCCATCAGGCCCAGGCCGGTGGCGGCCTTGCGCCGCAGCGTGGCGGGAGTGCGTGGGTCGCTGCAGAGGCGCATGAGATCGTCCACCGACTCGCGCTCACGCAGCAGACCCAGGGCGATGGCGAGGTGGCCGCGGAAGACCTCGTCGTGATGCTCGGTCAGGTCCCGCGCCAGATCCGGTCCGGCGCTGCGGGCGCCCGCCAGGCCGAGGCCGACAGCGAAGGCCCCCTTGTGGGCCGGGTCTGACTCGCGTCCATACGCGTGAGCCAGTCGCTCCACAATCCGGTCGCTGCGGGGGCCGGCTCCGCACCCGCGGGCGTACAGCGCCGCGGCCAGACCCGCCCACGAGCGATGAGCGCTCTGCTTGCCCTTACCGGCCAGTTCGCGCACGAGCATGCTCTCGATCTCTGCGTGCGCGGCTTCGTGATCGGCGACGAGGGGGTCGCGCCCACCCATGCGCCCGAGGGCCAGGATGGCCAGATGGCGCGTGAGGGCATCGCGCTCGCCCTCGATGACCTGCTGCAGGCGCTGCACGGCCTCTGGCTGTGACACCTCGGCCACGCGGCCCAGGGCCAGGGCCAGCGACTGCCGCAGCACGGGATCCGTGTCGCGATCCATGAGCAGGGCCAGCAGCTCGGGCACGTGCTTCGGACCTCCCACCTTGGCCACAACCGTGACCAGGTGGGCCTTGAGCAGAGAGTCGGTGTAGCGGTCGGCCAAGCGCTCGCTCGCGAGCTCCAGGACGGCGTCGGCGCGGGCGTGATCCCTCGGCACCTGGGAAAGGCCCAGGCAGGCCGCCACGCTCAGCTCGCGCTCGCTGGGGCCCAGGCCCTCAACCAGGCTCCGCAGGCAGTCGATGGAGTCGCGAGTGCCCAGCATGCCCAGCGAGATGGCCGAGAAGCAGCGCACCAGCGAGGAGACCTGACCGCCACCCACCAGCTGACGGCCACGGGAGCTGTCACGCGAGAGGGCCATCAGCGCGTCCACGGCACGGTCGTCACCCAGCACGCCCAGGGCCAGGGCGCTGGATGAGCGCACGGACAGCTCCTTGTGAGCCAGCTGCGGCAGCAGCGCGTCGAGCACGTCGGGGTCCTGGTCCGGGTCGCTGATGCGTGCCAGAGCCAACACGGCCGAGTCGGCGATGTCGCCCGCCCGGGCTCCCATCAACTGTGTCAGCGCGGGCACGATCTGCTCGGCCACCATGCGGTTGTTGGGTCGGATCCCGTCGGCGGTGCGCCGTCGCAGGCCCTTGCCTGTGAGCAGACTGACGAGCCCGCTGGAGACGCCCTTGGCCTTGCGCCGGCCGCGCAGTGACAGGAACTCCGCCGAGTTGGCATCCCACCAGAACTCCCAGCTGTCCCACGCCACGGGGGCTTCGGCGCCCGCGTTGCCTCCGCTGGATGCGCCGCGTGCGCCGCGCTGGCTCGTGCCGCGGCCGGCTCCCCGTCCACTCACGCGCCCGCCCTCCCTGGATCTTGCGCTGACCGAGGCCGTAGCCCCGCCCCGGCCCCCGCGGGCGGACGGCGTGAAGGCACCTTGGGGGTTGGTAGTGGGGGCGCTGAAGACACCGGGCATCTGGACTCCGCTGCCTGCGTCGGCCGGCACGGTGGACTGTCCTCCGTGACCGAAGGCCAGCGCTGACATGAGCCCGAGGGCCAGCAGCAACTTGAAGACATGGACCATGGATCGCTCCTCTCCGGGGTGCGTGGTGAGTCGCCCTGCGTCAGGGCGGACCGGCGCACCTCCGTTCATTTGTTGGTATGAAAGATTCATGAACGCCGTGTGGTGATCGCGGCGTGCCGGCAATCACCTTGGGTGTCCGTGTTTCAAGAGGCGCTGCGGCGCGAGATGATACATGCGTTCTGTGCGCAGGTGACAGGGCATGGACTCACATGCTCCTGGGAGAGCGGCGCCACTCGGCAGCGCGACAGGCGCTTGAAGGCGCTGTCAGACGGCGGCCGCCGTGCACGTCAATCGGGCTCGGCTATTCCTGTGATGCTCCTGTGATTGCAGTTGTGATTGTAGCTTGGATTGCCGAACTCAATCTACTTGAGCCGGCGTGTGAGTGCTGCGGGCGTGGCCGATGGCCCCGCTTCCGCCGAGGTCTCCTCAAGCGGATGCGCGCACCCGCGCGGCGTCAAGCAGCGCGTCGAAGGCGCCAAAGACGCCGCGGTGCTCCGGCTCGCTGCGACCGGCGAGTCGCGCCAGGGCCTCCACCAGCGCATAGCTCCACAGCGAGAGCGTGGCGCAGCGCACGCCCCAGGGGCCGTGGTGCTTGCGGGCGTAGCGGATGCGGTCGCGGTGCCGGCGCCAGGCGTCGTCGGACGTGAACTCGGCGGCGAACTGGCCCGGATCGCCGGGCTCGCTCAGCGGGCGCTCGATCAGAGGCACGGCCAGTTCGCTCAACAGGTGCAGCTCCCAGCCGGCCTGAGCCATGCGGCGGTACCAGTCCAGATGGTGCATGTGGAAGGGCAGGTTGGTGTCCAGCGGCCCGACCTCGTCCAGAGCCTCGCGGCGCAGGGCCAGCAGGCCGGCAGGCGGGTTGGGGCAGGAGGGGCCTGCGGCGGCGTCCTGCTCGCGCGTGGCCAGGCGCCTGCGCCAGGGATTGTCGGGCCACAGGCGCGCCAGGCCGGACTCCTCGACCAGCAGATGCCGCAGGGTGGGTCGCGGGGCGCTGCCGGGGAGCGCTGAGCCGCCGGCGTCCTGAAGCGCAGCGGCCGCGACGCCGCAGCGGGGATGAGCATCCAAGTGCGCGCACAGCGTGTCGATGTCGCCGCGGCTGGGGCGGGCGCCGGTGTCCGCCAGCAGCAGCACGCTCCCCTCGCAGCGCGCCAGCCCGATGTCGATGGACCAGGCGGGCCCCAGGTCGGAGCCCGTGCGCAACAACGTCACCGGCCGGTGCTCCGAGAGGATGGTGGAGCTGATGCGATCCGTGGAGCCGGCGTCCAGCACCACGATCTGCGTGCGCCGGCTGGCGCAGGCCGCGCGCCAGTGCGTCAGGGCGTCGCTCAGCCGCGCGAGGTCGTTGCGCACGTGGAACACCACCGACACGTCGGGCGGCCGCGACCAGGGGGTGCCGGGGTTGATGACCGAGACATCCACCGGCGTGAGCGCGCGCGCCGCGGCGTCGGCAGCCGCTCCCGGGTCCGGGCGCTCGCCGTCATCGACCGGAAGCCGTGGGCGTCGCGGCTCTTCGATCCAGGCCGGACGCGACGCGATGGCGCTGCAGCTCCACTCGGCGAGCCGGTCGTCCGATGCGGCAGCCCGAGCCTGCTCGCGGGCGGTCACGCCGCTGGCGCTGTTCCCGGCCTGGCTCCGGCTCGTGCTCCCGGCCTGGCTCCGGCTCGTGCTCCCGCCCTCCGTGCCGGGCCGCGGCGTGGCGCTCGGCGAGCCGTCCTGCGGACTCAATGCAGCGGCTCCGACAGCGGCAGCGGCCCCAGCGTCGCTTGCGGGTCTGGCAGCCGCGGTCGCGCCGTGCGCAGGGTCAGCAGGGTCACTTCGGGCGGCACGCCAAAGCGGATGCGCGGCGCCTGCAGGCGTTCCATGCCCAGGCCGCGGCTGACGTAGAGCAGATTGCCGGCGAGCTCGTGCAGCCCGCCCGCGGCCACGTGGCGCGGCAGGGGCGAGAGCGTGATGGGCGGCCCGATGAACGGCAGCGCCACCTGACCGCCGTGGGTGTGTCCGGCCACCACCAGATCGCAGCGCGAGTCGTCGCCCAGGGCCGACACGATCAGCGGTCGGTGTGCCATGAGGATGCGCAGCTCATCGCCGGGCGCGGCCAGGAAGCGGTGCAGGATGGCGGGCGGCTGGCGCAGGACCTGGAACTGCTCGTGGGGGATCTCGTCCAGGCCCAGGATCGTCACCTGGCGATCGCCCACGCTGACGGTCACGAGCTCGTCGCGCAGCAGCCGTATGTCGGTGCCTGCGAGCGTGCGCGGCAGCAGCGAGGGTACGTCGGCGTTGCCCGGCACGGCCCAGACGCCACCCGGCGCGTGCAGCATGGACAGCAGCCGCGTGAAGCCCGGCAGGTTCTGCTCGAACTGATCGACCGGCCCCTGATAGAGGTCGCCCGGGATCAGCACGATGTCGGGCTCGGCCGCCATGAGCTCGGCCACCGCGTCCAGCTGGTGCGGCTCGATGGTGGTGGACTGGATATCGGCCAGCACGGCGATCAACAGCTCGTCGCGGCCGCTGCGCGCGGCGTCCACGGGCACGTCGGTGCGCTCGAGGCGCACGTCGTAGGGCACCACCAGCTGAGCGTACAGGCCCAGCGGCAGGCCGGGCAGGGCCGCCAGCGCCAGGGCCAGCGCGGGCCAGGTGACGTCGCGCCCGCGCCAGCGGGTCAGCGCCAGCGCTGCGCCCGCCAGCGGTGCCACGAGCCACAGGTCAAGCCAGGCGATGTGCATGACGCCGAATATGTGCAGCCGCCAGCGCGAGAGCAGCAGCATCTCCAGCGCGTTGGCCAGCAGCACCAGCAGCACCACCTCCAGCACGCGCCGGACGCCCACCGGCGCCCGGCCGCGCAGCAGGAAGGCCCACGCCAGCAGCACGTTGAGCGCGGTCAGGCCAGCGAGGGAGAGGGCGAACGAGCGGTCCATGGGGCCTGTTCTAACCGAGACGCGGGGCCCGGGGTGCGGGGAATGGCGCGCAGCTCGCCGGCGCCTGAATTTGGCCGCGATCCGGCGCGGATGACGCTTGTCAGCGGCCGATAGGGTCGGGTGCGCCCATGACTCCGCTTCGCTCTCGCCTGTTGCTCGCCGCTGCCATGACCCTCGCGCTGCTAGGCGCCGGGGCCTGGAGCGTCAGGTCTTCACTGCGGCTGGACGCCTCCACATCGACCCTGCTGGCGGGAGACGCGCGCAGCGCCCAGACCTACGAGAAGCTGGGCCGGGTCATGGGCGATCGCTTGCCGCTGGGCGTGCTGGTGCGGCACGAGGCGCTGTTCTCGGACGCCGGGCGGGACGCGCTGTTCGACCTGTCACAGGCGCTGGTTGCACTGCGAGAGGTCAACGACGTCAAGAGTCTGACCCACAGCCGGCGGCCCGTGCGCAAGCCGGGCTTCTCGTTCGATCCCAAGCAGATGGTGGGCAACGAGCCCTTCCTGCCTGTGGGCTCGCTGGACGCCGAGGCCTGGGCCGCCGTGCGCGCGGCGGTGCTGTCGGACCCGCTGGCGGAGAGCGTGCTCGTGTCGGCTGACGGTCGCTACGCCATGGTGCTGGCGGTGGCCTGGGGGCCGTTCGACGAGACGCGCAGCGCGGCCTTCGCGGAGGCCGTGGAGGCGGTGGCCGAGACCTCGCGCGGCGACTTCGATGAGCTGTTCGTGGGCGGCTTCCCGTTCCTGGAGCGGGAGGTGGCGGCCACGGTGCGCTCCGACGCGCTGCGCATGCTGTCCACGGCGGCGGCGGTGGTGGCGCTGATCCTGGCGCTGGCCTTCCGCTCGCTGTGGGCGGTGAGCTATCTGCTCATGCTCGGGGCAGCGGGGCTGTGCGGCGTGCCGCTGTTGATGGCGGCCGCCGGCACGGGCCTCAACGTCTATACGGCCCTGCTGCTGCCGCTGGTGGCGGGCCTGCAGCTCACCTTCCTGGCGCACTTCGTGGCGGCGGTGCTGGACGGCGAGCGTGGCGGGGGCGACGCCGCCGGCGTGCTGCGCTCGGCGTTGCGCAAGGTCAGCTGGCCCTCGACCCTGGCCGCGGTCACCACCGCGCTGGGGCTGCTGGCCCTGCGCGTGAGTGACGTGGGCACGGTGCGTGAGTTCGGAGCCGTGGGTGCGGGCGCCGTGGTCGTGGCGCTGCTCACGAGCCTCGCTCCCGGCTGGTGCATCAGCTTCCGGTTGGGCCCCGGGCAAGCGGGCGGCGCTGCGCAGGTGGTGCCCGCCCGTGCCACGGCCTACGTGGCCTGGTTGGGACGGCATCGGCGCGCGTTGATCGTGTCGGCGCTGCTATTGGCGGCGCTGAGCGTGGCGGCCGCGGCGCGTCTGCGCACCGACCTGCGCGCCCTGGGGTTCCTCGACCGCAGCAGCCCCTCGCGCCAGGCGCTGACCCTGATCGACGAGCACCTGGGCGGCATCAACGCCATGCAACTGCTGGTGGATACCTGCGCGCCGGGCGGCGCCACGCGGCGCGAGGTCCTGACCTTCCTGCTAGACCTGGCCGCCGAGGCCGAGAGCCTGCCGAGGGTGAGCCACGTCTATCACCTGGGGCAGGTCTACGCCCGTCTGGAGCAGCTCTGGCGCGGCGGCGGCGCCTCGGCGCCTGGAGCTGCGTCGGATCCTGCCTGGGGCGATGCGTCGAGCGATGCGTCGGGCGCGGGCTCAGGCGCGTCTCCCGACTCGCCGCCCAGCGATCCCGCGCCCGCCGGCGCCCTCCCGGCCAGCGACATGCAGCTGGCGCTCTACACCGGGCTGCTCAAGGTGGTGCACGTGCCCCTGCTGGACATGCTGGTGGACGCCGAGGCGCGCATGGCCACGGTGGTGGTGCGGGCTCACGACATGCCGTCCGAAGAGTGGTTGGCCATCCTCGACCAACTGGTGGCGTTCGGCGAGGAGCGGCGCCCGGAGGGCGTGACGGTGGCCCTGCAGGCCGGCCTGCACGAGCTGATGGACGCCGACCGCCGCATGCTGGAGGCCCAGCGTCACTCGCTGCTCGCGGCGGCACTGGCGGTGCTGCTGCTGTTGAGCGTGGTGCTGCGCTCCCTGCGCCAAGCCCTGCTGACCGTGCTCTGCAATCTGCTGCCGATGGTGTTGGTGCTGGGTGTCATGGGGCTCAGCGGCGTACCCCTCGACTCCGTCACCGTCATGCTGGGCGCCGTGGCCCTGGGCGTGGCGGTGGACGACGCCATCCACCTGCTGCTGTGGCTGCGTCGCACCCAGCAGCCCGTGGCGCAAGTCATTCCGCGCGCAGCGGCGCTCTCGTGGCGCAGCTCTGCGTTGCCAGATCTCGACGAATCCACGGATTCGCCTGCGATCTGTCGCCTTGATCTGCACCACGAGC
>QNBX01000195.1 GCA_003644265.1 Planctomycetota bacterium
GCTCGACCTGGCGGCCACCGCGTCGGATCACCGCCCCGTGGTGCTCGACCTGAAGCTGAAGCGCCGGGCGTGAAGGGCGTGAAGGGCGTGAAGGGCGTGAAGGGCGTGAAGGCGCGCGGGTGTGACTGCGCTCGCGGTTGATGACGCTGACCATGATCGCCGAGTCGTTCACCAGCACGCCCATCCGCGCCACGAGGCGGTGCTCGGCTGCACCCACGGCAAGGGCTCACGTCGAGGCTGACGAAGGAGGCCCTACGGCAACCCGCTCCGGGACTCCAGCCCGTTGCTCGCGGACCAGCCCTGGACGCCGGCCGGGTCGGCGACCCAGACCTGGAACCAGGTCTCGAGGCCGGGAGCTGCATCCAGCGGCCAGCGGCTGCGTAGAACGATCTTGCCCGCGCCTTCGGTGACGAGCCCGCCGGTCACGCCGTCCGGCTGGGGCACCAGCACACCACCCTGGAACGGCACGAACGCCGGGGAGAAGCCCACCACGAACCACGCGGGTGCCGTCGGCGCGGCCTGGCTGAGCGCGAGGGTCACCTCGACGCCGGGCAGCGGCTCACCCGTCGCGTCGAGCCGGGGTACTCCTGCAACGCCGGCCAGACCCTGACCCAGGTCGAGCCAGCCGGCGAGGATGGGCGTGCGGTTGAGCCACAGCAGCCAGGCGCTGCCGTCGTCGGACGCGGCCACCAGGTCGGGCCGGCCGTCGCCGTCGACGTCGCCGGCGGCCACGGGCGACTGTCCCAGGTCAGCGCACCAGGGGTTGTCGACCCCCGAAGTGGTCAGCAGGCTCAATACGCCCGCACCGCAATCCGCCCAACCACCCTGACCGAACATGTCGGTCGCGCCGATCAGATCGAAGTCTGCGAGCCCGGCGACCTCGATCAAGACGGACGAGAACACCCAGAGAGGAGCGTCGAAGTCCGGCCCCAGGAGGCGCCAGTGCGAGCTGTATTGGTTCCGCACCGCCAGGTCGCCAGCGCCATCGCCATTCACGTCGCCCGCGAAGGCCTCGGCCATCAGATCGGCACCAACGGAGTGGTTCACCTCGGCCGTCGACGTCAAAGGGGGTCCGGTCAGTCCTCCCAGCCCATCTCCCGGGACAATGGTCGTGCGGATCCAGGAGGAGCCTGGTGGTGACATCGGGAAGTCGACCTCATCCCACCCATACCAGGTGAGCACGTCGAGCACGCCCGTGCCGGAGCGGTCCACCAGGTCCAGCCCGGCGTGATCCCCCGAGAGCGCGAGCAACGGGCCCGGGGCCAGGGGACCGGCGCCGGAAAGAACGCGCAGGAACGCGTCACCCGCGGCGTCCAGTTGCAACAGCACCACGTCGGCGCGGTCGTCAGCGTCCATGTCTCCGAGGCGTGCGGACGTGATCGACGCGGCGTCGGGCACGCTGAGGTCCGGGCCCAACGTGAAGCCCCCCATCCCGTCGCCCCAGAGGACCGCGAGCCGGACGCCGGCGTCCTCGAGCATCACCGCGTCCTGGTGTCCGTCCCCGTCGACGTCCGCCAGGCCGACCACGTGGGAAGCCCAGGGCAGCGACGTTGACGTCGGCGAGGGTGAGAGCCCGCTCCCGCTCGCGGGCGCCACCCACAGCCGCAGCCGATCAACGGACGTGGACACGGCGTCGGCGAGCCCGTCGCCGGTGACGTCGTGCAAGGACAGGCTGGCCATGGGCTCGGGCAGGGCCGAGGTCAGCGGCGGGTCGAACGCCACGGGCTCGACGGCGGCGATGCCGCCTGGCGCGAACGCCACGTCGGAGGCGGCGGCCCCGCCCTCCACCGTGAGGGTCACGTTGTAGAGCCCGGGCTGCTCGAAGACGTGAACCGGGTGCTGCTCGTCGCTGGTGGTGCCGTCCCCGAAGTCCCAATGCCACGACGTAACGCCGCCCACCGATGCATCCGAGAAGGACACATCCAGCGGTGCGTGCCCGACGGAGGTCGACGCCGAGAACACGGTGCCCACGGCACCACCGTGGACCGTGATGGCGCCTGCTTGCACGAACTCCTCAGTGATCGGCCCCACGGTCGCCGCGAGCCGCACGTCGTAGACGCCGGGCTCGACGTAGGTGTGCTGCGGGTGCTGCTCGGAGGACGTCGTGCCGTCACCGAGGTCCCACTCCCACGCGCTCACCGGCAGCGGGCTCGTCGTCGTGTTGGTGAAGCTGACGGCCAGGGGCGCCGGGCCCTCCGTGGCCGACGCCACGAAACCCAGGCTGCCCTCGAAGGGCCCCACGCTGATGAACCCCCGCTTCACCAGCGTCTCGGAGACGCCGGCAGCGGAGACCCGCAGCGAGACGTCGTACACCCCGGGCTCGTCATAGGTGTGCGTCGGCTGCTCCTCGTACGACCAGGAGCCGTCGCCGAAGGTCCAGTACCAGTTCGAGATGGGCGCTTCGGAGACGGTCGTGTCCGTGAAGTCCACGCTGAGCGGGATGCCGCCGGAGGTCACCGAGGCCGTGAAGTCCACCTCGGCGAAGGCCTCCACGATGATGACGTCGAGCTTCACCTCGGTGTCCGCACCAGCGAACAGCGAGCCGACGACGTAAAGGCTGACCGTGTACGAGCCCGATTCCCCGTAGATGTGCTCGGGGTCCTGCTCGTTGCTGGTGCTGCCGTCACCGAGGTCCCACTCCCAGAACAGGATGGGACCGGTGGAGAGGTCGGTGAACTGGACAGTGAGCGGCACGCCCCCGCTCGCCGGGTCCGCGCTGAACTCGGCATGGACCTGCTGCGCGCCCGCCAGGCGTGCGAGCAGGAGCAGGGTGGTGAGAGCCGTCGCCAGCGTGCGCGTCATGTCCGTGTCCCGGGAGCGCGGGCCCCTGGCCGGAGTGGACGGGTGCCCGCGACTCCTCCAGCTCTGCTCGCATGGAGCACCAGTCTCACGCGCAGACGAAGACCTGTCCAGGGTCGCCTACCGGCGAAGCAGTCGGTCTCCGTGCCCAGCCCAGACGTGATCGCGCGCGCCCCACGCGCGCCCCGCGCGGCCCGCGGTCGCTAGATGGCGGCCCGCGCCGCCGCCTCGCGCTCGGCCCGGGTCTCGGAGCCCTCCAGCCCCAGCGCTGAGCGCAGGCGCTCGAGCAGCACGTAGCCCACGGGCACCAACAGCAGCGTGATGAACGTGGCGAACATGACGCCGAAGGCCAACGACACCGCCATGGGGATCAGGAAGCGCGCCTGCAGGCTGCGCTCCAGCAGCAGCGGCGTGAGGCCCGCGGCGGTGGTCATCGACGTGAGCAGGATGGCGCGGAAGCGCGCGGGCCCTGCGGCGCGTACGGCGTCCAACACGGCCGCCCCTCGCCTACGCTCGCGGTTGATGAAGTCGACCATGATCAGCGAGTCGTTCACCAGCACGCCCATCAGCGCCACGATGCCGAACATGCTCATGATGGTCAGGTCCATGCCCATCAGCATGTGGCCCCAGACGGCCCCCACGATGCCGAAGGGGATGGCCGACATGACGATCAGCGGCTGGGTGTAGCTGCGGAAGGGCACCGCCAGCAGGGCGTAGATCATGACCAGCGCCAGCGCGAAGCCGCGCAGCAGGCCCGTCATGGTGTCGACCTGTTCGCGCTGCTGGCCTTCGAGCGAGTAGCTGGAGCCGGGGTGATCGGCCATGAGCTGCGGCAGCACGCGCTGCTCGAGGTCGGCCAGCACGACGCCCGGCTCGACCTCTGCGCTGTCCACCTCGGCGGTGACGTGGATGGCGCGCAGGCGGTCGGCGCGCTCGATCAGCGAGTCACCCGGCGCGGGGTGCGCCACGGCCACCGCGTCAAAGGGCAGCTGGCGGCCGCCGGGCAGGCGCACGCGCATGGAGAGCAGGTCGCCCAGCGAACGTCGGCCGCGCTCGGGATAGCGCACCATCACGCGCACCTCGTCGCGCCCACGCTGCACGCGCTGGGCCTCCTCGCCGTAGAAGCCCTGGCGCACCTGGCGGGCCAGGTCGGCCAGGGTCAGCCCTGAGGCCTGCCCCTGAGCCGTGAGCGACAGGCGCATCTCGGTGCGCCCGGCACGAAAGCTGTCGGCGATGTCGTAGACCCCCGGGTAGGCCGCCAACTCACGCCGCAGCACGGCCGCCATCTCGCGCAGGGCGTCCACGTCGTGCCCGGCCAGCTGCACATCCACCGGCTTGCCCGTGGACACCAGGTTGCTGCTGAAGACCAGCTCGACCGTGTCGGGCAGGTCGCCGACGCGATCGCGCCAGAGCGCCAGGATGTCGCGACTGCCGATCTGCCGATCCTCGGACGGCACCAACTCCAGGTTGACCTCGCCCAGGTGGCTGCCTGCAAAGCCGGAGGTGTCTCCGAAGCCCTTGGCCTGATTCGCGCGAAAGGGCATCTCGCCCGTGCTGGCCAGGACGTGCTGCACGATGTCCTCGTCGTACTCGGCCTCCAGCTCGAGGGCCAGCTCGCGCGCGGCCCGCTCGATGCGCTCCACCGCCTCGGCCGTGACCTCGGCCGGCGTGCCCTGGGGCATGGTCACCCAGGCCAGCACGTTGTCGGCCTCCACGTCCGGGAAGAACACGAAGCGCACGTGGCGCGCGCCCACCAGGCTGAAGCTGATCAGCAGGGTCGACAGGCCCACGGCCACGGTGAGCCCTTTCCAGCGCAGAGCCAGGTCGAGCACAGGCTTGTACGCGCGCTCGATGAAGGCGTTCATGCCGGCGGAGAAGACCGACTGCACCCGCTCCCACAGGGCCAAGGGAGAGAAGCCGCTGCGCGGCGCGGTGGCCTTCACGTGGCGCAAGTGCGCCGGCAGGATCAGCAGCGACTCCACCATGGAGAAGGCCAGCACCGGCACCACCACCAGCGGCAGCTGGGACATGAACTTGCCCATGATGCCGGGGATGCCGATCAGCGGGCTGAAGGCCGCCACCGTGGTGAGGATGGCGAAGACCACGGGGATGGCCACCTCGCCCACGCCCTTGCGCACGGCGGTCTTGCCGCGGTCGCCGCGCTCGGCGTGGCGGAAGACGTTCTCGCCCACCACGATGGCGTCGTCCACCACGATGCCCAAGGCCACGATGAAGCCGAACAGCGAGATCAGGTTGATGGACACGCCCATGTACGGCATGACCCACAGCGCGCCCAGGAAGCTGATGGGGATGCCCAGGGCCACCCACATGGCCAGGGACAGCCGCAGGAACAGCGCCAGGGTCAGGAACACCAGCGCCAGGCCGGTGATGCCGTTGTTCAGCAGCAGATCGAGGCGACTGCGCAGCACGCGCGATTCGTCCTGCCAGACCGTGAGCGCCACGCCCTCGGGCATGCGCGTGGAGGCCTCGACGACCCACTGCTGCACTTCGGATGAGATGTCGAGGGCGCGCTGCTCTCCCACGCGGAAGACCTGCACCAGCACCGTGGGCTGGCCGTCGAAGCGCGCCGACTGACCGGTGTCCTCGAAGGCGTCGAGCACCTCGGCCACGTCGCCCAACAGCACGCGCGAGCCGTCGCTGCCGCTGCGCAGCATGAGCCGCTCGAACTCCACGCCGGTGTAGGCCTGGTGTCGTGCGCGCAGCTGGATCTCGCCGGCGCTGGTCTTGAGCATGCCGCCGCCCAGGTCGAGCGAGCGGCTGCGCACCGCCGCGGCCACCTCGTCGAAGCTCAGGCCGAAGCGACGCAGCGCCACCTCGGAGACCTCGATCGAGATCTCGTAGGGCCGGGCGGCGCTGAGGCCCACGCGCGAGATGCCCGGCAGCAGCAGCAGCTCGTCGCGCACCTGCTCGCCCAGGTGCCGCAGCGCGCGCTCGTCGAGCGGGCCGGAGACCGCCACGTTGAGCACCTGCCGGCCGATCTCGAACTCCTGGACCAGCGGCTCCTCGGCCTGCTCGGGAAACGTGTCGATGGCGTCCACCGCCGCGTTGACGTCGTCGAGCACCTCGCGCATGTCCTCGCCGTCGCGCAGCTCGATGGTGACCGAGCCCAGGTTGCTCACCGCGCGCGAGGTCACGCGCTCGATGCCCTCCAGGCCCTGCACGGCCTCTTCGATCTTGATGCAGACGCCCTCTTCGACCTCCCCCGGCGTGGATCCGCGCACCAGCACCGAGACGGAGATGATGCCGCTGTCCACCTCGGGGAAGACCTCCTGCTCGATGACCGGGACGGTCAGCAGGCCCCCGGCCAGGATGATCCACATGAGCATGCTGGCGGCCACGGGCCGGTCAGCGAAGAAGGTCGTGATGCCGCTCATGGCAGCTGGTCGTCCAGGCGCACGGTCATGCCGTCCAGGGCCACCTCGAGGATGGAGGTACAGACCAGCTCGCCGGGCTGCACGCCGCCGCTCAGCACCACGCGCTCGCGCTCGCGCCGCAGCAGCTGCACCTCGCGGCGCTGCAGGCGGCCGCCCTGCACCACAAACACGTAGTCGTCCTTGCGCAGGGCCGCGCTGGGCAGCACGATCGCCTCCGGCAGCTTGCGCCCGTGCAGCACGCACTCCACGAACATGCCTACGGCCAGGGGCGGTCGGCCTGGCTCGCCGCCGGAGCCGTAGGGGTCGTCCACGGCCACCACCAGGTGCAACATGCGGTTGGTCGGATCGATCTCGCCCTCGGTGCGCACCACGCGTCCCTGCCACGACCAGCCGCGCCCGGCGAAGACCGCGCGCACGGTCACGGGCAGGTGACCATCGGGCGGGGCCTCCCCGCGGTAGGCCAGGGGCAGGTCGAGGAAGGCCAGCTCTGAATCGGGCACGGGCAGGCGGATCTCGGCCTGATCGACGGCATACAGCACGGCCAGGCGCTGCCCGGGCTGCACGTAGGCGCCGCGGTCGACCGAGCGCTGGCGTACGCGACCCGCGTAGGGCGCCGAGATGGTGGTGCGGCCCAGATCGAGGCGCGCGCGCTCCAGCGCGGCCTCGGCGGCAGCCAGCCCCGCCTGCGCCCGGGCCAGCTGCGGCACGCGCAGCACCAGGTCACCGGCCTCGCCCTGCTCGCGCGCCTCCCACTCCTCCCGGGCCACGTCACATTCGCTCTGCTCCAGCGCCAGCGTCATCTCGGCCTGGGCCACGTCGGCCTGCGCCGCCACCACGGCCAGCTCATGGTCGCGCTTGTCCAGACGCAGAAGGGCCTGGCCCTGCTCGAAGAAGCCGCCCGCCACGAATGACGGCGAGACCCACTCCACGCGGCCGGGCACCTGGGGCACCAGGCTGCTCTCGGTGCGCGGCGTCACCGTGCCATGGCTGAGCACGTCGAAGCGCACGCTCTCCTGCCGCGCTTGCACCGCCCGCACCAAGGGCGCCGGCAGCTCAGGGGGCGTGGTGACGGGCCCCTCGGCCGAGGCCAGGATCTGCCAGGCGAGGCCGCCCCCCGCCGCCA